>NZ_AP017459.1:0-371510 GCF_002355835.1 Candidatus Endomicrobiellum trichonymphae | reverse complement strand
TAAAATCTTCTTTGCATGTTCCTGTCCTATAACATAAGCATCAAGAAACCTTTTTAATTCGCCTGGTTTTGGCAGTCTTAACATAGTTTCTTTTGATTCTTTTTTATTCAAATTTTCAAAAAGTTCCAACGAATGTTTTGCGCATTCCTCACAAATATAAACACCACTTGTCCCGACTAATTTATAGGGATAGCCTTTGTTACAAAATATACAACACTTTTCGCTAAAATCAATTCCCATTATATTTACACTCTCTGCCGCCATGAATTTATTTCAGGATGTCCGCAGTCACGGCTGCTACTGCTTCAAATTAACTATCACTTCATCAATAAGACCATATTCTTTTGCTTCCTGTGCCGACATATAACAATTTCTATCGGTGTCTTTCAACACTCGTTCTGACGTCTTTCCAGTATGCTCTGCAATTATTCCGGAAAGCTTCTGTTTTGTCGAGACAAGTTCTTTTGCTTCTATATCAATATCGGAAACCGTACCCGACAAACCGCCTCCGTAAATCAAAGGCTGATGTATCATTATGCGGGAATGCGTCAAAGCATATCTTTTGCCTTTTGTTCCCGCGGCAAGCAGAACAGCGCCAAAAGACATTGCCATACCCATACAAATTGTGGTTATCGGACTTTTTATAAACTGCATAGTATCATAAACGGCAAGTCCGGCACTAACCATACCGCCTGGCGAATTGATGTATAAACTTATATCTTTTCCCTGATCTTCTGAGTCTAAATACAAAAGCTGTGCTATTAAAACGTTTGCAGAATCAGTGGTAACGGCTCCGTCTTGCCCGCCGACAAAAATAATTCTGTCTTTGAGAAGCCTCGAATACAAATCATACGTTACGGCGGCTCCCTGATTCCACCTTTCTATTACTGTAGGTATCAGTAATGGCATCACTACCTCCTAATAATACAAACATTTAGGACAAATTATAAAGAATTTTATTTACTATTTTGTTAAGTCCGCTCCTCAAAACACTTCATTTTTCATTCTCGTCTTTTTTTAACAGCATATCCTTTTCTTCCGTTTCAACATTTGCACTGGCAAGCAAAAACCCAAAGAGTTTTTGTCCTTTAAGCGAAAGCATTATATTCTCTTTTTTTTCTGCAAAATATTTATCAACCGCATTTTCCATGCCCGGATTTGAAGTTTTCATTTTACTTTTTTCTTCCTCAATATCAGCATCGGTCATAGCAAGATTTTCATCTTTAAATATTGCATTCAAAATATAAGAAAGTCTTATTTTATTCTCCGCTTCTTCTTTAAGTTTTTTCTGCTCGAGTTCAACCTGTTTTTTAACATATTCTTCAGAAGCACCCTGCCTTTTCATATAGTTTTTCATTTTTTCAACTAATGATTTTTTATTCTCTGTAACTAAAGACTGGGGAACTTCAAATTTATTTTTCTCAAGCAAATATTCAATAATTTGCCTTTCAATGTCCATGTCCTGACGGCGTTTTTCTTCAGTTTCTACGATTTCTTTTACTTTTGTTTTTAAATTTCCAAGATTTTCAATTCCCATATCTTTTGCAAAATCATCGTTTAGATCTGGAATCTCTTTTTCTTTTATTTCAATCACTTTTATTTTAAATGTTACGGTTTTTCCCGCTAAAATTTCACTTGAATAATCCGAAGGATATTCAATTTTTATATCCCTCTCAGCACCGATTTTTAAGCCACTTAAAGCTTTTTTAAATTCTTTAACGGTATTTTCGGAATTTAAATCAATAACATAGTTTTTTGCCCTAATTTCAGGAAGCTCCTTGCCATAAGCGTCAAAAGCATCATAATCAATGGAAACAAAACTCTTTTCTGTAACTTTATCGGATTTAGATGGAACAAGTTTTGCGTTCCTTTTTCTTAAAACTTCAAGATTTTGTTCTAAACTTTTATCAGTAATTTTGAAAATTTCTTTTTTTAACGGAATGCCTTTATAATCTTTTACTTCGATTTTTGGATGACGTTCTGCGGTAAAACGATATTTTAGAGTCTGTCCGACCTCATAGTCAAATTCTTCAATTATCGGAAAACCAATCGAAACAAATTCTTCTTTTTTAAGAGCATCTAAAACGGTTTTTTTTATGATGCTTTCTATGGCTCGATCCTTAGCTTCGCCGGCAAACTTCTGTCTAATAATATTCATCGGGACTTTCCCGTGTCTGAATCCGTCAATTTTTGCCTGCCTCCGGATCCGGCTAAAAGCAGATTCAATTTCATCGGCAGCAATATTTTCTGAAACTTCAACATCCATAGTTACAGAGCACAATTTTTCGCCAACAACTGCGGATTTAAAATCAATCGTCTTATTTTCCAGGGACATTTACTTTTCCTCTTTATTTCACATAAACAATGTATTTTGTGTATTGTTATGCCTAAAACTGCAGTCGATGCGTTTTTTCGTCACTTCGGACAAACTTCTATTGCCACCCGTCAACACAGGTATAACCTATCTGTCGCCGCCCCTGTTTTTCCGATGAGAACTCCAAATAAGTTCCGGCACTACCTGTACCTGCTCCAAGCATTATTAAGCAAATGATAAGAAACAGTTAGAGGAATTCATTAAATACCACTTTTCCACCTTATCTTATTACTCATTAAAAAAGAAGAAAGAAAAAGGTGTATATTTGGATAACAGCAAAAGATTTTTGATATATGCGGACGGAGGGACTTGAACCCCCATACTATGTGGTATATGGTCCTAAGCCATACGCGTCTGCCAATTCCGCCACGTCCGCATAAACATGCGCTGCATAGGAATCGAACCTATAATCTAACGATTAAGAGTCGTTTGCTCTACCAATTGAGCTAGCAACGCAATAAAATCGACACACTTTAAATAATAATTTTAACAAACTATAATTGAAAAATCAATTACAATAACAATCTGCATTCACAATAAAAAGACATTAAAAACAATATAGTATTTAATTTAATTTAATCTATTCTTTCTTAATCCTTTTATTTTCTATTTTTTTATTCCGTATCACAGTTTACGCGGAAAATGCTTTTCATTCGCAAATGGATAGATATTGTCACGATTGTCACAGATGAAAAGTTAGTCTGCCGTTTTCCTTTTCCAGTTTATCGGGATTTCTTCGCCGTTTTATTTTCCTAATGCTATTTAGTTTGCAGGTTAGGTTAAAAACTCTAAAAAATATCTCATCGGCAAGTTTTATAAAACTTGCCTTACGAGCCAACCTTTCTTGCTTCTTTCAAAGAGGAAATAGCAATTCAACCAATCCACCTAGCACATGTTTCTTGCAACAAACTCTTAAAAAACACTTTAACATCGAGAATAATTTTAAAATCCGCAAATATCCATGCCTTTCTCTATTGCTTTTTCATTTCGTGCTCTAACAAATACAAATGCGTTTTATTTATTAAGTTTCTTTTCCTCTAAATATTTCTTATAGACTCTGTTAACGTAATTATCGTCTATATTTTTTCATAGCTTCTTCAGCGTAAAACTGCCTGTTGTCGTCGATGTTTTTGGTCATTGCTTCTTTGAGCATGTTGATGATTTGTTCTTGGGTTGTATTGTTATTAACCTTACCAACAATAGTGTTAAACAGCTCATCCATTCCAAAACCCGTGCGTTATGCTAAATGGCTTTCCCATTTTAGATCTCTCAGATTATCATTAAGAATGCTAATGATGTTAATATTATATCCTTTTCATTTTTGTTCTCTTTCGCTGTTTTGTTTAATAAAGTTTTTAAAGTACTTATTTTATTTTCAGGTATTTTTAATTCTTATTTTAGTGTTTCTAGATTTTTATATGATTTAAGTCTTTCTTAATATTCCTTCCTGTTTGCTTCATTAACCTGTCGGATTTGTTGTAACGATCTTTTCTCTTGCTTGTTCATTTTTTGTGTTACTGTGTCTTTTTGATAGCTTCTTTAGAACAGACTATTAATAACAATTACGACATAAAATTTAACTATTCTATTATTCATTTACGCTTTCTAGTTTTTCTCTCAATCCGTCGGTAATTCGCCAGATATCGTTCAATGCTTCCTGCTGAATATAATTTACTTCCGCAAGATTGAAGCTGTGCTGCAAGTCTGATTTGTACTTTTCTTCAATCGTATCACCCGCTTTTTTTGTTCTGACGGAAAGAATTTCTTCTTTATTACTATCTCTGCCGCATCATAGTTCATATCTACAAGGACGTTGCTCTCTTTAAAAGAGTAAAACCATCTGAATATAAAACCACTATTACCCTAAATTATCATCGAGCGCAATAGCAAACTTATGGATGCAAAAAGTTATACCCCCCCCCCAATATATAATTAAGATACTGTTGATATTATTTTGAAAAATATTCAGCAAAACCAAAGATTTTATATGCAACATAATGAGACGGCAAAAATCTTTAGTGCCGTTATGCACAGGATTTTTAAGGAATATACAGAATAGAAATTAAACATACTAGTCCCGTACTCTGAGATTTATATTACTGAAAAACTTCTCCAGTATCATAAATCCCCGCTTTATCAAGTTTTGTTTTATATCCCTCAATAAGGCTATATCCCAATTCTTTAAGTTCAGGTTTTGCAAAATCCACAAAATATTCATCCAACCTGTTTTTACGATAACAAGCTGCACAAAAACTCGGCATAAATTCCTGCTTTGCAGTGATTTTACTATTTCATCAAGAGTACGCTGTCATTTACGCTGAACTGTCTTTCAAGTTTATCCACTATGCGGAGGAGTTCCCTCAGCTTCGTATCCGCCGGGAATAACTCTTGATTCTGCGTTTATCTGCGTAACGCCCAGACTTACAAGAACGTCCTTCATATCCGCTGTTTCCCTCGTCGACATTATCATTCCGATATAAGAAACAGCTACCAGTTTTTTAAATTCTTCATCTACAAATAAATATTCAGTATTTGAAGCATGTACGGATCCACGCGCCGGTTCAATGCATGGATCCAAAATAGTGTGAGGACATACTACACAAACTTTTTCCATTATACTCTTATAAGCATTATAAGAATTTCAAAACGATAATCGGAAAGACCAGCAATAATATCCCTATTCCAACGTCGTCAATTCCAGCTTTAAACGCATTGTATTGCATCTAAACGATTGTCAGTATCAGATCTTTTTGCGTCCACAATATGAAGTTTTCTGGAATATCTGTAGTACGTACTGATACTCGCCTCTTTCAATTTTTTAAAATTTTTAAAATCCGCTAACGATTCATTTACTCTTTTTATCTTATTTCCTTTGTAATCCGCACTATACCGCACTGACATAATAATCCGTATTTTCTTCCGTAGAGGACATTTCTCCAGCAACCATCAAAATAGGTTTATGTCCTCTTCTTAGAAGTATTTCTGTCTGCTCTTTTATTCCATGAAGCATAAGTTTCTTTATGACAATAAGCTTACTGTCTGGATGCAAAACCCGCAGTAAAGACAGCTGTTTGAGCAGAAATTGCTTATGTAAAGAGGAGGCATAAACACCAAACGATACGCCTGTCACACACAGTATTTTTTTACATAGGAAGCAGCATTGTAAATTTTTTTAAGAAGAATTGGTCACAGATAAAAGTTTTGCAAATTCTTCCGCGTTGAGTCTCTTAAGCTGTTTTGTTTTTTTCCAAAATGCCGTCAATTTCCTTTTTAGATGATTTCATCTCAAGAAAAGAATTTATTTTTATTTTGTCTATATGTTTCAATATGTCATTTTTATATATACACAAAGAAAGATTTACAATCCACTTGTGCAAACGCTTTCCTCTTTTACAAAAGAAATAAAATTGTCAACACTCATAACACCCAAATCTCTATTGCCTCTTGCTCTTACGGCAACTGCACACGCATCTTTTTCCTTATTTCCGATAACTGCTATATAAGGAATTTTCTGCATTGCGTTTTCTCTTATTTTACGCCCTATCTTTTCATTCCTACCATCGAAAATAACTCTTATATTGTTCTTTTTTAATTCCTGCGACAATCCTTCGCAGAACCCACGCTGTTCCTCATTAATATTTGCCACCGCAACTTGAATAGGAGAAAGCCAAAGCGGAAGAGCACCGGCATAATGTTCCAAAAGAACGCCTATAAATCTTTCCAAAGATCCCAACAATGCTCTGTGAATTATATAAGGTCTTGCTTTTTTACCCGACGAGTTAACATAAAAAATATCAAACCTTTCAGGAAGATTGAAATCGAATTGTAGCGTCGAACACTGCCAGAGCCGTCCTATAACGTCTTTTATCTTTATATCGATTTTAGGTCCGTAAAAAGCCCCTCCACCCTCGTCAATTTCATAGACGCAGCCTGTTTTTTTCAAAGCATTTTCAATGGAATTTTGTGCTTTTTCCCAATATTCTATTTCACCTACATATTTTTTTTCGGGTCTTGTGGCAAAATAAATTTTATATTCGTTAAATCCAAAAGTTTTAAGACAGTTTACCGCCATATTAAAAACTCCGAGCATTTCTTCTTCAAGCTGTTCCGGAGCAACAATAATATGTCCGTCATCTTGAGTAAATCCCCTGACTCTCAAAAGCCCGTGCAAAACACCTGATTTTTCAAATCTATAAACCGTGCCAAGTTCTGCATATCTTACCGGAAGTTCCCTATAAGAATGAAGTTTTGTTTTGTATATCATCAAATGCATAGGGCAATTCATAGGTTTTATCCGGTAAGGTTTTCCTTCTATTTCCATAGACGCATACATATTTTCAGAATAAGTTTGTAAATGACCGCTTACTTTAAAAAGTTCTTCGCTCGCAATATGAGGTGTAAACAGAAGATCATAACCATTTTCAAGATGAAACTTCTTCCAATAATTCTCAATAATATCCTTCAAAAGAGCACCTTTAGGATGCCACAGAACCAAACCGCCTCCGACAGTCTCGTCAATACTGAACAAATCCAAATCTTCTCCGAGTTTCCTATGATCTCTTTTGTGGGCTTCTTCAATTCCAGTCAAATAATCGTCAATATCCTTTTTTGTAAGGAATGCTGTTCCGTAAATTCTCTGCAGCTGTTCCCTTGAAGAATCGCCTCTCCAATAAGCACCTGCAATGGAAAGAAGTTTAAAATATTTAAGTTCTCCTGTTGAATTTATATGAGGTCCCCTGCATAAATCTGTAAAATTTCCAGACCTGTACATGCTTACTTTATCGTCTTCTATCTGAGAAGCTATTTCAGCTTTATATTTCTCACCTTTTTCCCGAAATTCTTTAACAGCTTCGCCTTTAGGCACATACGAACATATAAAAGGGTAGTCTGCCTTTATTATTTCTGCCATTTTTTCTTCAATTCTTATCAGATCTCCCGGAGTAAAAGCTTGCTCTCTGTCAAAATCATAATAAAATCCGTCTTCTATCGACGGACCGATTGCGACTTTTGTCCCAGGAAAAAGCTCCATAACAGCTGCCGCCATTATATGCGCTGTAGAATGTCTTAAAATATCCAGCGATTTCTGTTTTTCCATTTGTTCTATTATACAATATTTTTTATATTCAAAATCTTTCTTTTTTCTCTGCGTCAGCATCTTTTTTCAATATTATTTCTATTTACGACATTCTTTTCTCTATTTTGAGAAAAGCACTAATAGAAACTGAAAATTTAACGTCGCAGAACCGAAAAATCTACAAATCCAGCAAACATATTTTTTATATAGCTTAGAAGAGAAACTCTATTTAACTTTATGGTTTCATCTTCTGCCATCACCATAACTTTTTCAAAGAAACTGTCAATCGCCGGCTTTATCTCAGACACTTTGCCAAAAACCCTGCCATATTCATTTGCCGACACACAATTTTCAATTTCTGCTTTTGCCTTTTTAGCAGCGGTATAAAGCGCCTTCTCAGCATTTTCAGCAAGCAGATCTTCATTTACTACTCCGGAAATACCGATATTCTGTTTTTTTGCCTGACTTATAATATTATTTATTCTCTTAAATATAGCCGCAACAGATGAAAAATCCCCCTCTCGACCGGCATTTCGCAGAGCCTCAAGTTTCGTCCGTAAAGAGCCTATATATTTCAGTTTATTAATTCCCACCGCATTTATAACAGCTTTTACTTCATCAGAATTATACCCTTCAGACTCAAAAATATTTTCTATCCTCTGCCAAAAAAACTTGATAAGTCTTTCGCAAGCATCTTTTGATTTCGGATTATTTTTTACATTTTCAGGCAAAAATTCAAAAACTCTTCCGACAACGCCCGTCAAATCGCATTTCGACAGTTCATTCATTGCCACTTTCACAAAACCTGTTCCAGCTCTCTTGACACCGTAAGGATCCGCGGAACCGGAAGGTTCAAGCCCTATTGAAAAAAATGCCGTCAAAGTATCTATTTTATCAGCCAAAGATAATAAAGACGCCATTGGATGTAACGGAAGTTTTCCCGAAGTGACTAACGGCCAGTAATGCTGTTCCACCGACGAAGCAACATCTGCATTTTCTCCCGACTTAAGCGCATAAATTCTCCCCATTACACCCTGAAGCTCGGGATATTCAAAAACCATTTCGCTCGTCAAATCGACTTTTGAAAGCATCACTGCTCTTTCAAGCGCACTGCCGTCAATTCTCATATCAAATTCTTCGTTAAAGAGAGTCGCTATCTGTTTAATACGTTCTATTTTTTCATAAACTGTGCCGATTTCTTTGTGGAAAACAATACCTTTTAATTTCTCTATATTAATACCAAGTCCCTTTTTCAAATCGTTGCTATAAAAAAACTCAGCGTCAGCAAGCCTTGCTGCAACAACTTTTTCATACCCTTCTTTTGCAGTTTCCTGATATTTTGAAACACCGTTTTTAACACTTATAAAATAATTTGAAAATTTACCATTTTCATCATTTATCGCAAAAGATTTTTGACTTTTTCTCATACATACGGTAAGTATTTCTTGCGGCAAATCAAGATATTTTCTGTTAAAAGCACAAAGCACAGCCGACGGATATTCGACAAGATAATTTACTTTGTCAACAAGTTCTTCGTCAGGTATTACACTGCCTATATTTTCAGCAGCATACTTTATTGACCTTTTTATTTCCTCACGTCTTTCGTTCTGATCGACAATCACTGATTTATTCTTCATCGCCAAAAGATATTTTTCAGGCAAGTCTATTTTTATTCTGCTGTTATCATACGTATGAAGTCCCACAGTCCAATTTGAAGAATTAACATCCGCAATTTTAAATTTAATTACTTTTTCCCCGTAAAGCGCAACTATATTTCTTACGGGTCTTGCAAATTTAAAACCGCTTTCTTCCCATATCATTATCTTGGGGAAGGATATATTTTTTATTATCTCTGGAAAAATTGCGACTAAAAGTTTCTCTGTTTTTTCGCCTTTAATTTTTTTAACAAAAAAAAGATAGTCACCTTTTTCGGTTGTTTTCACGGCAAGCTTTTCAGGAATTACACCGTTTTTTAAAGCAAACCCTACAGCCGCCCGCGTATATTTCCCATGCGCGTCTTTTGCCGCGTTTAAAGATGGTCCTAAAACCTCTTCGGTTTTATCATCGCTTTTCTCTTCAAGATTTTCAACTATCAGCACAAGTCTTCTTGGCGTAGCGTAAGTTTTAAGCACTCCGTGTTTCAGCCCTGAAGTATTAAAAGCTTTTAATGCATAATCTTCAATCTGTTTTAAGGCCGGTTCAATATAGGAAGATGGAATTTCCTCCGCACCTATTTCCAGTAAAGCGTTCTTTATATTCCCGTCAACCATTTCCTGCTCCGTAATTAATTTTATAACAAAAAAACTTTCCCCGGTTTACCGCATTACGCAGTTTATTTTTTTAGACTGAGTGGGAATTTAAATATTCTTCAGCAACAATTCCGGCTATTGTGCGAACTCTCAAAACATAATCCATTCTTTCGGAAACCGAAATAGCACCTCTTGCGTCAAGTAAGTTAAACAGATGCGAGCATTTCATAACCGCATCATAAGCCGGAACCGGAAGATGTGTTCCGGCAAGTCTTTCAGCCTCTCTTTCCCACTCGTCAAAATGTTTCTTTAACATATCGACGTCAACTTTTTCAAAATTATAAAAAGACCACTGCCTTTCATCTTCAAGATGAACGTCGCCGTAAGTTACCTCATCGTTCCACTGTAAATCGTAAACGCTGTTTTTCTTTTGGACATACATCGCAAGCCTTTCAGTGCCGTATGTAATTTCAACGGAAACTGGATTCAAATTGATGCCGCCGACCTGCTGGAAATATGTAAACTGCGTTGCTTCCATACCGTCAATCCATACTTCCCAACCGAGACCCCATGCACCAAGCGTCGGAGATTCCCAGTCGTCTTCAATAAATCTTATATCGTGTTTTTTCGGATCAAGCCCTACGGTTTTTAAACTTTCCAAATAAATCCGCTGTATATTTTGGGGAGCAGGTTTCATAATAACTTGAAACTGGTAATAATGCTGCAATCTGTTAGGATTCTCGCCGTATCTTCCGTCGGCTGGCCTTCTGGAAGGCTCGACATAAGCTGCATTCCACGGACGCGGTCCCAGAGAACGAAGAAATGTGGCAGGGTTAAATGTTCCAGCTCCTTTTTCTAAATCATAAGACTGGCATATAAGACATCCTTTTTTTGCCCAAAATTTCTGCAAAGCCATAATAATTCCCTGAAAATTCATATAATCCCCCAATTTTCACACAATCACAATTAGGGAGTATCCCTCCCCTCCCCCCCAATATATTTTGACCCAATATCGTTTTTTTAGTTTAATATTTGACATAAAAATGGAAAAAATCACAGTACGTAGTCGTCCTTCATGGGACGAATACTTTATGAAGCTTGCTTGGCTTGTATCTGAAAGGTCAACGTGCGTACGACATCATGTCGGAGCAGTTATAGTAAGAGATAAAAGAATTTTAACAACAGGATACAACGGAGCCGCCACAGACATGCAAGATTGTATATCTTTGGGCTGCCTAAGAAACACTCTTAATATCCTTTCTGGACAAAGACACGAAATATGCAGGGCAATTCATGCCGAACAAAATGCAATTATACAGGGCGGATATCACGGTATAAATATTAAAGATTCAACGCTTTACTGCACACATTCTCCGTGCGTACTGTGTGCCAAAATAACAGTGAATGCAGGCATAAAAAGAGTTATCGCTAATATCGAATATCCCGACAATACTTTTAAAGAGCTTTTTTCAGTAACAGGAATAGAATTTTCTACATTACAACTCGACAATTTCTCTATAAACCGTCTTTTATAAATGGCTTTCAGAGGAATTACCGCCATTATATGAAAATCCTACGGTATATCTGTAAAACACTTGAAATCCAATCCTTTGTAAAAATTTATAAAATTTTTATATTCAGTCAGTAGCGATGTAAACAACACAAGCTTACATCTGCTGTATATTCATCTGTCCAAAGCGGACGGAACAGTTTTTATTCATGAAAAAGCAAATATTAATAAAAAAGCGGCTAAAAAATCATTTGCGCTTTCACCTTATCATGACGGTTTTTGAAATATCAGAGTTCGTAAGATTTATTAAACCCACAATCGATTTCGGGGCAGACTCTTTTACACCCGCGCCGTCCTCACCTAATACTTTGACAAAATAATCAGAAATTCCCATCCCAGTCTTTTTACAATCTCGTAAGAAAAATGTTCATTTTTGTTGGATAAAATTGCTTTCTTTTTATTTTTTAAAACTTCGAGCATTTCTCTTATACCGTTATAAATAACCGTAGTATCAGTTAAACACCATCTATAATAAAAATTAAACTTTTCAAGAACTTCCGCCTGAACAATTGGAACAGCTCTACTCATAAGCCCATTAACGCCGGTTCCCAGATAAGAACACACTTGTTTGGCATAAAGATACTAAAAACCATATTCTTTTCTTACCGAGTTAACCGCCGATATTATATCTCTTTGAGAATAAATAAGTTTCCGTCTAAATCAAAAATTAAAACATATATTCCATAACCATTTTATTATTTTAGGCATATAACTAACCTAACTTCATAGCAAATTAAGATTATTTACTTAATTTACTAAAATTTAATAATAGTACCATATTATTAAACTTTCTCATCTTTGTCAAAAGAAATTAGATTAAGAAGCGCGGCAAAATTAATTTCGCCAAACTGATAACAATAAAAATACTCAATCTTTTTAACATTCCTTAACTGCAAATATACTCCTCCTATAAAATTTCTTTTATATTCTTTCTTTGCATAAATTACTTCCTTTCTAAAAAATCTGCTAATTATGTTTCGCTTTTTCTGTATGTTCTTAATGAAGTGATATAACATATATTTTGCCAATAAAAAAAGACATCCTGTTTTTCATAGACAACAATCCTAAAAGTTTCCCGTCAATATGTTTTACTAGCAGAAGTGTTGAGATTGATTGTCTGTCATTATATAAAGACAAACCCCCATAAGTAGTGAAGTTAGCTGCCCGACCTGGACTCGAACCAGGAGACTTCTGCTCCAGAGGCAGACGTGTTACCAATTACACTATCGGGCAATTTTTGTAATTAAATAGGATAGAATTATACTAAAAAGTCTTGTATTTAGTAAATTTTCCGGTTGAAAGATTAATTATTCATATCATATTTTCTAGTAATTTCTTTTATCTTTCTCTTTGCCAAGCGCTTTTAATTTATGGACATTAACAGCTCTTTGTAGATAATGTCTATAAAATAGATTTCATCTCATATTCTTCGATAAAACAATGAGTTC
The DNA here is from genome assembly GCF_002355835.1 of Candidatus Endomicrobiellum trichonymphae. Lineage (NCBI taxonomy): Bacteria > Pseudomonadati > Elusimicrobiota > Endomicrobiia > Endomicrobiales > Endomicrobiaceae > Candidatus Endomicrobiellum > Candidatus Endomicrobiellum trichonymphae. Next base: position 358,795 of record NZ_AP017459.1, on the reverse strand, counting down.
TGTTTCAACAAACTGTCTATTGAGTAAATTGAATATTTTTGAAAACCTATACTTATTTTACGCATCAAAGCTGTCTTTATACATATCGTTCACTTTTCCCTTATGACTGTTATACCATCTCGCCGACGGGGTATACGGAACAAATACTCTTATTATTTTGTTGTTCAACTCAAACTCGCCTTTGATAAGCCCATTATCTTCTTTATGCAAATTCCGAATAGTAATTTCGTTTTCCATCAAGTGTTCGTTCAATAATTCTAACGCACTGTTATTTCTTGATTTTCCTAAATGTTTTTTATGTATTCGCTCACTGTCTCCATCAGTTCTGCTTGTAAGTATAACTTTTTGTATTGCAGGACGGTCTTTCAACAACTTATAAACATTGCGGAATTCTATTTCGCTTAAGTTTTTGTCAGATGAATTGCCATTAGTCCTTATACATTTTTCAATCATATCAGTTATGGCTATATGTTCTCTCTCAAACAAAGCCTTTCTTTCTTCTGCAGCTGGATCGTCTTTCCAATATTGAAACTTATGATTAAAAACATATTCCATAATTATCCAAAATCTACTTCCTGTGTTGTTAGGGTAATAAAATTTAAAATCCTGATATTGCGCTAAAGGTGGAAAAGTTCCTATAATAAGTGTTGTTGCTCCTTGCGGAACAAAAGGTTTAAACGGATGTATTGCCAACATAATACCTCTTATTAATAATGAAGTCAGATTTGATAATAAAAAAACTTTTAATTATTTTATCAAATCAACTCTCTGAACAACAAGTAGTTGAGAACACAGTTTATCAATAGATTAAAACAGATACATAAAATTGATTTCATCTTAAAAAAAACTTAGAATATTCATATGATATCAACAATTAAAATTAATTCAGAAAAATGTAAAGGTTGCAGTTTATGTATAAAAGCCTGTCCTAAACAGTGCATATCTCTTTCAAAACAATTTAATAAAGCTGGGTATCATTGGGCTGTTTTGGAAAAAGAAAACTCTTGTATAGGCTGCGGATTTTGTTATATGGTATGCCCCGACGTTTGCATTGAGGTTTATAAAGATCTATGACGAAAAAACTTGTTAAAGGAAATATCGCTCTCTGTGAGGGCGCAATTACTGCAGGTCTTAAATCTTATTTTGGTTATCCTATAACGCCTCAAAATGAGATACCGTCTTATTTTTCAAGAAAAATGGTTGAACTTGGAAGAGTTTTCATTCAAGCTGAATCTGAAATCGCAGCGGCAAGTATGGTTTTAGGGGCAGCTGCGACAGGCACAAGAGCTATGACATCATCATCTTCCCCAGGAATATCTTTAAAACAGGAAACAATTTCTTATATGGCCGGAATGCAGGTTCCAGCTCTTATAGTAAACGTACAGCGGGGCGGACCGGGTCTTGGTAATATTTCCAGTTCACAGTCAGATTATTTTCAAGCCGTAAAAGGTGGAGGTCACGGAGATTATAAAATAATTGTTATTGCTCCGAATTCAGCACAAGAAATGTATGAAACAGCTTATGACGCCTTTGATTTAGCTGAAAAATACAGAACCCCGGTTATGATACTAGCAGACGGCATCATAGGACAAATGATGGAACCTATAGAATTTAACAGACCTGAAAAAAAAGAATTTAAGGAAAAAGAATGGATTCTAAACGGATGTAAAGGAAGAGAACCTAGATCCATTAAATCTCTGCTTATGAAAGACGGAGTTTTGGAAAAACATAATGTCAAACTCCAGGAAAAATATAAACTGATATCTGAAAACGAAGTTAAATATGAATTATACATGATAGAAGATGCTGAAATTATTATAACAGCTTACGGCATTTCGTCAAGAATAGTAAAATCTGCAGTAAAACTTGCAAGAAAAAATGGTATTAAAGCAGGACTTTTAAGACCAAAAACTTTATGGCCGTTTCCGTCTAAAATAATAAGTTCCTTTGCAAAACCGAATATAAAATTTTTATCTGTTGAATTAAGCTACGGGCAGATGGTTGAAGACGTAAAACTTGCTGTAAACGGCAAGTCCAACGTCGAATTTCTGGGAAAAGCCGGTGGTGGACTTGTTACGGAACAGGAAATAATTAAAAAAATACAAAGTAAAGTGTACAGCATTTTTCTGTAAAGCAGCTGGACTGACTGAGTTAAATTGAGAGCAAAAAGCGGAATTACTAATAAAGGTGTCCTAGTGCATAACACACTTTTTTACGCTAAAAAGCGAGGTTTTACATTGTTTTTTTGTATGACAATGCATAGATGTAAATATAATAGGATAAAAACTATGAAGAAAATATTATCAAAACCGGAAAGTTTAAAAGATGCCGTTTTATCATATTGTTCAGGATGCGGACACGGCATAATTCACAGGCTTGCCGCAGAATGTATTGACGAATTAGTCGTAAGAGAAAAAACAATTGCCGTAGCTCCAGTAGGATGTGCAGTTTTTGCTTATGATTATTTTAATTTTGACGTTACAGAAGCACCTCATGGAAGACCGCCGGCAGTTGCCACAGGAATAAAAAGAACAAATCCCGACAAATTTGTATTTACGTATCAGGGTGACGGAGATATAGCTGCAATAGGAATGGCGGAAACAATACATGCAGCAAACAGAGGCGAGAATATAACAATCCTATTTGTAAATAATGCTAACTACGGCATGACAGGCGGACAAATGGCGCCCACAACGCTGATAGGACAGGTCACAGAAACTACGCCTTTTGGCAGAAACCCAGAAAGAGAAGGATACCCGATAAAACTCTGCGAACTTCTCTCAACGCTGGAAGGAACAACATATTTGGAAAGAGTTGCGATATATAATCCGCAAAATATAATAAAAGCAAAAAAAGCAATAAAAAAAGCTTTTCAGTGCCAAATTGACGGAAAAGGTTTTTCCTTAGTTGAAGTTATTTCAAATTGTCCGGTTGATTGGGGTATGACTCCGCTTGATTCAATAAAATGGGTTGAAGAAACATTTATAAAATCTTTCCCGCTTAGAACAGTAAAGGACAAGATAAACTCCGACATATAATAAGTTTTTAGATCATATAACCAAATAAAAAGCACAGCATTCTGTATAATAACCGTCCTTTTATCTGACGTCATTATAAAATTAATCTAAATATTCGCGCAGCGACTTATTTCTTCGGGGGTATTTCAGCTTTCTTATCGCTTTTGCTTCAATTTGTCTTACTCTTTCTCTTGTTATTCCAAACTTTTTACCCACTTCTTCAAGGGTGCTCGGATATCCTATGCCTATGCCATATCTTAAACGTATAATTTCAGCTTCACGCGGAGCTAAAGTGGCTAGCACTTTTTCAAGTTCAAGCTGAAGTCTGTACTGTTGTGTTTTGACTACTGGATTCGGACTGTTTTGATCTTCTATGAAATCTTCAAGACGAGAATCTTCTTCTTCGCCTACAGGCATTGCAAGAGAAACTGGCTCCTGCATCATTTTTAATATTCTTCTTATTCTATCACAAGAAAGTTTTAATATTTTTGAATACTCTTGTATAGTAGGCTCTCTGCCCATATTCTGCTGACATTCCTTTTTACTTTTGGTAAGTTTTGATATGAGTTCTTTCATGTGAACGGGAATTCTTATAGTCCTTGCTTGATCCGCAATGGCACGATTGATGGATTGTCTTATCCACCACGTGGCATAAGTTGAGAACTTAAATCCTCTTTTCCACTCAAATTTTTCTACGGCTTTTGAAAGACCGAGATTCCCCTCTTGTATCAAGTCCGATAATTCCAGATTACTTATTCCGACATGTTTCTTTGCGATTGAAACAACAAGTCTGAAATTTGCTTCAATAAGCTTCATTTTATCTCTGTGTATAACATATTCAAGCTCTCTGATTCTTCTGTCAGTCTCAATCATTTCTTCAGGAGTTATAACAAAACCATCTTTTAGATTAGTCTGTTTAACCAAAAGAGTTTTGACATTTGCTATATCTTCCGCCACATCTTTCACAGAAAGACCGGTACTTTTTTTAAATTCAGCTGAGGAAATTTTTCCCAAATTGCAACTTTTAAACAACACTTGGACTTTAGAAAAAGAATTCTTATATTTGCGTTCAAATCTTCTCAAACCTTCCTTTATTTCATTTAATTTTTGGGCTATCGTTTTAATCTTATTGATAAGCCTTCTAATTTTATCTTGATTAAGATTAAGTTCTACGATAAGACTTACAATTTCAGAACGAAATTCTTTCACTTTTTCTTTATACTGTTCTTTGTCTTTACAAGATATTGATTTAAGCTTTAACTTTTTTTCATAAGTATTTATGTTTTCTTCAATACGGTTTATTTTTTTTACAACTATCTTTATTTTTAGTCCCATTCCTATTAACTGCGCTTTTGATTTTCTTCCTCTCGGCATAAGTTCTTTAGTCGTCATTTCCTGCTGGCTTATAAGCGTCTCCCAGTTTCTTATTTCTTTTATGATAAGCGGTGATTCTAAAACTATGGATTTTAATCTATCCTCGTTTTCTCTTATACTTTTTACAAGTTTGAGTTCCATATTCCTTTCAAGCAACGGAACTTTTGCCATCTCGCTTAAATACATTCTCACGGGATTTATGTCTTCTTCATTTACAGTTTTCATAGACCGCTCTACGACTTCACCTCTGCTCTTTTTCACTTTATCGGAACGATATTCTCTATTGTCTAATACTTTAATACCCAAATTGTCCAAAGTAACAAAAAAACCATCAATTTCCTCGGCAATCATAGATCTTTGCGGAAGATTTTTACTAATAGCTTCATAAGTCAGATAACCCTGTTCTTTACCAGTGTCGATCAAACTCTTAAATAAATCTTTTTTCCCCATTTTATTTCCCCGATCCCTTCAAAAGAGCTGTTAACTTCTTATATTCATCAAACACTTTTTTGTCTTTTTCTTTTTTGCCCTCGCTCACTAAAAGAATTTCTTTTTCAAGCCGCCGTCTTTCTCTTTCAAGTCTGCCGGCATCAATATCCCTTAAAATAATGCCGAAAGCTTCCCCGATGTCACTGTATTCTATTGTGTTTAATATCAGTTCCGCAAACCAGTTTTTGTCTTCTTCTGATAATGTATTTAATATTCCGACAGTATTTAAACCCGAAACTGTAAGCTCGAAAATTTTCCTGCACCTAGCGTCTTCAAAACAATTGCTGTCAGTTTTTTTAATATAATCTCTATTGTTTAAAATAAGATTTAAAAGATTTTCTTCTAAAGACATTGAAAATTTTTTATCTTTTTTAACTTTGACAGTTTGTTCAACTGAATTTTTATCATATTGCAAATAACCTCTAAGTCTCAGTTGCTGCTTTTTTTCAAACTCTCTCCAGACCGCTTCTTCATTAACATCCACATGCTGCGCAATATCTCTTATCCATTCTCTCTGAATTATAGAATTGGTACTTCTTGCGACAAAATCCAAAAGAGCAGATACAGCTTTCGCTTTGATTTCAGGTGAACTCTTTCTTCCATCGGAAGACAACCCGCCAAGAACTCTTTCAATCATAAAATCTATTGCACTTTTAGAACTGTCTTCGAGAAACTTTAAAAAGCTTTCTTTTCCGTATTGGTTGAGATACTCATCAGCATCGACATGTTCAGGTAAAGCAGACACTCTGCATTCTATACTGTCTCCAACCAAAATTTCAAGAGATCTCTGCGCAGCTGCCCTTCCCGCATTATCAGAATCAAAAAGTAATGTGACGCTGTCGGAATATCTTGAAACCAATTTCGCATGATTTTGAGTAAATGCAGTCCCTAGTGTCGCAACCGCACCTGTTATTCCAAACTGCTGCAGAATAACAGCATCTATATACCCTTCAAGAACAATTATTTTTCTTTCCTTACGAAGTTCAGGCAACGTCTGAAATAATCCATAAAGATTCGACGATTTAGAATAAACAGCGGTTTCGGGAGTATTTAAATATTTAATTTTATGACCTGCAATAGTCCTTCCGCCAAACGCCACAATTCTTCCCTGAACATCAAAAATCGGGAAAACCACTCTTTCCGACATACATTCAAAAAAAATTCCTCTTCCTGTTCTTGTTATTAATCCCGCCTTTAAAAGATCATCGTCTTTATAATCTTTTTCTAACGCCCACTGTAAAAACTGTCCTTTAGGAGCAAACCCTATCTTAAATTTATTTACTGCTTCGCGATTAATACCGCGTTTTTTGATATATTCTCTTGCTTTTTGGGCGCTCGCTCTTTCAAGCAAACATTTATTATAAAAATTAGCCGAACTTTCTAAAATATCAAACAGTTTTGTATTCTCGGACAATTTTATTATACCTTGTTTTGCCTCCTGAATTTCTATATTTGTTTTCTTTGCAAGTTTCTTTACCGCTTCAATCCACGATATATTGTCTAAAAACATCACAAATTTAAAAACGTCACCCGCAACGTTGCAACTGAAACATTTGAAAATTCCTTTCTCGGGGCTTACTATAAAAGACGGCGTTTTCTCATTGTGAAACGGACAGCAGACTTTCCAGTTGCGTCCCGCTCTTTTTAAGTCCGGCAGGTATTCTCTAATCACAGAGTCTATGCTATTTGAAAGCCTTATCTTTTCAATTGTATCTTCGGATATCACCATTTCTATCTTCCAAACCTTCTGAAACCAGAACATTCTATAAATTCAAATTTTTCAAGAGCTTTTTTTTTCAATTTGTCAAAAAGCAGATTTAAACCCAAATTATCAGATGAAATATGTCCGGCCAAAATAATATTTAAATGATGTTTTTCCGCTTCCTTGACAGCTTTGCGGCTCAAATGCATTGAAATAATTGTTCCGACCCCTGCAGCTTCAAGTTTCTCAAAAGATTCAAGAGGACCTTCCGTACCGCCTGTCATATCGACAAAAACTTTCCCGCAGTGCGAATAATCACTTCCGTTTAGAATAAACGGCTTGTGTCCAATTTTTGATGCATGTTTATATTCCGGATATTTATTTAACAGCTCAATAATCGTTTTTAAATACGTCGGACTTAAAACATTGATTTCATTTTGTAAAAATGTAGCTACATGGTTGTCCGCAACGCTGTGAGCAGTCATAAGAGGTATATTTAAAAGTTTTGCGGCATCATAAACTCTCTCGCTATTCTGAGGAAGCACACTCCTTTGCACTTCTTCTATTCTTTGGGAAACGATTTTTTCGGTAATATTTATCGGAACGCCCTGTTTATTTAAAATATCAGTCTGCATTTCCAAAACACCGTAAAACGTCGAATAGGCATATCCTTCAGGATGATGAGCTATAATCAAATCAATTTTAGTGCCTGAGTTTATAAGCTGTTTTGCAAGTAAAATCTCCTGACTTTCTATATCTATGCCGACCATAACGGTTTTGACTTCGGTATTTTCGTCGCCGTAGAGAATCCTTGAATCATAATAAGGATTTGTAAGACTTTCTATATCGTAATTCTCTTTCTTTTTGTCTGAAAGATCATCATACTCTTCTTTGCGTTTTAACAAATCCAGTTCCACAATGTTTAAGCCTCTGGGATCTGCTTTAATTCCCTCTTTTATAAACAAATCATGTATATCTTTTAATTTCATTTTACCACCCCAAAGTAAAAGGGAGTTATATGTCCATCAATACAGCTAAACATAACTCCCTTCCTATTTTTAATCACTTTGACCACTTACTGTCCTTAAACATTTTACGACGGATTTTCCTTTTTGTTTCTGCAAGTTTTTCTTTTTTTAAAATACTTGGAGTTTTATAAAATTCGCGTTTTTTTATTTCCTGCATTACTCCGTTTCTTTCGCATTCTCTCTTAAAACGTCTGATAGCTTCTTCAATAGACTCGCCTTCGCGCACTTTAACACTGACCATTTTTTTTAAAACACCACCTTTCTTAAAAAATACTTTTCACATCATCCAGGGGGCCAGCCGAAAACTCGCCCTCCAAGAAGATGATAGTGTATATGAAAAACCGTCTGTCCGCCGTCAGCACCACAGTTATTTACCAAACGGAAGCCGTTTCCCATTTCACTAAACTGTTTTGCTATTTTTGACACAATAATCTGAATATTACCCAATATTCTCTCATCTTCTTCCGATGCAGTGTTTAATCCGCCTATATGTTTCTTAGGAATAATGAGTATGTGAACCGGTGCCTGCGGATTTATATCTCTAAAAGCAAAAACTTTCTCGTCTTCATAAACCTTATAAGACGGAATTTCTCCTTTGGTTATTTTACAGAAAAGACAGTTTTCTGACATTTAAACCCCTTAGTTATATAATACAAAAATATTTTTAAATTCTATTAAAAAATATTAAACCGTCGTATTTATTAGATAAATAGGCTACATTTTAAAATTTCAGAATACACAAATTAAGAGAGCTTTCAGATTTAAAAGAAAATAAGAATTTTTGCTGCCACAATATAAATAATCTGCAGATAAACCTTTTTTCTTCATTGCCTCAAAATTCCTTAATTAATTGCTTTTAAACTGCAACAACAGCCAGATACAAAATATATACTGCCGTTAATCTGCCCAAATAAATAATGCGCCTTTCACTTCGTCTTATGATAGTTAAAAAATCGCAATGCTGCCAATAAATCTTTTGAAATTTGAATTTTAAGCGCATCAACGCTTGCAAATTTTTTCTCATTTCTTATTTTTTTTAAGAACATAACTTTAGTCTGCAATTTTTTCCATTCCCCTTTAAAATCTAAAATATACGTTTCCGGAACAATTTTGTTCCCTCTGTCAAAAGTAGAACGTATCCCTATATTTGTAAGTGAAGGATATATTCTTTCTCCCTGCGATATAAGACTTATATAGACCCCCTTGGGGAGAAGTTTATCACTGTTTACATGAAGATTAACAGTAGGGAATCCAAGTTTTTTCCCCTCTCCTTTTTCCTTAAACGGAATCCCCGTAAAAGAGTAATTTCTGCCAAGCAGGCTTGCCGCGTTTTTCACATCATCTTTTTCAATTAATATTCTTATATAAGAAGACGAGATATTTTTTAGAGGTTTGACGATATTTATTTTTATATTCTTTTCTTTTGCTTTTTTCTTAAGCCATTCAATGTTGCCTTTTCCGTCTTTCCCGAAAGCAAAATCAATGCCGCACATTATTTCCGAGACATTAAGCATTTTATGCAGAAATTCATCAAAAAATTCTTCGGGACAGCAAGAAAGAATTTCAGAAGGAACTCCTATTACAAAAATTTCATCTGCCCCTGAAAACTTAATCTTTTCTATCTTTTCCTCATATGTCGTAAGCAGACCTCTTACTTTTTTGACAGGTTTTTCAAGCACAATTATTACGCTTCTTAAATTATTTTTTCTTGCGGAAGATAAAATTTTATCTATAAGAAGTCTGTGCCCTTTGTGCATTCCATCAAAAGTTCCGATGGCTACTACTGATTTTTTAGTCATTTCACACCTATTAAATTTTATACCGAAATCTTTGCCTTTCAGCATCTGTTTTTTTGTTTGCTATAATCATAAACTGCAAATCTAGATAATTTTAAAGTGGTATCAGTTTTTTTATTATTTTATCGGCACTGTCTGTATCTTTAAATCTCAAAGCATCTTTAATATCAAATATATCTATTTTCTCCCTTCTCAAAGTTTTAACTGTTGCGCCACACTTTAAAACATTTCCTAAATCTTGTGCTAAAGTCCTTATATAAGTTCCACTTGAACATTCTATCCTTACTTTCACAATGTCTCCATCATAAGAAAGTACTTCAAATTTCTTTATTGTAACTTTTCTCGGTTTTCTTTCGACTTCAATGCCTTGTCTTGCAAGTTCGCAGAGTTTTTTACCGTTATATTTTAAAGCTGAATACATCGGAGGAATCTGGAAAATTTCACCTTCAAACATTTCAACCATTTTTTTTATCTTTTCAATGTTTATATTTAAAACACTGTTTTCGGAAATTACCTTCCCATCTAAATCACCACTATCTGTAACCATACCCAAAAGAAAAGAACTCAAATAAACTTTATCTTTTTTCATAAATTTAGCTTGGAGTTTTGTAGCTTTGCCCATCAACACAAGTAAAAGTCCTGTAGAAGCAGGATCTAAAGTACCGCAGTGTCCAGTCTTTTCAACGTTTAAAACCTTTTTTATTTTATAAACAGCGTCAAACGAAGTAATGCCAAACGGTTTATCTAAAAGTAACAACCCATCAATATTGTTATAGCTTTGAGACATGACTGATTAACCTCACATAGGCAACGTTACTCGGATCTTTTAGAAACTTTTATCTATTTTGAGTACAAAGCTAAAATAAAACATATAAAATTTACAGAAAAACTGCACTACAGAACAACAGTTTGTCAGAAGCCAGTTTCTCTTTTAAAACACTGCTTATCATTTTGATTGAAGCGTTTATTCCCTTCTTAATGGTGCAACCTGCGGCATTTTTATGTCCACCACCGCCAAATCTGCCTACAACTTCCAATACATTAAAGCTTCTTACCGAACGGCAACTGACTTTTATGGTTTTTTCGTCTATTTCTTTGAAAAGGCAACCGACTTTTACGCCTTCTATTCTTAAAGTATAATTTATTATACCACTGTCGTCATTGTCTTTTGCACCGCTTTTCTTAAACATATCTTTTGTTAAAACAATATAAGAAACACTATCATCAAGAATTGTTTTTATTCCGCATAGAGCAATTCCTCGTAATTTCAAAGCATTGATAGAACCGTTCTCATAAACTTTTTTATAAATTTCATTTATATCTATACCATACTTCATAAGTTTTGCACAAGCAATATGTGAATTAGGAGTAGTATTTATCTGTTGGAAACATCCTGTATCGGTTAATATACCCGCATAAAGATTCTCAGCTTCGCCTCTGGTAAGTTTAATTTTCATATAATCTAAAATATTTAATACGAGTTCTGCAGTTGACGACGAAGACGGGACTATATAATTTATAGTTCCGAAATTTGTATAAGTTAAATGATGGTCTATATTGATCACTTTTTTTGACTGACACGGAGTAATTATATCACCCATTCTTGAAAAGTTAATCGCTTCTAAGATTATTGCACAGTCAAACACATCAGTTTTTTTTGCTGACTTTTTTATTTCATCCGAACCTTTAAGAAACTTTAAAAAATCCGGTACTTCATCAATGCAGTAAACACAAGCCTCTTTACCAAGTCTGTTTAAAACAGATGCAAGAGCCAAAGCTGAACCGATACTGTCACCATCTGGTTTTATATGACCGGCAATAAAGAATATTTTTGATTGTTTAATTATTCTGGAGATTTCAGAAATTTTTTTCAAATCGTTCTTAGCTAAATTCATGTATAACGGATATCCTTCAATCTGTCAAATAAGTCAAGATTTGCGGATTTATATTATCTATCTGTCAATTCGTCTTCCTTATTTAACGCTCATCCATTTCATATTCATACTGCTCATAACCATGGAAGCACAGACTCAAAAAATACATTTATCCTTTTCTTCTTCTATTCTTTGGAGCATATCAAATACTTTCGTAGCTCTTTCATTACTATCGTCATAAACAAAAGATATTGTCGGGGTACACCTTAAATTTAAACGTAAAGCCAGTTTATGTCTTACCTGTTTTGTACTTCTCTTTAAAATCCCGGCAACTTTTTTCTTATATTCTTCCGAACCTAAGACGGAATAATAAATTTTACAACTTAACAAATCGTCCGTAAGATTGGCACCCATAACCGTAACAAGTCCTGCGTCTAAATCTTTCATTTCTCTTACGATTGACGATATGGTCTGCTGTATAAGTTCACTTACTCTGACAGATCTTTTATATGATAACGGCATATTGACTTCTCCTTTAGATTCATTATTTTGAACTTTATGCGGATTTACATCTTTTTATCAATTATCCAGTTTCCTTACAATTTTTTCTATAGAGAAGTTCTCAATTATATCGCCTGGCTTTACGTCAGAAAAATTTTCAAGACCAATTCCGCACTCATAACCTTTTTCAACTTCTTTAACATCATCTTTAAATCTCTTTAACGAAGAAATATTCCCTTCAAAAACAATGATATTATTCCTCAAAAGCCTTATCTTTATACCTCTTTGTATTTGTCCATCAGTAACAGAACAGCCCGAAATAATTCCGTAGCTTGACAATCTGAACACCTGTTTCACAACAGCTCTGCCTAACACTTTTTCTTTCACATCGGGGTCAAGCAATCCTTCCATAGCGGCTTTAACATCTGCGATCAAATCATAAATAATTCTGTAAACATTTATGCTTACTCCCTCCGCTTCTGCAAGTTTTTCAACTACGGTATCGGGACGTAAGTTAAAACCGACTACCAAAGCGTTTGAAGCAACAGCTAAAGCAATATCCGATTCTGTAATTGCGCCCGCACCCATATGTATTATTTTCAAACTTATTTCAGAAGTCGAAAGTCTCTCCAAAGCATCACTTAAAGCTCCCAAAGAACCCTGAACATCTGCTTTCAATACTATTCTTAAATCTTTCACTTGCCTCATATTTATATCGGCAAGCGACAAATGATGTCTGGGCTTTAAAGAAGCTTCTTTAATTTTTCCCTTTCTCGAACGAGTAATCTCTCTCGCCTGCGATTCATTATCAACCACAATAAATTTATCACCCACATGCGGAGGTTCATTCATACCTAAAATTTCTACAGGAGTGCTAGGAGGAGCTTCATTAAACCTCTTTCCGCGATCGTCAATCATCGCTCTCACTTTACCATAAGTCGTTCCTATAACCAAATTATCGACAACTCTTAAAGTTCCGCCTTGAACCAAAAGCGTCGCGACCGGACCTCTGCGTGAATCGAGTTTTGCTTCAATAACTACTCCTTCTGCTTTTTTATCAGGATTTGCTTTAAGTTCCATCATCTCAGCTTTAAGCAAAATCATTTCAAGCAATGAATTAATATTGGTTTTCTGTTTTGCAGAAATATCAATCATTATCGTATCACCACCCCATTCTTCAGGCACAAGACCATAATTGCTTAATTCCTGTCTTACCTTCTGCGTGTCTGAAGAAGGCAAATCTATCTTATTTACAGCAACAATAATAGGTACATTTGCGGCTTTTGCATGATTTATAGCTTCAACTGTCTGCGGCATTACACCATCAGCTGCAGAAATAACAAGTACGACTATATCGGTAGCCTGAGCTCCTCTAGAACGCATTGCTGTAAAAACTTCATGACCCGGAGTATCCAAAAACGCAATGTAGTCCCCACTAGACACTTTAACTTTATATGCTCCAATATGCTGCGTAATTCTGCCGTGTTCGCCTGCAATAACGTCGCTGCTTCTTATTGCATCAAGAAGAGAAGTTTTACCGTGGTCAACATGTCCCATAATTGTAACAACCGGCGGACGCTGCTTTAATTTTGAAGAATCCTCTTTGGAATTTATTTCCTCTTCGGAATAAATTGACGTAAATCTCGCATCATAATCAAACTCTTTAGCCAAAAGAATAGCCGTATCAGTATCAAGCCTTTGATTTATGGTAGCAAGACTTCCCATAGAAAGAAGTTTCTTTAAAACGTCACCAAACATAAGCTTCATTTTATCGGCAAGTTCTCTTACGGTTATCAACTCATTTATTAAAATTATCCCATTGTAATTATCTTTAACGGTTCCGGGCTTAGCCTCTGTAGATTTTATAGCAGTTTTTGGGTTTTCAGTTTTCGGAACAGACGATTCTGGTTCTATCGGTTTTTGTTTCGACTCTTGATATCCAGCTGTTGCATCAGAAGACATCGGAGAATGCAAAATAACAGTTTCTTGTCCTTTTATTATTGCAGATTCTTTTTTAGGTGTCGCTTTTTCTTCTTTTACAACAGTTTCTAAATCATATTTTTTTTCAATCTCAGATTTTTCTTCATGGTCATTTTTTTCAGAAAAAACATCCTTAATAATTTTCTTTCTAACAGAGTTAGCTTTTCCCACTTTCGTCCTAACAAATTTTGTTTTAGCACCTAATTCCGTTTTTTTAGACACAACTTTAGTTTTAACCACCTTTTGAGCAACTCCAATAGCAGCTTTTTTTACGGCTTTTCTAGCTGAAACTTTTTTTGTTTTACCTGACGATACGGTATTCTTTTTTGCACTTTTTTCTTCAGAAACTTCTACTTTATCACCTTGTTTTGATGGCATATAAACACTCCTGCTTATTTTCTAATGCTATTTTTTTTGCCACTTCAATAATCTTTTCGGCAGTTTTATGACCTATACCAGGTAGAGTAATAAGATATTCAGTTGTTAGCAAGGATAACTTTTCTACATCCGTAATTCCAGCTTTTACAAGCATTTTTATGATTCTTTCGCTAAAACCTTCAAGTTTTTCGAAAACCTCAGCTTGTTTTTCAATTCTTTCATTACCTTCCTGTTTTTTCTGTCCCTCTGATTTTACATCGATATGCCAACCTGTGAGTTTTGCTGCAAGTCTTACGTTATGCCCGTTTTTGCCAATAGCCAAAAACAGCATATCATCGGTCACCAAAACTTCTGCTTTTTTCTCTTCTTCAGAAATAGTGGTTACGGAAACAATTTTTGCGGGAGACATCGCACTCGCTATATATTTTGCCGGATCTACAGAATAAGACACCAAATCAATCCTTTCACCTCTTAATTCATCGATGATGGGTTTCACTCTCGCGCCTTTCACGCCTACGCATGCTCCTACAGGATCAACTTTCGGATTATGCGACAGTACGGTTATCTTTGTCCTCACACCCGGCTCTCTTACAACATTTACTATCTCTACAATTTTCTCGTAAATTTCAGGAACTTCAAGTTCAAAAAGTCTTTTTACAAGTTCGATGCTTGTTCTCGATAAAACGACTCCGGAACCTTTAACACTCTTTTCAACTTTTATAATTACGGCTTTTATATACTGCCCAACACTAAATTTCTCTTTAAATACCTGCTCGCTTGAAGGAAGTATCGCTTCTGTTTTACCCAAATCCACTATAAGATTTCTGTTTATTATGCGATATATAGCACCATTTGCAATCTGTCCAATCTTTTCTTTCATCTCGTCAAACAGCGAATCCCTCTCGGATTCCCTGATTTTCTGCACTATAACCTGTTTTGCTGTCTGCGCGGCAATACGCGAAAAATCCCGCGTATCAAGAGGTATTCTTACCTCAGTCCCAATCTCTGCACTTTGATCGAATTTTTTTGCATCTTGAACACATATCTCTAAAAGCGGATTTACAACATCCTTGACAACAACTTTTACTACGCTTGCCGTCATCTCCTCCAATTCAGGATTGACTTTAGCTTCAACATTAACATTTTTACCAACATGTTTTTTATAGGCCGACACAAGAGCATTTTCTATCACTACTAAAATATCTTCTTTCTTAATTTTCTTATCTTTCTCAATCTGCTCAAGAGCTATTAAAAGTTCACCCTTTTCTGCCATTCCATCCCCCCTAAATATCTGCTTCTATATTAGCTTTTCTTATATCTGAAAATTCTATTTCCACAACTCCGTTTGTCACATCGTTTATTTTTATCCTGCCATCATCAAAATTTAAAAGAGTTCCTAAAAAATTCCTTTGATTATTTATAGGTTTAAAAGTCCGAATTCTAGTTTTACTTCCTATAAAACGTCTAAAACTTTTTTCGCTCTTTAAAACTCTTTTAAATCCCGGAGAAGAAATTTCCAGAACATGAGAATCTTTTAATATATCGCTCTCATCTAAAAAAGCACCGAAAATACAGCTTATATTTTCACAGTCGCTTATTGTCACCCCGCTGTCTTTATCGATAAAAATTCTTGCAACCCAATCGCCAGCTTTCTTACTGTACTGTACATCAACTATTTCAATTTTTTCCCTCGCTGCAACTGGAGCAAGCAAATCCTCTATTTCCTGCACTTTTCTCATCTGACACCATCCTCACAAAAAAAGTAAAAGACAGCCTTTAGTCAGCCGCCTTTTATATAACTAAAACTTAAAAAGCAACTATATTTTTTGTTCAACAAATATACCGGGACCCATAGTTGATGAAATAGAAATACTCTTTATATACTGTCCCTTTGAACTTAAAGGTTTTGCTTTCGCAACAGCTTCAAGCAAAGTTTTTATATTGTTTTCAAGTTTTTCTTTTTCAAAAGATGCCTTTCCTACCGGAACATGAATTATTCCGAAAGAATCGTTTTTATATTCGACTCTTCCTTTTTTAAGTTCTTCAACTGTTTTGCCGATCTCAAACGTCACAGTTCCTGACTTCGGATTCGGCATAAGACCCTTAGGTCCGAGAATTTTTGCAACCCTACTCAAATCTTTCATAACGTCAGGCGTCGCAACCAAAACGTCGAAGCCAGAACCAAGTTTACCTTTTGATATATCCTCAATTAAGTCATCTGAACCTATAATATCAGCACCCGCTGCTTCAGCTTCCTTTTGTTTTTCGCCTTTTGCCAAAACCGCGATTTTTCTTGTCCTACCGATGCCGTGCGGGATAGATATTGTACCTCTCACCATCTGATCGCTCCGTTTAGGATCAATGCCTAACTTAATATGAATTTCAATAGTTTCGTCAAATTTTGCTTTTGCCGTTTCTTTTACAAGAATTACAGCTTCCGTCAGTTTATAAACCATGTTCTTATCAACTAACTTTGACGCTTCGCTTAATCTTTTACCCACTTTTTCCTCCTGTGGTTATATGTCGAGCATAAACCGACTCCCACAATTCACTTCTATTATTATTGTCAATTTCACTATTTGCTTTCACTTTCAACTTTACGGTTACTTAACAATATCAATGCCCATACTTCTTGCAGTTCCCTCAATCATAAGCTTTGCAGCATTCAGGTCTCCGTTTGCATTTAAGTCCGGCATTTTTTGCTTTGCTATTTCTTCTACCTGTGTCGCAGTAATTTTTCCTGCTTTATTTCTATTAGGAACTCCAGAAGCTTTTGCAACACCGGCAGCTTTTTTAATCAAAACCGGAACGGGGGGTATTTTTGTTATAAAAGTAAATGATCTGTCTTCAAATACAGTTATAACTGCAGGTATTGTCATTCCCTGCTCCATACTTTTTGTTCTTTCATTGAATTGTTTGCAGAAATCCATAATATTTACGCCCTGCTGTCCCAATGCGGGACCTACTGGTGGCGACGGATTTGCTCCGCCTGCGGGAATTTGTAATTTAATCATTGCTTTTATTTTTTTAGGGGGCATTTTATATTACTCCTGTATTGACTGATTTCGCATATAAGTAAAAATATATATAGAATTTAACCTTAACTTTTTTACATTTTTTCAACCTGCAAGAAACCAAGCTCTACCGGTGTATGCCTTCCGAATATCGTCACCATAACTCTTAACTTACCTCTCTCGTGATTGACTTCTTCCACGATACCTATAAAATGTTTAAACGGCCCTTCAATAATACGGATATTTTCTTCTTTCTCAAACGATACCGCGGGTCTGGGCTTAGAAGTATCCGGATTGGCAACAGTGTTAAGAATATTTTCAACTTCAAACTGCGATATTGGAATAGGCTTTACGCCGCCCAAAAAACCTGTAACTCCTGCGGTGTTTCTAATAAGCCAGTAAGTCGAATTGTTTATCGTCATCTCAACAAAAATATAACCGGGATAGAATTTTCTTTTTTTTATTTTTTTTTTATTTTGTTTTACCTCAATTACCTCTTCAGTGGGGACAAGTATTTGCGAAATAGTATCCTGCATGTTCAAATTTGCAACAGTCATTTCCAACCCTTTTTTTACTTTATATTCATGTCCTGAATAAACATGAACAACATACCATTGGTTTGCCATTTCTCACTCCAGCTATAATATAATACCAACAACAGTGCCTAAAAACAAGTCAACAACGCTTACAAAAATAGACATGATAATAACAAATATAATCACTATTATAGTAGTTCCCACAACTTCTTTTTTGCCAAGCCATGTAACCTTTGTAAGCTCGTAATACGACTCTTTAAAAAATTGTATGAACGTTCTAATTAAATTCATCTTAAACCTTCGTAAATATTATTCAAAAACGGGGGCAGAAGGATTTGAACCTCCAAAGCTGGTTTTGGAGACCAGCAGTTTACCATTAGCTTATACCCCCCCTTGTCTTGATTATTTTGTCTCTTTGTGATCAGTGCGTTTGCCGCAATTTTTACAAAATTTTTTCAATGCGAGCTTCCCTTCATGATTTTTGGCTCTGTCAAAATAATAATTCCTGTTCTTACATACACTGCACGCTAATGTTATAATAACTCTTTCCGCCATCTATTAATTCTCCAATTTTATATTTTGCCTGCCATGTTTAGGTAGTTTTTGTCTCAAAAACATCTGTTTGCTTTTACTTCATATTTCTTTCGCCGATAACGAGAGCCTGTGCTATATTCTATCACTTTATTCTGCCGCTATCGTCTCTTTATGGTCGTTTCGGTTTACCCCCCCCCCCTCTGTTTTATATATCTGTTAGAATCGCTATATATAATTTCTTAAGAGTAATAACTATAATAAAATAGCTCCAAAACAAATCTCTCGGTGTCAATGATCATACGACCGCAACTTAATTCTCAAACGTTGAGTCGGGACTGCTTTTTCATTTACCATAGATTTTAATCCTGTTTATTTAATCTCCGTTTTATAACATAATACTTAAGCGTCGATTATTTTACATTCAAGTCGTATCCAAACAATAAAGCTTCTTTCTTATTAAATCTAATAATTTCTCCACCCAAATCTTTCACTCACACAAACATAATCAAAAAAAAACCTCTCTCTATTCAACTATCTCGGTAACAACCCCAGAACCTACCGTCTTCCCACCTTCCCTTATCGCAAACCTTAACTGCGTCTCCATCGCCACAGGCATTATCAACTCTATATCCATCGTCACATTGTCCCCAGGTATCACCATCTCCACACCTTCAGGCAAATGCGCTATTCCCGTCACATCCGTCGTCCTAAAATAAAACTGCGGACGATACCCATTGAAAAACGGCGTATGTCTCCCTCCTTCTTCTTTAGTCAGCACATATACCTGTCCTCTAAACTTCTTATGCGGCTTTATTGAACCCGGATACGCTATTACCTGTCCTCTCTCCACCTGATTCTTCTCTATCCCTCTCAACAGCATCCCTATATTATCCCCTGCCTGCGCTTCATCAAGCAGCTTTCTGAACATCTCTATACCCGTCACCACCGATTTCCTCGTCTCCTGTATCCCCACTATATCCACATTCTCTCCTACTCTCACTCTCCCTTTTTCTACTCTCCCCG
Organism: Candidatus Endomicrobiellum trichonymphae; assembly: GCF_002355835.1. Taxonomy (NCBI): domain Bacteria; kingdom Pseudomonadati; phylum Elusimicrobiota; class Endomicrobiia; order Endomicrobiales; family Endomicrobiaceae; genus Candidatus Endomicrobiellum; species Candidatus Endomicrobiellum trichonymphae. The sequence goes on along the minus strand of NZ_AP017459.1, from coordinate 339,549 downwards.
TCGCTACCGTCCCTCGCCCTGTTATCGAAAATACATCCTCAACACTCATCAGAAATGGCTTGTCAACATCCCTCGCAGGCAACGGTATCGTATTATCTACCGCTTCCATCAAACTCATTATCGAATCCACTCCATCCTGCTTCCCTTCCAACGCACCTAATGCACTCCCTCTTATTATCGGCGTGCTCTCCCCAGGAAAATTATACTTCGTCAGCAAATCCCTAACCTCCATCTCCACTAAATCCAACAACTCCTTATCCTCCACCGCATCACATTTATTCAGAAATACTACCACTGCCGGCACATTCACCTGCCTTGCAAGCAATATATGCTCCCTCGTCTGCGGCATCGGACCATCAAGCGCACTCACCACCAGTATCGCACCATCCATCTGCGCCGCTCCCGTTATCATGTTCTTTACATAATCAGCATGACCAGGACAATCTATATGTGCATAATGCCTATTCACCGTTGAATATTCCACGTGACTCACCGCTATTGTCACTATCTTTGACGCATCTCTTCTCCCTTGCGATTCTGACGCCCTCGCCACCTCATCATAACTAATGTACTTCGCTAACCCTTTATCACCCAATACTTTCGTTATCGCCGCCGTTAACGTCGTCTTACCGTGATCTACATGCCCTATTGTCCCTATATTTACGTGCGGTTTACTCCTCTCAAATTTCTCTTTTCCCATTTTTATTTCCCCTCCCTCATCATCAACCTCACTGCAGTACTAATTGTAACTTTCAAGATAAACTAGCCGAGGGCGAGAATCGAACCCGCGACCACCTCCTTACCAAGGAGGTGCTCTACCACTGAGCCACCTCGGCAGACTCTCAGACAACAATAAGTAAAAAGCGGGAGACGGGAATCGAACCCGCGTGGACAGCTTGGAAGGCTGGAGCACTACCATTGTGCTACTCCCGCAAATTTATAGTAGTATGGGGGCGGATGGATTTGAACCACCGAAGGGCAAGCCCGCCAGATTTACAGTCTGGTGCATTAGACCGCTCTGCCACACCCCCGTTTTAATAACTTAAAATTTATCGTATCAATCAACCTATAATTATACCATAAAGATATCGCACCGTCAACAGAAATGTATAGGACACTTTAATTCTAAAAAAAAGCCGGTAATAAGTAAAATAGCAATACTGCAGAGAGGATATTAAAATACTTTTCTATTGTATATTAGATTTTTGCGCCAAACAGCTTTAAAGCAGTAGAGACAATAAAAAAACGCCCGACTATTCAAAGCATAGACGCAACAAACAAAACAAGCATAGATATATTGAATATTCCAGCTGCAATCGTTAGCACTTTAATAAGGAATAGTCGCAAATGTTCCTGTAAAAATACTTAAAAAGCATTTACTGCATATTTTTCACCGATTATTGCCACAGCATTGCGTAAATTATAAAAATTTACTATTTACAAGTTTAATAGTCTTATAAAAAACCTTGCCTATCATATAACGCCGCAAACGGAACCCAAAGTACATATTAATACTTTCTGCCACCATTTTCCAGGTTCTGCAATAACTAAAGGAGTAAGCAGTATATTCGTCGGAACAGGGGAAAATAAATTTTCCATAAAAGCTATGCCAAATAATACGTAATTTGAGTTTCTTGTCTTTATCCAATGCAAAGTCCAATCATAAATGCACATATCTAAAAGAATAAATTATTATTTTTTCACATAGCTATTCTATTTTAAGTCGTGTATCATTATCAAATTAAAAAATAAATTCCTTACAACTTACTTTGTTAACACTTAAAACAGCCATTTTTACCATTTCAGATAATCTTTGTATTGTGTTATAATAGTAATTATGCTCATGGAGAATATTTTGTCTTCTTTACATAAAATGTCTGATTTTATCGTAAAAGCTTCCCAAAGACGACAATTTGAATGGCTTATTGAAAAACATGCCGAAATAGAAGTTTCTGAAATCGCACCTGTTAATACTAAAAACCAGTTTTTCAAAAAATAAGTCAGAACGATATAAAAAGATATCCGTTGCCGCAAGTTCGCAGTGCGAAAGAAACGACATTATGAAAATAAATGAGCCTTTGGATTTTAAAACTGCTTGCAAAAATGCTGCCGCAGACAAAAAATCCATAAATATTTTATCCTTACGAAAGCGAAAATAACAAATCCCTTATAAATAATATTTTTAAAGAAAAAGTAAAATATAATAGCTACAGTATTTTTTATAGGTCCGGAAGGAAGGTGGATTTGAAAATGAAGAAGTATAATTTGCGAAATCGTTCGCCATCCTGACAAAAACACTCGGAAACAACATCTTACGAGTAGAAACCGCGGCAATTGTCACAAGCACCTTGATTTTAAATTTTTTTAAAAATCTTAAATGAAAAAGTATTATATACACACTTTCGGCTGTAAAGTAAATCAATACGAATCGCAGCTCATTTCCGAAAAATTTAGAAAAGATAATTTTGAATGCACGCAAAAGCCTGAAGAAGCTGATATTATTATTTTTAATTCCTGCACCGTAACGGCAGACGCTGATAAAAAGTTGGAATATTTTTTAAGAAAAGCGACAAAACTGCCAAACAGACCCAAAATAATGCTTACAGGCTGTATTGTAAAAAACAAAAATATTGATATCAAAAATCTCTTCCCCGATATTGAAATAATAAAGGATAAAACAAAACTTTTTATCGAACCACAAAAACAGAAAGTCTCCGGTTTTGATAGACACTCAAGAGCATTTTTAAAAATACAGGATGGCTGCAAAAGTTTCTGCAGCTACTGTATAGTTCCGTATGTAAGAAGCACTCTATGGAGCAAACCCGAAAATGAAGTCTTATCGGAAATTAAAAATCTTGTAAAAAGCGGATACTCTGAAATAGTTCTGACCGGAATACATACAGGAAAATATGACGGCGGACTTTCAGATCTGCTTGAAAAAATCATTAAAATTCCTTTAGCTTTCAGAGTACGGATTTCATCTGTAGAATTAAACGAGATTGACGACAAATTCATAGAACTTATAGAAACAAATGCAGAAAAAATATGCCGTCATCTACACGTCCCCCTGCAGTCCGGTAGCGATGAAATTTTAAAACAAATGAACAGAAATTATTCAACAAAGGAGTTTGAAAAAAAGGTAAGTAAAATAATGCGGATTTTACCTGATTTGGCGCTTACTACAGATATCATTACGGGATTTCCCGGAGAAACCGAAAAACACCACAAAGAAACATGCGATTTTGTAAAACAAATTTTGTTTGCAAGATTTCACATTTTCAGATATTCTTACAGACAGGAAACGAAAGCTTCAACATTTGGAAACAAAGTTCCTACAATTGAAATAAAAAGCAGGTCAAAAGATATATTTGAAATAGATTCTATAAAAAGAAAAGATTTTTTAAATAAAAACATAGGCACAAAAAGAAAGGCTGTAAAAACAGGAAAAAATAAGCTGCTTACAGACAATTATATAACTGTTAAACAACAAACTGAAGCGTGGAATGTAGAGTGTGGAATTATGAAAGCCTCCGGCAATAAAAAGAAGCAGAGCGGCATTTTTGAAGTTGAAATTACAGATACTTCCGAAATTTAATAAAGCCTGCTTACTAAAAATAGAAAACGCTAAATCAATTGAATTTTCAATAATTTAGTATAGCACATCTAAAGATAGGAAGGAAGCTATAACAGATATCGTTGATGGGTTTAATTTCAATTCACGCGCCCACACGGGGCGCGACAAGTTGGAAGAGAGCCTTGTAAATCAGGGATTGATTTCAATTCACGCGCCCACACGGGGCGCGACTTCAAATGTAAGTCTAAAGCTCTGCCAAATTTGTATTTCAATTCACGCGCCCACACGGGGCGCGACTTCAACAGCAAATTTATCAACAATTACTTCGTCAAATTTCAATTCACGCGCCCACACGGGGCGCGACGGAAGTTCTTTGCCTTTCTCAAGCGTATCTGAGAATTTCAATTCACGCGCCCACACGGGGCGCGACCCGTCAACTCCCGTAATCTGTAGATAATTGTCAATTTCAATTCACGCGCCCACACGGGGCGCGACTGCACCTTTAAGCCAGCACGGAGTATTCAGAGCAATTTCAATTCACGCGCCCACACGGGGCGCGACAAGTCTGGCACATTGGCTATCTGCTGTCCCGTCTATTTCAATTCACGCGCCCACACGGGGCGCGACATACTCTCCTCAACGAATTGTACAGTCTTAATTTATTTCAATTCACGCGCCCACACGGGGCGCGACGGGAATACCTGTATATAGAGATCATAACATCGCTATTTCAATTCACGCGCCCACACGGGGCGCGACCACAACAACAGCATAATAATTGATGTAGGCAATATTTCAATTCACGCGCCCACACGGGGCGCGACAATCATATTTTTATTTAAAAGTCAAGGGGACTTATTTCAATTCACGCGCCCACACGGGGCGCGACAATAAACAGGGCAAATCCTGTACACTTAATATTAATTTCAATTCACGCGCCCACACGGGGCGCGACAATAAACAGGGCAAATCCTGTACACTTAATATTAATTTCAATTCACGCGCCCACACGGGGCGCGACGGCAGAGGCAAATATAAAGGAAACTAATTGGAATATTTCAATTCACGCGCCCACACGGGGCGCGACTTCAGAGGAGTATATAAAACAGTTGTTTTTAATGATTTCAATTCACGCGCCCACACGGGGCGCGACTGTAATTACAGTAGCAAAAGCATACGAGGATTTATTTCAATTCACGCGCCCACACGGGGCGCGACGATACGATTCGAACGGCAGTTGCGTGAATTCATTATTTCAATTCACGCGCCCACACGGGGCGCGACAGAAAAGAAAATCAGGAACATTTCTTAGAAAATAATTTCAATTCACGCGCCCACACGGGGCGCGACACAGGCGCTCTGCCGTCGCTCGATACCGGGATCATTTCAATTCACGCGCCCACACGGGGCGCGACGAGGCGCTCGTTGCACAGAAATTGAAGGTACAAGATTTCAATTCACGCGCCCACACGGGGCGCGACCTCTCAATAAATGTCCTAAAATGCTTATGATTAAATTTCAATTCACGCGCCCACACGGGGCGCGACTGGATTTTCATACGGCAAACGAGGATAAAGATTATATTTCAATTCACGCGCCCACACGGGGCGCGACAATGGCAGGTGAAACATATCTACTAAAATCAAACATTTCAATTCACGCGCCCACACGGGGCGCGACCATCAACTGAAACACGATATCAACTACGAAAATAATTTCAATTCACGCGCCCACACGGGGCGCGACTGATTATATACGCAGTGTATACGGTGTGGCAGTTATTTCAATTCACGCGCCCACACGGGGCGCGACAAGCCCTTCTACGATATTATCAAGGCTTCTTTTCTGATTTCAATTCACGCGCCCACACGGGGCGCGACTCAAACAATTCGTCGGAATATCTATTCATAGTTATTTCAATTCACGCGCCCACACGGGGCGCGACGTCAGTGGAAGAGGAGTTAGATATGTCAGGATTTATTTCAATTCACGCGCCCACACGGGGCGCGACGGCGATGTTAAAACATTGGTGGACGCTGGCGATAAATTTCAATTCACGCGCCCACACGGGGCGCGACTTAAAGAAGGCAAAGCTAAAGATTTCCAATACAAAATTTCAATTCACGCGCCCACACGGGGCGCGACGAAGTGCTACCCTGGAATGCGTGTTGCACAGTTTATTTCAATTCACGCGCCCACACGGGGCGCGACTACGGTGAAAACGAACCGTTTTTTTACCGTTCCATTTCAATTCACGCGCCCACACGGGGCGCGACGGAAAATCTATAATCGTTAAATTGTAATTGAGCGATTTCAATTCACGCGCCCACACGGGGCGCGACTTTTTGCCTCCGCTGTGCTTTTGTTTTTTATTTCGATTTCAATTCACGCGCCCACACGGGGCGCGACTCTGCAACGTTGCCAGCGGAATAATATTGCGCCTATTTCAATTCACGCGCCCACACGGGGCGCGACAAGTAGCATTTAACTCGAATATTGAGTGGGTAACGATTTCAATTCACGCGCCCACACGGGGCGCGACAAATTTGTTTTGGATATGTTAAAACCTTTTTGCAATTTCAATTCACGCGCCCACACGGGGCGCGACAAGGTACCAGAGGTACAAGCACCTGAAAATAAATATTTCAATTCACGCGCCCACACGGGGCGCGACTACAATCATATTTTTATTTATTTGTCAAGGGCTTATTTCAATTCACGCGCCCACACGGGGCGCGACCTGGCACGAAGTTTCTTACAGGCACAGGGAATATTTCAATTCACGCGCCCACACGGGGCGCGACGCATTAAACTTGTCAAATTTTGACATATCTATCTATTTCAATTCACGCGCCCACACGGGGCGCGACCTCAAAATTGACAGCGTCCGACGGTTCCATCTGCATTTCAATTCACGCGCCCACACGGGGCGCGACTTTCTGTTGCGGGCGCTGCTCATCCGTGGTACCAATTTCAATTCACGCGCCCACACGGGGCGCGACCATATCTGTCCGTCTACTTTCGGTTTTCCGTCAGATTTCAATTCACGCGCCCACACGGGGCGCGACATTCTCTCTCACATACCAATTCTTACGCTTATCAATTTCAATTCACGCGCCCACACGGGGCGCGACTAGAAGGGGACCAGTTATTCACTGATTATTTTAAAATTTCAATTCACGCGCCCACACGGGGCGCGACATCCTCCAGAATATCTTTATGGATACTTTTAAAAATTTCAATTCACGCGCCCACACGGGGCGCGACATTTGGGGACACCGCCCTCTGAACATTTCCTCCAATTTCAATTCACGCGCCCACACGGGGCGCGACTTTTGATAGTAAATATCCCTGATTATTCTGAAAGATTTCAATTCACGCGCCCACACGGGGCGCGACTCACCAGTTACAGGATTTTCCTTCCAAACTAAATATTTCAATTCACGCGCCCACACGGGGCGCGACCCACAATGTATTATTACAATCGCACTTGTCAATATATTTCAATTCACGCGCCCACACGGGGCGCGACAAAGCGGAAGCGGCTGAACGATGTTTAGGTGTAATTTCAATTCACGCGCCCACACGGGGCGCGACGCCAGCACCTTGATTGAAAAATATCGGCAAATACATTTCAATTCACGCGCCCACACGGGGCGCGACTTCTTTACCAGAAAGTAGGCACACCATCTGCTCCTATTTCAATTCACGCGCCCACACGGGGCGCGACAGAATTCTGTTCACGGATTATTCCGCACTACGAAAATTTCAATTCACGCGCCCACACGGGGCGCGACATTTAAATGTTCCTCAAGGTACTGGAGCATTATTATTTCAATTCACGCGCCCACACGGGGCGCGACCTCGTTCAAACGAGCCTGCTCACGCTCGTACGCATTTCAATTCACGCGCCCACACGGGGCGCGACATGTATACACACATTTTTTCTTTGTGCCTAATCATTTCAATTCACGCGCCCACACGGGGCGCGACGATACCTTGCTGATATGCGGTACGAGGCATAATAATTTCAATTCACGCGCCCACACGGGGCGCGACTAATAATGTGCCATTTGGCTATCAAGCGATCTGGATTTCAATTCACGCGCCCACACGGGGCGCGACAGGGATTCGAAGGGTTGAAATCCTGAAGCATTTGATTTCAATTCACGCGCCCACACGGGGCGCGACATTACGTCTGATTAAATTTACAATAAATTCAAGAGATTTCAATTCACGCGCCCACACGGGGCGCGACTGGCGGAAGAGGAACAGTTAATATCACTTTTGCGATTTCAATTCACGCGCCCACACGGGGCGCGACAAAAAAAGTCAACTTGTCTTTTCTGTTGTCGTTATTTCAATTCACGCGCCCACACGGGGCGCGACACAGCAACACTTTAGGATATAACTTCCATATAGGAATTTCAATTCACGCGCCCACACGGGGCGCGACCTTTTCTCTGATAGTTAAGTATGTTATAACATCCATTTCAATTCACGCGCCCACACGGGGCGCGACTGTCCAGTGGAAAGCTATTGCGTCCGATTCTACAGATTTCAATTCACGCGCCCACACGGGGCGCGACTCTTGCGGTACAATAATTTCACAGCCGATTGGCTATTTCAATTCACGCGCCCACACGGGGCGCGACTTCTGAAAGGTCTTCACCAATGGAAACAAAATCCTATTTCAATTCACGCGCCCACACGGGGCGCGACGCGAAATTTATCAGAAAAGTCGGCAATTTTGTCAAATTTCAATTCACGCGCCCACACGGGGCGCGACTTTACATATCTAATCTTACAGGGCTTTTCAAGATTATTTCAATTCACGCGCCCACACGGGGCGCGACTTAATATTTGAATACCTGTATATGGAGATAACGATTTCAATTCACGCGCCCACACGGGGCGCGACTCCTTTTATCAGTGCTGAAATTAAGGTTTAAAGCAATTTCAATTCACGCGCCCACACGGGGCGCGACTACTCTTCCCGCGTCATTTTTGCCTCCCGTACCTATTTCAATTCACGCGCCCACACGGGGCGCGACAGGAACGGACACACAATACATTAAACTGCATTCTATTTCAATTCACGCGCCCACACGGGGCGCGACTGTTGATGTGGAACGCCGCGAACACTCATATTATAATTTCAATTCACGCGCCCACACGGGGCGCGACGCTTCTACTTTTACTAAAACATAAACTCATTAAAATTTCAATTCACGCGCCCACACGGGGCGCGACATAATAAAACAAGCTGAACTGCAAGAGAAAGAGCAATTTCAATTCACGCGCCCACACGGGGCGCGACCAAATGTATGCGTTATATGCACCACTTGATAGAGATTTCAATTCACGCGCCCACACGGGGCGCGACGAAAATTTCAATTCACGCGCCCACACGGGGCGCATTTCAATTCACGCGCCCACACGGGGCGCGACCGCAGAAGTAAATGAGGAAATGGGGCTGCCACGAATTTCAATTCACGCGCCCACACGGGGCGCGACTTATTATTTAGATACGTTGCTTCAGATTCAGCAGATTTCAATTCACGCGCCCACACGGGGCGCGACTAATCTTTTCTCGCACGGTTGGAAAAGCACTCGCATTTCAATTCACGCGCCCACACGGGGCGCGACTATGTCAAAATTTGACAAGTTTAATGCCTTTAAAATTTCAATTCACGCGCCCACACGGGGCGCGACAACACCTAAAATCGCATTTGCCGAAGCTACGTGCGATTTCAATTCACGCGCCCACACGGGGCGCGACTAATAAACCTATACTGGATAGAGACCAATGGATTATTTCAATTCACGCGCCCACACGGGGCGCGACTTTAAGATTTTGAGAAATCATACAAACACTGTTATTTCAATTCACGCGCCCACACGGGGCGCGACTGGAAGAGTTCAGCGGTTATATAATTTTATAGCTATTTCAATTCACGCGCCCACACGGGGCGCGACAAGAGAGAGAAGATGGCAAAATGTTCAGAGCACAGATTTCAATTCACGCGCCCACACGGGGCGCGACAAGATGGGATTGAGCGAGGATGGAGATACTATTGATTTCAATTCACGCGCCCACACGGGGCGCGACTAACGATTATTACGAAATGTATGCGGAATATTTAATTTCAATTCACGCGCCCACACGGGGCGCGACTACACCACATAAGCATATTATTATTTATTTGTCAAATTTCAATTCACGCGCCCACACGGGGCGCGACATTACAGGCTGTTAGCTTACGCAGATTATGTAAATTTCAATTCACGCGCCCACACGGGGCGCGACGAGATTTGAGAAAGGTACGGATGTATCTGTATTGATTTCAATTCACGCGCCCACACGGGGCGCGACTCCTTCTATTACTTACGCTGAAAGCAGGCAAATAATTTCAATTCACGCGCCCACACGGGGCGCGACCAATTGTTTGATTTTGAAAATACAGCTGAAGAGGATTTCAATTCACGCGCCCACACGGGGCGCGACAAAGAGAATGAAAAGAAACGAAGTGTTGTTTAGGATTTCAATTCACGCGCCCACACGGGGCGCGACGCAGTCTATAAATGCTTTGTATCAGAAAGCTGTAATTTCAATTCACGCGCCCACACGGGGCGCGACGGTAAACGAAAACGCACTGTTTGCACTAGAGATGATTTCAATTCACGCGCCCACACGGGGCGCGACGCAATTCTTTATTGCACCAAAAGAAGGATATGAAATTTCAATTCACGCGCCCACACGGGGCGCGACTGCCCATTTGGCTTCTGTGTTTACAGCTTTGCAGATTTCAATTCACGCGCCCACACGGGGCGCGACAAAGGCTACGAGGGCGGGCAGGAGAAATGGGACATTTCAATTCACGCGCCCACACGGGGCGCGACCCTATAAAGTCCAGAGCTGTATCTTTCCAATCGATTTCAATTCACGCGCCCACACGGGGCGCGACATTTGAAGCACTGCAGAAAGATTTAGAAACTAATATTTCAATTCACGCGCCCACACGGGGCGCGACGAGAAAGAACTGGGCATATTGCCTCAAACAGACGATTTCAATTCACGCGCCCACACGGGGCGCGACGAAGTGTCTGTGCCTTGTCTTATTATAACATTTTATTTCAATTCACGCGCCCACACGGGGCGCGACTTTTTGATAGTAAATATCCCTGATTATTCTGAAAGATTTCAATTCACGCGCCCACACGGGGCGCGACACATTTGAAAAAGCGAAACACATCTACAGAAACATTTCAATTCACGCGCCCACACGGGGCGCGACATTACGCAGGTATTGTGGTGCAGTTATGCAACAGATTTCAATTCACGCGCCCACACGGGGCGCGACATGAGGCAAATCACATGTTGCCTGTAGAGAACTGATTTCAATTCACGCGCCCACACGGGGCGCGACAAGCATTTAAAGCCAAAATCGCAGACCATAACATATTTCAATTCACGCGCCCACACGGGGCGCGACAAACATTGTTGGGTAAATATCCTCAAGTCTGTTGTATTTCAATTCACGCGCCCACACGGGGCGCGACCGTCAAGTTCTTTTCTTGCGTGCGTTTGCGTTCCATTTCAATTCACGCGCCCACACGGGGCGCGACCGGAGGAGGCGGGATGTTGGGAGGTTTAGCAGGAGATTTCAATTCACGCGCCCACACGGGGCGCGACTTTAGCCAACGGAGTAGGATACGAATGTATTAATTTCAATTCACGCGCCCACACGGGGCGCGACCAGAAACGTTTCCGCTCTCAAGCAGTCTTTTGAGATTTCAATTCACGCGCCCACACGGGGCGCGACTACCGCACCCACAACTCTACCTATTATGGCTTCCATTTCAATTCACGCGCCCACACGGGGCGCGACCAGATAACCCACGAAATTTAGTCAACATTCTCAAATTTCAATTCACGCGCCCACACGGGGCGCGACGTTGAACCTTAGTGTATATCTTTCGTTCAGCTGATTTCAATTCACGCGCCCACACGGGGCGCGACATGCCGCAACTGTTATATATTGCCCTGATAAGTGATTTCAATTCACGCGCCCACACGGGGCGCGACGTCGTCGTCAAAATCATAGTCCTGCGAAGCTAAAATTTCAATTCACGCGCCCACACGGGGCGCGACACCGTAAGCACAGGGCGGAATAGATATAAAATACTATTTCAATTCACGCGCCCACACGGGGCGCGACAAAAACAAAGCAAACACTCACAAGCACTATGATGATTTCAATTCACGCGCCCACACGGGGCGCGACTCCGAACATTGAACTACCAAGACTAGCATACTTCATTTCAATTCACGCGCCCACACGGGGCGCGACAATTTGCTCATTATTTGTACGATAACCTATTTCGATTTCAATTCACGCGCCCACACGGGGCGCGACCTGCATTTTCTGCTCGAAGTTTTGGGCTTCAGTAAATTTCAATTCACGCGCCCACACGGGGCGCGACAACCACTGTACCGCAATCAGGCCGATCCCAAAAAATTTCAATTCACGCGCCCACACGGGGCGCGACACATGCAGTGAACGGCGGAACGCTCACAACATACATTTCAATTCACGCGCCCACACGGGGCGCGACAGCAAAACAAAAAATAATTAAAAATTCAACACATTTTTCACAATTTATGCGAATCACCCATTTTTATTACAAAACCATTGACATATTCTTAATTTCTATTCATTTTTCAATGTGCGATGCCAATAAACAACAATCAATTACATACCATTCGCACCGTTATACTCCTTTATAACTCTTATATTATCAACGTTCCATGTAAATCAACAGGTTTTTTACAACCATAATGTTCTATTTTTCTTTTCCAATCTGAACCAAGCATATAAAACCTTATACTGTCTTTTTTTAAGTTTACAGTATTCAATAATTTATCCTTTAAAAAAATCCATTGAGTAGGGTCAACTTCACATTCAAATACCGAATACTGAACTCTCTGTCCATAATCCAAGCATTCTTTAGAAACCCTCCTTAACCGCTTTTGTCCTCCTGCATCAATAGTACTTATATCATAACTTATCAAAACCAACATAATATAATCCTATTTCCAAATAAATGGCGGATATGCATCAATATCGCCTCTTATATATCTGGCAAAAAGTAAAGCCTGTGCATGATACAAAAGCCCTATATGTATATTCTCTTTGAAAAAAGGATGAAATATTTCTTCTTCTTTCCTCTTTCTATATGCATCTATAACAATCTTTCTATTTTCATCATCCATTATCACACCGCCGCTTGGAGATTCTGAAAAACCATTGGCATTAACTTGAGATAGATTTATTAAAGTAAGAACTAATCTGTCGGCTATTACAGATCTAAACTCCTCCATTATGTCTAAAGATAAACTTGGTCTGCCGGGTCTGTCTTTATGCAAAAATCCAACTTGAGGATCTAATCCAACTCCTTCTAAAGCTGACGAAACATCATGCACTAATAAAGTATACACAAACGAAAGAAGACAATTAACTCTGTCCTTAGGAGGTCGTCTGTTTCTCCCGGGCATAAAAAACTCTTCTTTATGATTCAATATTAGTTTATTAAAGACACTAAAATAAGCAACTGCAGCATCGCCTTCCATACCCCGCAATACATCTACATTTTCAGCATTGAAAACATTAGCAATTGCCCTGCGTAAACCATCAGACACTTGTTTTAGTTTATCAGAATCAGATATTTTATCCTCGTGATCTCTTAAAGCTCTATTTATTACAGTTCTTGAGTTACTCAACTTTCCAAGCAATACTGATTGGGCTGTTTCAAGGCAAAATTTTCCATCATCTGAATATTTATACTGCTGTTTTCTTAAAAGTACATTTCCTGAAACCGGAGACTGCACTTTCGCAATAAACCTCCCATATTCTGTAAAGTAACTTACAGAAGCATTATTCTCAGCACATAACCCCAAAAGAAAAGGCGAACACATAATATTTCCAAAACAAACAACTGAATTAATCAGATGAACTGGCGCTCTAAATAATTCTTTGCTTTGTAAACTAACTACAATATTTTCACGCTCTTTTGATATATATGCCCCTTGAGTTGAAACATAAAGCGTGCTAAATAGTTTTTTCATTGTTTACAATTTTTTTTAAGTATTTTTTTACAGATTTTTGTTTGTCAAATATTTCCGGCAGACATAATTCTTCAAACGAACAATTGTAACATTTCTTCGAATACTCCGGTTTTGGAGTTTCTCTGCTATCAACTAAGCTGTGAAATTCCTGAGCAAGAGCAAAAGTTTCTTCTCTTAAAGACTTATTAAATTCAACATTTAGCCGATTGCGAGTTTTCCCATAAAATATAGCGCCACTTTCTATTGTAACATTCATCATTTCTTCAAGACACAAAGCCTGCGCACAAAGCTGAACTTTATCTACATTGTCAGATTTTGCCTTACCGCTTTTATATTCAACAGGAAATGGAATTAATTTATTCCCGGATCTGTGAAACTCCACAACATCGCTTTTCCCTATCAATCCAAGCTCATAAGACTTAAGATAAATATCACGTTCAATAACTACGCCTTTTTTATGCTCAATTTTTTCTACATGAGCTTTATCGTGCATAACAATTCCTTTTGCCGTAAAGAAATTATCTGACCATTGCTGTTCAATAAAAAGCAAGGCACATCTTCGCTTACAATAAGATAATTGCTGTACTCCTCTTATATGAAGCAAATCGTCTTCACAATACATTATTTTACCAACCTTGAATTATTTCTGCCTTTAAACCTTTTATTGATTCCACAGTTCCATTTTCTAAATCTTTTTCATTTTCTATATTGCCACTATTGTCAATTTTAATTGAACCGTGAACTTTTGCAGAAGAGTATTGTCCAGCCGGTGAATTATGTTCAAACCAAATAACTTTTAATATTTCCATACTTCCTTCTGGTCGCGCCGAAGAAGCATCTTTTTCAAACAATTTTGGTAATACATCTTTTATGTCTTTAGCATCTTCATCAGTAAAAGCAGTCTTCTCAGCCAATTGAGGATTCATAGCTCCATAAAAAACATATATCGCTTCTCTTATCCAATGTTTCATTCCCATCCTATCAGATGCCATTCCTTCATCATCTGAATCATTGCCTTTTTTATTGCTTTTACCATTAACACTTTTTGTTATTTGGTCGCTTATAACAATTATCGGTTCTTTGCTAAAAGCAGTTCGAATTGTCACTGGACCCCTGATCCCAATAGAACTTCCTTTTTCATAAGCAAAAACTTGTCCGAAAGCACGAACATCCATCCATTTTTCGCAAGCTTTTGTAGAAAAATCAGAAGTTTTACTTATTTCACCTATTTCTTTGTTTGCTCTTTCTTGTAAAGAACTATATTTATCCTTTTTATAATCATCAGATTGAACAAAAATATCTTTATTCATATCTAATAGTCTATTTCTAATTTTTCTTTTAATGCATACATCTGTTACTTCACCAATCCCATCTGCCAATGTTCTCGGCATATTTTCATTAAGAGGATCTCCATTAGGATTAGCACTTTTTACTTTAAATATAACTACAAAATCAATTTTTTTACTTAGCAGTGTCATTTGAAAACTCCTTTTCTTTTTTATTTTTATTTTGTATCGCAGCTCCTCTTTCATTTTCTATCGTTTTTAATTGATGAAAATAACCTAACAAATATAAACCTGTTAATTTTAAATTATTTTCAAATTCTTCTATTGAAGTAAATTTATCTTTAATATCTGCTATTCTTTTATCTATCCAATCCCCACTTAGCCTTTTTTTATAAGCATCATTAAATTTTTCATATAAAAATTTCCAAGTTTCAAATGGTTTTATAGAAAACTGACGCATCAGTCTTTGAGCATTAGTTGATCTTATTGTCTCTTTTGCGTTACTATTTTCTTTATTTTGTTTTAACAACGCACTTTTTTCAGCATCATCAATCACAGCCAATAACCTTCCATAAAGATAGTTCCTGTCTTTGCAGTTTTCGTCAACACTCATTAAACAATCCTCCTCTTTTTTATTTTCATCATAATATAAATGATTGCCTTTATATATTGAACAAGCAATGCTTAAGATTGTTTTCCATTGAATATTATTTAAGACAACAGGATTTGAAGCCTTTTCAATAAAATGTTTTTCTATATACTCTGGAATATTTTTATTTTCTAAAACACTTGGCATTAAGTCTCTTATCAGCTTTCTTTTTATATTCTGTTCGCTTTTTTCAGCCGAATACTTATCTTTTTTATAAAAATATGAATTAGCTATCGTATTTATTGATGGTGTTCCACAAAAATATTGATATTCTTTCTTTTGACTATTTTTATTTTTTCTTTTTAAAAACTGCCAACAATATTTTTTATGCCAATTTTTTATGTTTTTTAAATATTGAGAACCTAAAAGTTCTTTATAATAAGTTATACAGGCTCTGCCTGGACTTGCAGCATTCATCTCTAAAAGCACAATTTTTTCGTCTTCTTCAAATTTTTCAAAATCTATTTTGTGCTTCCTGCTCTGCAAGCTGGTCTTTACGATTTTTTCGTCTTCTTCAAATTTTTCAAAATCTATCCTATAACCTTTTGCACTTTTAACAAAATCTTCCCCGAAAATCAGCCCTACATTCCCATTTTTACCATTTATAGTGAAAGCAACAATTATTTGAGGATAATTACGATATGCTTGTTCCCTTTCTTTTGAAATAAGCCATTTTAGTGTATTATGCGCTTTTTGAGACACGTCAAAACTTACAGATAATGCTTCATAATATTCTTCAAATATTCCTTTGAATACTAGATCATCTCCAACTGCTATAAGTTTAGATGTGCCATTTGCGAACGGATGATTTGTTGTAATACAATCAGTAATTTCTCCTGAAATGTAACAAATTTTATCATCTGTTAATCTTGACACAATATTATTTTCTTTATCTATTTTTCTGTAAGTTTTTTCAATTTCAGATTTATATTTTTTATTTTCTTTTTGCTTCCTAAAATTTATCCAAGATTCTATAATTGCCTCATCTTCCCAAGTATTACGATTAAGTCCTTCACCCGTATCAACAATCCACCTAATAAAGGCATCTTTTTGTTTTTTAACATATTGGAAAATTTTGTACTTATCAGTTATATCTTTTTTAGGTTTTTCAATAAATTTACCATCTTCGCTGAGCCATAAAATTCCTTTTTTTTCTAAATCCTGTATCAATGTATTTTTTTGAATATATTTATTTACTATTTGTATTTTTATATCAGCGGTATCAGACCATTCTTTCAACAGTTTTTTGTATGTAACTTTTAATTCTTTTCCTTGCTTATCTTTTTCTTTTTGATAAGTTTTTATATCAACTGCAAGTGGCCACAGGCAATTATTATCATCTGTTGTAGGGATTGGGGTTATAGCTTCTATGAACTCAGCTTTTATGAACTCAGCTTTTATGAACTCAGCTTTTTCATTTAATGTTATCTCAATATTACAAACTTTATTGGTATGTGCGACAGGAGCGATTTCAAACTCTCCTTGTGCGGCAACACAATTTCCATAAGTCTCATATAATCGTTGAAACCAACTCATTATTTTACCTCCATATTTCCAAATATATTTTCATATTCTGTATTAACTTTCAAAATATTCTTATCTAAAACATATTGGTTTTCTTGTTGCATTGGTTTCACTATTCTTTCTTTTATATTATTCTTTTTATCGTTAAAATCAACTGTCCCTTTTTTCATATTGGCATCTAACCATATTCTCGTTATTAATTCCTTTTTCCCTGTTTCATTTGGATAACCAAAATTATAAAACATAGAGCCAAAAGACAATAAATTATTGTTATCATAATCACTATCACCTTCTCCAAATTTACAAGGTTCAACATATCCTTGACACTCGCGAGTTCCAATAAAAATATCTCTCCTGCCGCCATTTTCGAGCGAACGGTTTGCTATTGCAAAATGTTTCCCATCTATTCTGTCTTGTATGAGATTAGACTCATTAACATTCCATTCAAAATGTGCCTGCACTTGATATTCAACATCTCGTAGATAAGTATAGTAATATAATCCGACGACGCCATGATACTTTAAAGTTCTTACACCTTTGGCTTCCATTTCTATAGACTTCATAACACGAACTTTATCTATAATCCAAATAAATGTCGGTTTCCAATAAATTGACTCTGTAATCCCTTTAATTGCCTCATAAGTAGGAATTTGATATGAACATTTTTCTCCGCCTAATTTTGTAATTGGATCAGTAAATAATGCATATTTTCCATACACTTTAAACTCTATTGCGTTTTTGGGAATATTAAACACATGCACCTCCTTTATCTAATGCTGCTTCCTCTGTAATGCCAAAGTTTTTATCATAATAACAATCGCTTATGCTATAAATATCTAAATCATTACTTATTGGTTTTATCGCGGTTGAATTTTTAAATTGACTTGGATAGATATTAACTCTATATTTGTGAAGTTTCTTTATAAGTTTATATCTTTCTTTAGAATCAAAAGAACTATTTATTTTATCAATAATTTTACGAACTCTTTTTATCTCAATGCAGACAGGG
The DNA here is from genome assembly GCF_002355835.1 of Candidatus Endomicrobiellum trichonymphae. Lineage (NCBI taxonomy): Bacteria > Pseudomonadati > Elusimicrobiota > Endomicrobiia > Endomicrobiales > Endomicrobiaceae > Candidatus Endomicrobiellum > Candidatus Endomicrobiellum trichonymphae. Next base: position 321,378 of record NZ_AP017459.1, on the reverse strand, counting down.
CTTGCAATATTATCTATAACTTTAAAATTATTTGAAGCTTCTTTAAAAGATTGATTCAGCGTAAGATTATATTTACCATTATACTTACAGTTTTCTGACAATAAATCCAATTCAGTATTTTCATTACAAATTAAAAATTGCATATCTTTTCGCTGTTTTTTTTGATAAAAGAAATCATCATAATAATCTTTGATTATTTTATTGTCTAACAAATCTGCATTAGGATGCCTCCTTAAAATAATTTCAGCAGTATCTTTTCCTCTCTTAATATCATCTAAAATACCTAAATTTTCATTAAAATTGTAAACATACAGTTTGCCCTTTTTATTATTCCCATCATTAGTTTTTAAAGTTCCATTTCTATTGATTCTTCCAGCCGCTTGAATTATAGAATCCAATCCTGCCAATGCTCGAATGCCACAATTAAAATCAATGTCAATGCCAGCCTCTATAACCTGCGTAGAGACAACTGCAATTTTTTTTCTCTTATTTAATTTTCTTTTTATTGCTCTTAAAACAATTTTTCTATGAATTGGCATCATTCTTGCGCTAAGATGATAAACTTCATAATCCACTCTGCCTTTTATAATTTCAAAAATCTCTTTTGCAGATTTTGTTGTATTACAAATCACCAGACAATTCTCGTTATCATTAACAAACTCTGCGGCTTTTGAAGCTATTTCTTCACTTGTATAATCAACATCTTTTATTTCAGGTTTAACTTCTACTCGCTTCAAACTATCAAACACACAATTTCTATTCTGAATAATATCTGGTTTTTCAGAAAGTTTTAAACAACCTCTTTCTGGATCTACATTGTCTAATAAAGGTTGTGTTGCAGTACATAAAACAACAGTAGTATTACAAAAATCAACTAAATAATTTATCGCATTGTTAAATAAATGAACGCACTTTATTGGAAGCGACTGTACCTCATCAAAAATAATTATTGAATTTGCCAATTGATGAAGTTTCCTTGTGTCACTAGTTCTACGTCCAAACAGAACCTCTAAAATCTGTACATTTGTCGTAAATATAATAGGAATATCCCAACTTTGCATATAAAGTTCTGTTGGATTAAATTCTTCTTCTTTTCCCTTATCATATGATGTTTGAGATATATTAGAATGATGTTCTAATACTATATTCCCTTTATCGGATTTATCTGCTTCAACTATTTTCCTTATTGTATTAGCATTTTGCTCAATTATTGTAGTAAAAGGAATGCAATAAATTATTCTATCAATACCAGCATTGCACTTCTTTGCCATCTCAACAGCAAACCTAAAACTTGCAAGTGTTTTTCCGCCACCTGTAGGCACTTCAAGTTTATAACATCCTTTTTGATATGTTTGTCCGGCAATAGCACAATCATCAGAAATCTGCTTTCTTATTTCTTTTATATTTTCAGAAGATTTATTTTTATCATTAAGTTCGTCTATTGCTTTTTCTAATTTTTCTGAAATTATATTCCAATCTACAAGCTTATTTTTAATTTTCTTTCCGCGCTCAAAATCTGCACTGTTTGTATGATCTGCATCTATAAGACAACTCAACAAAAACCTTGCAAGCATTCCGTATGAAAATGTTCTATATATCTCATTTTTAGAATTTTTGTCTATTTTGCTTTTGATTTGTTCAATTTCATATAATAAGTCGTTATTGGCAATATTATTTATTTTATCCACAACGTCTTTTTCTATGTTTTTCTTTATATCTTCTATCGAGACAGTTTCTTTATAATAATATTTTTTGTTCAATCTTTTATCAAAATTGTTCTTTCCACGTATATCAATCATATCAATCAGTCCAGAATGATGAGAAACACAACAAAGTTCAATTTGTTCAGACAAAAAGTTTTTTAATTTATTATCGTCCTGCATTGACGCTTTAATAAACTCATTGAAATATTGAGCGCCTGCAGTAGAATGATCTATATCTCCTCTGCTAATATCGCCTCTTTCTCCCAATAAATAGTCTTGATATAATTCAGAATATTTTCCTAAATCATGTAACAATCCTAAACAATATCCTATGTTTCTCATTCCGATTTTTGAAGCATTCTTCTGAGACATCTCAGCAACTTCAGTTAAATGTGTATTTAATTCTTGTCTTTTATTTTTATCATCTTTAGATTTAGATAAATGAGCATAAAATAATAGTGGTTGCTTTTCAGAAATCATTCTAAAACCTCTCCTTTTATACAAGTCATTTTTAATGCATCTGTAAACAAAAGACAAAAAGAAAAACTAACGATACTCTTTTTCATATTTAAAAATAACTTTAATTCACGCATTCATATAAAATGCGATTTTATTTAATTATGTCGATACCTTTAATAATGTTCACCTTAAGCAAACTATGAGATGTTATTATATAGCTTGTACTCTTTTCAAATAATTTTTTTCTTTTATTAGTCAGGATTTTTATGTATATGTCTTCTTATTTCGATAATTCCACGCTCTAAAGTCATTTCTATCTCACAATATAATTAACTACAAAAAATATTCAGAAAAACGGATACCCAATAACAATATTCGGGAAAATACAAAAGAGAACTTGCCATCTTGGAGTCTTTTAAACAAAAATCCATCTAAGTTTATCTATCTTTTCATCATTATCTGCTTTATTGCATAACAAATATTTTCCGCAATATCGCTTGCAATAACGCCCGTCATACCTTTATCTTTCTCGGCAATCTCACCTGCAAGTCCATGAATAAAAACCGCAAATGTTACAGCTTCGAATACATCATCCGTAACATTTACAAAAGAAGATATTATTCCGCTCAATACATCACCGCTTCCCGCGGTTGCCATTGCCGGAGTGCCGGTATTATTTTTATAATTTTTTTTACCGCAAGATACAAAAGTATTGCTGCCTTTTAGAACGCAAATAAGAGAATTTACTTCTGCAAAATCTGCAACTATCTTTTTCCTATCATTTTCTATTACAGCGCTTTGTATATTTAAAAGTTTAGAAAATTCGCCCAAATGCGGCGTTATTATAAGCTTAGCATTTGTCGTTTTAAGTTCACCTGCGATGCCATTAAAGCAGGCAAGTCCGGAAGCATCTAAGATAACCGGTATGTTAACAGCATAAATAATTTCTTTAATAAATTTGCATAATACGCTGTTATCAGCTTTTAATCCCGGACCTATTACAATTGACGTAACTTTTCTGGATTTAATAAAATCAAGAATATCCGTCGCCGTTCTATATACAAAAAACATTACTTCAGGTTTTGATATTGCACATGCCTGATCTAAAAAATTATCTCTAACAGCGTAAGTTACAAGTCCCGATCCAGAGCGCAATGCTCCCAAACAGCACAATATGCCGGAACCGGGCATAGTATTAGAACCTGCTATTACCAAAACATGACCATAGTTATATTTATAACTGTCAGGTTTCCTTTTTAATTTTGAAGCAAAACTTCTAATTTCTTTTTCTTTCATAGTATTTTCAAAAGGCAATCGCAACAGCTGCAACATACTTATCAGTATGCGACAGCGATATGTCTATTCTTTTATATTTTTTATTTTTAATATAGACCTGAGGTTTTCCGTCCTTAGTATTTCTAACCGAAATATCTGCAATAGTAAATTTTTTATTCCTCGTGCTTAACGCTTTCCAAACGGCTTCCTTTGCCGCAAAACGCGCCGCCAAATACTGAGCAGCATTTTTTCTTGGAATAGAGTAAGATATTTCTTCCTTTGCAAAAATACGTTCCAAAAATTTTTTGTCTCTTACATACTTAACAAATCTTTCAACTTCTTCAATATCAATCCCTACATTCATTTAACATACCCAATACAACAGTCATTGTTAAACACAGCAAACAAGTTTACAGCGGTTACAACTTCTTTTTTAATATTTTCTTTCCCTATGATAAATTAACAAATATTCATTGCTTAATAATCTATATTATTGTCGGACTTTACAACCAAAATATCTGTTTCACAGATTCTACTAAACCGCTAAGAAAAAAACTAATATTACTCATAAATAAAACGGTAAAAACTTGACAGCAGATTACAAACAAAAAACTGGATTATTCAAAGGCTTTGCCTTTTCAAAATGATAGATACATCATACTTTTCAGCGTCGCAATCTCAAAAAAAGATAAAAAAGAAAAATCAAAATCATTCGACTGTGACGGACTTAGCAAGATTTCTAGGCTGATCTACATCACAACCGAGAATGAGCGAAATGTAATAAGCTAAAAGTTGCAGCGGAATTACAGTCATAAGCGGCGACACAAACTCATCAGTCTCAGGAACATAAATCACATAATTGCTTTTATTTCCAATTTCTTTATCAGATTGATCTGCCACCGCTATAATAGTCCCGCCTCTGGCTTTCGCTTCCTCTATATTTGAAATTATTTTTTCATATATTCTGCCTTTAATGACTATTGCAACTATCGGCATAGATTTATCAATCAAAGCTATCGGTCCGTGTTTCATCTCGCCGGCGGCATAGCCTTCAGCGTGTATATATGAAATTTCTTTAATTTTTAATGCACCCTCCAACGCCACAGGATAATTTATGTGTCTTCCCAGATATAAAAAATCCCTTTTATTTGCAAAAACCTTTGCAATATCATGAACGGACTCGGCATTTTTCAAAAACTCGTTGATTTTTAAAGGAATTTCCCATAACTCTTTTAAATATTTTTTCAATTCTTTGATTGTAAGCGCCTCTCTTTTATATGCCCAATCCAAAGCAAGTACATATAGAGCAGTAACCTGCCCCGTAAAAGCTTTTGTAGAGGCAACTCCTATTTCAGGACCGCAATGCGTATAAATCACATACATAGCTTCGCGACTAATACTTGAACCTACGACATTACATACCGCCAGAGTTTGACAACCTTTACTTTTTGCAAGTCTTAAAGCTGCCAAAGTATCCGCAGTCTCGCCAGACTGCGAAATAACCACAACTAAAGTTTTTTCATCTAAAATAACATCTCTGTATCTGAACTCGGAAGCGATATCAACTTCTGTCGGTATTTTTGCAAAACTTTCAAATAAAAATTTTGATACAAGCCCAGAATGATACGATGTTCCGCAAGCTACGATATAAATATTTGATATATTTTTAATGTATTCTTCTTTAAGTTTAACTTCTTCGATATAAACTCTTCCTTCATCAGGATAAATTCTTCCACGAAAAGTATCTTCGATTGTACGAGGTTGTTCAAATATCTCTTTTAACATAAAATGCTTATAGCCGTCTTTCTCAGCTTGTACTGTATCCCATCGTATGTTTTTTATTTCTCTGTTTATTATATCGCCTTTGATGTTTTTTACAACTACTTTCTCTGCAGTAATTTCTGCAATATCTCCGTTTTCAAGAAAAATCATATCGCGCGTATAAGGAAGCAGCGCCGGAATATCAGAAGCCATAAAGTTCTCACCGACACCGACGCCTATAATTAGAGACGCATCTTTTCTTGCGCATATTATTTTGTCATACTCGTCTTTAGAGACTATTCCAAGCGCATAAGAACCTTTGACTCTGCTTAAGGTTTTTTGAACGGCACAAAACAGATTACCTTTACAATATTTTTTTATAAGATGCGCTATTACTTCCGTATCAGTTTCAGATTTAAATTCATACCCGTCTTTTTGGAGTTCGGCTTTTAACTCAACATAATTTTCTATTATTCCGTTATGCACAATAACAACAGTTTTTGCAGTATCCGTATGCGGATGAGCGTTTTCTTTAGACGGGCTTCCGTGTGTAGCCCAACGGGTGTGCCCTATGCCTATATTTGCACTAATAGGATTCTCTTTAAGGCTTAACCCAAGATTGCACAGTTTTCCAACACTTCTTCTTATACACAGTTCTTTGTCAATAACAACAGCAATACCGGCGGAATCATATCCTCTGTATTCAAGCTTTTCCAAACCCTTAAATATTATATCTACAGCATTTTTTTTACCTATATATCCAAAAATTCCGCACATATTTCAGTCCTTGCTAATAAGTTCTTTCATATTTCTGACAGCCGTTTCAAGACCTGCAAATACCGATTCTGCAATGATTGAAAAACCTATATTAAACTCGTTCATGCCCGGGATATTGCAGATTCGTTCTACATTATCATAATCCAGTCCATGACCGGCATTTAATATAAGCCCTTTTTTCACCGCTTTACGCGATGCTTCAGAAAGTCTTTCCATTTCTTCTTTAAATTCAGAAGAATCCGTTCCATTTTCTTTAAAAAACTTTGCATATTTACCTGTATGAAGTTCTATTGAATCGGCTTTTATCTCGCTGCACGCCAGCACCTGCTCCGTATTCGCATCAATAAACACACTTACGATAATTCCCGCTTTTTGAAGCCTTGCAACAATACTTGCAAGTTTACTTTTATGGGCTTTAACGTCAAGACCGCCTTCTGTAGTAAGTTCCTGCCTCTTTTCTGGAACCATACATACAAAATCCGGTTTTACATCTAAAGCTATTTTAACTATTTCTTCGCTCGCAGCCATTTCAAGATTCAGTTTTATTTTAAGCGACTTCCTTAAATCGTAAACGTCTTCATCCTGAATATGTCTCCTGTCTTCCCTTAAATGCACGGTTATACCATCTGCTCCGCTTTTTTCGCATATTGCTGCAGCTTTAATTACAGAAGGAAAATCTTCTTTTCTTGCCTGCCTTATTGTTGCTATATGATCGATATTTACACCAAGTTTTACCATTTTATCCGAAATAACCTCCTCCACTACTGTCATTAACAACTCTTAAGATATAAATCTCGCCAGACGACATTTTGTTGTCTGCGCTTTCCCGAAAAGATGTTACTCTTATACGGTAATTTAGCTCGTTAACTGCTTCGTCAAAAAGTTTTCTCCACTCGTCAATTTTATGCTCATATACGCCTTTTACTCCTGTTTTTTGCACTTTTTAATACTTTATCCCAATCCACATTCTGTTTTAAATCTCTATATATAAACAACATTCACCCCTGCCCGCATAGCGTGCTATTATGGTATTTATTTCCCTTTGCCGTTTGTCCTCAACGACATCAATACTCGATAAGTTTCCCTTCGTCCTTTTTAACATGACTCTTAGGAAAGACTGAAAAATCAGAGTAAAGGCAACATTGTAATACCCAAACACTGAGATAGCCGACCTTTCTCTGCCGACGGTTTTGTCTGTTTTATCAGGCAGACGCAAACCATACAAGGAAAAAGTAAAAAACGTCATTCATAATATTTAATCTCTTTTTCAATACTGTCCGCTATATTTTTCGCAATTGTTTTAATTTCTTTTATCTCTTTTCCCTCAACCATAACCCTCAAAAGGTTTTCCGTGCCTGAATATCTTACGAGTATACGCCCATCTGTACCGAGAGATCTCTCATAACTTTTAATAAGTTTATAAGATTCTGAAAGTTTTTCAACGGGAATTCTCACAGAAACTTTTTTGTTTATAAACACCTGCGGGAATTTTTCAATTACGTTCATAAATTCCAACATTGTTTTGTTTTTGTCGCTTAATGCTGTAAGAAGCATAACTGCGCTCAACAGTCCATCGCCTGTAGCCAAAATATCTTTAAATATAAAATGTCCCGACTGTTCTCCACCAAGCACCGCTTTATATTTTTTCATATCGGATATAACGTATCTGTCACCGACTTTTGCGGATACTATTTTAATCTTTTCTCTTTTCATAGCCTGCAAAAACCCTATGTTTGTCATAACTGTAGCAACTAAAATATTGTTTTTAAGATTTTTTTTACTTTTCAGCCAGCATGCCATCGAAGCAAGGAAATAATCACCGTCTCTTACAATACCGTTTTCATCAATACACACTAATCTGTCGGCATCACCGTCAAAAGCAAATCCGCAGAACGCTTTAAGTTCTTTTACTATTTTTACGGCATATTCAGGCTGGAGAGCACCACAATTTAAATTTATGTTTTTACCGTTTGGCTTAACATTTAACGCGATAACTCTTGCCCCAAGCTTCCTTAGAACATAAGGAGCACATTTATAAGAAGCACCGTTTGCGCAATCTATAACTATAGTTTTCCCTTTGAGATCGCTTCCGGTAAAATTTCTCACAATAAACTCTTTGTAAAATTTTAAGAGTTCAGAATTCTCCACTACTTTTATTTTTTTGACTGAAACAACAACTTTTAAACCAAGATATTTATTTACTTTTTTTTCAATTTCTGTTTCTACAAAATCCCCAATTTTTAGCCCTTTTGAATTAAAAATTTTTATTCCGTTATCCATATACGGATTATGACTTGCCGAAATCACAACAGCCGCCGAATATTTTCCGCTCTGCATAAGAAAAGATGCAGCAGGCGTAGGCATAATGCCGCCAAAAACCGGCGTTACCCCCGCACTTAAAATTCCTTTGGCTAATTCTTTTTGTATTCTTTTTCCGGACTCTCTAGTATCGCGTATAACTAGGATATCTTTTTTACTGACCAAAGTTTCGGCTATTGATTTGCCAATAATCCCAAGAGTAATATTATCAAACGGAAATTTAAATGAATCGCCTCTTATGCCATCAGTTCCAAATAATTTCATTTCACTTATATCCAACCACATATAACCAGACAAAAATTGCAAGACATAAAGCAAGCAATTTAAGCTGCCAATTCTCTCTCATTTTGATATATAATCTCTTCATTTTGACTTCAGCCTCGCCGTTTATACTAATTATTTTTCTAAGTTCTGCGGACGATATATTAAAACTTAATTCCCCTTTATAAGCAACAGATATCCGTCCCGTCTCTTCAGAAACAACAATTATAACTGCATCCGTCACTTCGCTTAAACCAAGTGCCGATCTGTGCCTTGTGCCTAATATTTCCACACCTGCATCGTTATTTAAAGGAAGCAAACACCCTGCAGCTGAAATTTTATCCTTAAATATTATTATAGCTCCGTCATGCAGAGGAGCCGATTTATTTTTAAAAATTGAAAGTAACAGTTCTTTTGAAATATCTGCATTCAAAGGTATTCCAGTTTCTGCAAAGTTTTTTAAACCTATCTCTTTTTCTATTGCTATAAGTCCACCTGACATAGACACACTTAAATCTTCAACAGCTTCGACAATTTCAATTATATAAGAATCCTTTACTTTAGCTTTCAAACCCCAAAGTTGCCCGCCAAGCCGAGCTAAAACACTACGGATTTCCGTCTGAAATATTACGGCAAAGATAACAACTGCAGTAACCCATAACCTACTTAAAAGCCATGACAACACTCTTAGATACAAAACATATTCTGCAACTATTGTAAAACCTAAAATAAACAATATACCAACAATAATTTGTATTGCCATTGTTCCTTTTATAATAAGAACAACTCTATAAAATACTATTGCAAGTATAAAGATATCAAGAATGTTGACTATGTATGTATTGTAAATATTTAACATAGTTTCCATTACATTCTCCGAAAAGTCTCAGCCATTTTCAAAACGTTTACTGTCTCTTTTACATCGTGTGCTCTTATAATATCTGCGCCACAAAACCCCGCAAGAAAATTTGCAGCAATAAACGACGTTCTATCTTCACCTGCAAGCGCTTTTATAAATCTTTTTCTTGACACCGCTCCCACAACAGCACCAAGCGTTGAGAAAACGCCAATATTCTTTATTAACTCAACACTATGTTCTACTGTTTTTCCAAAACCTGGACCAGGGTCAACTGCAATACGTTCCTCTTCTATATCAAAACCAACTGCATATTCTTTTTGCTGCGCAAGAAATCCGTAAACTTCCGATGTACAGTTTTTATATTCCGGAGATGTCTGCATATTTTTAGGTATGCCTTTCATATGCATAAGTATCACTCCGGCTTTCGCATCCGCAATAAGCTTTGCTGATCTTTCTCTACCTTTCCTTAAAGCAAAAATATCATTTATTATATCCGCGCCTTCATCAAGAGCTGCTTTCACAGTCTCATACTTATAAGTATCTACCGAAACGGGAATCTTAACATTTTTCCTTATTCTTTTAAGAGCAGGAATTAGCCTCTTTATTTCTGTTTTTGCATCAATAAGTTTTGTTCCCGGTCTTGAAGATTCGGCGCCTATATCTATTATTCCCGCACCAAACCTTTCAAATTCAACCGCCTGTTTAAGCGCTTCATTAGGATCTGTAAGTCCGTCACCGGAAAAAGAATTGGGATCTACATTTACAATACCCATAACAACCGGATTTGACAAATCCATATATCTTTCTCTATATTTGAAAACTTTTTTTTTGTTTACTATATTTTCAAGTTTTAAAGCAATTTCTTTCAATCTAAACGGTTGTAAGCGAAGCTTCTTTATCAACTTCTCAATTTGATTTACGGTAGCAAATAAAACTGTATTGGATATGCCTTTTTTAAATCTACTGACATTTTCGTTTAATGCAACAGAAGCTCCGACAGAAATAGTTTCCTGTTTTAAAATATTTGCTGCTCTATTATCTATTTTTTCAATAACTATCGCATTGAAAACTCCTTTTTTTGCAAGAAGTTCGTTAACAACGCTGCTGCTCCCGGTGTTTTTTACAAGTCTTAAAGCGTCATTAAAGTTACTAACAATTGCTTTTCTTATAATCATTTATTTACACACCACACAGACTGCCAAAGCAGATAAACAACTTCTCAATGACAGATTTTTTTGCAACTTACTGCTATAAACGGTTTTATACACACTGTTAAATATGGAGAGACTGCTTGTTATTTTGTCCACAGTGTTCCATCTCTGCCACCAAAGCATTTAAAAAGTCATACAATAAGCAATCACCATCATACTATCGCTTAGTTTAATAACTATAAATATGGGAAAAACTTAGTAATCTTACCTATAATGTTTATATATGCGTATTAACAAACCATCTCGGTATTGATATTTATTTTGTCTATTTCGTTTTCGCTGTGATATATATAAACCTTATTTATTGCATGATTTGCATTCAGTAATGTCAATTTTTTGCAGCGCCGTTAATCTCAGTTATTTTCACTTGTCTATCATCTTAATAGAGACATCGCTTCTGAGCGTGTTCTTACGTCTTTCAAAAATATGCCACGCATGGCGGAAGTAATTATTTTTGAACCTGCTTTTTTTACGCCTCTCATCGTCATACACAAATGTTCTGCTTCAACAACTACCATAACTCCATGCGGCTTTACAAACTTCATTACTATATCTGCAAGCTGTTTTGTAAGTCTTTCCTGAAGCTGGAGTCTATTTGCAAAAATTTCAACAAGTTTTATAAGTTTTGATACTCCGATTATCCTGTCTTTTTTAGGTATATACGCTATGTGCATTTTACCGAAAAAAGGGAGCAAATGATGTTCGCACAGAGAATAAAAAGTAATATCTTTAACTAAAACTATCTCCTCATGGTCTTCTGTCGCATAATGCACTGGAATAAATTTTAAAGGATCAATTTTATTTCCAGATAATACTTCCTTATAAAACTCCGCAACTCTTTCAGGCGTACGTTTTATACCTTCTCTGTTTAAATCTTCACCAAAAGATTCAAGTAAAAGTTTTACGGCTCTTTGTGCCTTTTTTTCATCAAAATTAAATATTTGCACTAGTACTTTTCCCACTTTCAGACAACTAAGATTAATGCCGGCAATGTTTCACAGTCAAGTCAGCTGGTTATAACTTTTTCATTTATAACCTTTTTTTCAACAGTAGATTTTTTTTTAGTTTCCTCATCAACAGAACTGCTTTCAGATAAAGGCGCTAATTCCTCACCTTTTATTATTTTATCTATATCTTCACCACTTAAGTTTTCTCTTTCCAGAAGATAGCTTACAATTTTATTTAAGATACTCACATTGTCTTTAATAATTTTAGAAGCCCTGCTTTTTGAACTGTATATAATATTTTTAACTTCTTCGTCTATAAGTTCAGAAGTTTTTCCTGAATGCCTTGCATCTCTTGAAATATCTCTTCCTAAAAACACTTCTTCATTAGGCCTCTGAAGAGCCATAGGTCCTATTTTATCACTCATGCCAAACTCAGTAACCATTCTCATGGCAATTTCCGTCGCTTTAGATATATCGTTTTGCGCTCCCGTAGTAATCTCGGAGAACACAAGCTCTTCAGCAACACGTCCGCCAAACAATATTGAAAGTTTATCCAGGAGCTCAGATTTTGAAGTTAAATATTTATCTTCTTCCGGAAGCTGCAACGTATATCCCAAAGCAGGACCACGTGGAATTATAGAAACTTTATGCACAGGATCTGCCGACGGCAAAAATTTTGCAACAAGAGTATGTCCCGCTTCATGATAAGCAATAATATTCTTTTCTTTATCAGACATCAAACGCGATTTCCTCTGAGGTCCAGCAAGAATTCTGTCTATTGCTTCTTCCATATTTTTCATATTCACGGCGTTTTGGCTATTTCTTGCCGCAAGAAGAGCCGCCTCGTTTACAAGATTTGCAAGATCCGCACCGACAAATCCAGGAGTTCTTCTTGCGATTACATTTAAATTTACGTCGTTATCAAGTCTTATTTTTTTTGAATGCACACCGAGTATCTCTTCTCTATCTTTAAGATCAGGGCTTAGAATAATAACCTGTCTGTCAAATCTTCCCGGTCTTAAAAGCGCAGGATCTAAAACATCCGGTCTATTTGTTGCAGCAATCAGAATCACGCCCTCTTTGCTATCGAAACCATCCATTTCAACAAGAAGCTGGTTTAATGTCTGTTCCCTTTCATCATGTCCGCCGCCTATACCCGCAAATCTGTGTCTGCCCACGGCGTCTATTTCATCTATAAACAACAAACACGGAGCAGATTTTCTGCCATGATCAAAGAGATCTCTTACTCTTGAAGCGCCAACACCTACAAACATCTCGACAAATTCCGAACCGCTTGAAGAGAAAAACGGAACATTGGCTTCGCCTGCAACAGCTTTTGCAAGCAGCGTTTTTCCTGTTCCCGGAGAACCGAAAAGCAAAACACCTTTAGGAATTTTTCCGCCAAGTTTTTGGAACCTTGCCGGATCTTTTAAAAACTCTATCAGCTCTTGAAGTTCTTCTTTTGCCTCATCGCAACCCGCAACATCTTTAAAAGTAATCTTTTTTGAAGCACCGACAGCAAGTTTTGCTTTTGTTTTACCAAAAGACATAGCCTGCTTGTTCCCCATAGACATACCGCGCATCATCCAAAAACAGAACAAAATTAAAAGAACTACGGGGCCCCAATTTAACAGTAAAGATCCAAGCCACCCACTCTTTTCCGTAGCTGAAAATTCAAGCACTTTATTGTCTTCCATATCTTTTACAAGATTTGGATCATCCATAGGAACGGTTTTAAATCTTTTAAAAACTCCGTCACCGTCTCTGAATTGTCCTCTGATAAGTCCGGGAGCGACCAAAACTTTAAATACGCTTCCCGCCTTTATATGTTGTTTAAACTGGGAATATTCAAGCTCGACTTCATTCCCTCCCTGCCTAGCAAAATTTATAAACATAAGTACAATAACTAACAGTGTTATCCAGAAAAATACAAACCATGGATTGCTCTTCTTCATTTAAAAAACTCCTTTTAATTTTCCTGTGTAAAGGCAATCCTCCGAAAAATCCGCCGCAATCCAAACCGCGCCCTGCGACAAAATAACCACGCGTCTCCAAACAATCGCACTCAAAAACACTGACATTTAAAATAAATCGAAATAAGCGGAATTTCTTTATCTTTCAAAACAGACAGATATTCCGCAAAGCAAATTCAGAGATTCTCTTTTTTACTTTTCTCGGAAAAAATAACGTCCGCATATATATATCTGATTTTAATTAATTCTAATCTAATTTCTTATAAAACAAGCTTTGTCCGACTTTATCTTAAAAATCCAGACGGCAGAGAGTCTATAAACAGACGTGTCTGACAACACAATTTTACGCATTATTAGATTAATATGTGAATTATATTTCTTTTGTGGCAACAGGTTTTTTAGAATTCTAAATTGTATTGTTTTATTATACCGTAAAAACGTCTTTAAATCAAGTAAAATCTGATTCTTTTGCTTCTTTACACACTTTTTCAAAAACTTAGCCGAAACTTCTTCTAGATACGCATTTTCCCGAGACTGTATGCAACTTAAAGCAAAAATATGTTCCACAGCCATAGGGTTTATTTTTTCAAAAACAGGCATAAGCGACAGCCTTATTTTATTCCTTGTATATATATCTGAAAAATTAGATTTATCAGTGCAAAATGGAAGCTTATGATTTCTAACATATTCTTCAATAAATTTTCTTTTAACCGGAAGCAGCGGGCGGATTACGACAATATTTCTATTTATTTTTCTTTTTTGCGGTATGCCAGCAAAATTTCCGCTCCCTCTCAAAAGTCGCATAAGTACGGTTTCGGCATTATCGTTTGCGTTATGTGCAGTGGCGATTTTATTGCACTTATATTTTTTTGAAATTCTCTCAAGAGTTAAATATCTCAAGTTACGCCCGGCTGTCTCAACCGAAAGAGAATACTTTTTGGAATACTCTTTTACACCTATTTCCTCAAGAAGACAGTCTATTCCGAATTCAGCTGACAAATTCTTGACGATTTCCGCTTCTTTTACGGATTCTTTTCTTAAATTATGGTTGAAATTTACCGCTAAAAAAACAATATCCATTTTTTTGGCAAGACGCCAAAACAAATGTAACATACACATGGAATCCATACCACCCGACACTGACAAAATAATTTTATCTCCGGGTATAACAAAGCCGTTCTGAGAGACGTTTTGATAAAAAATATTCCACGTTTTCATCTTTTAAAGAACCTTCTGAACAAATGTTTTTCGTCAACCATTCTAAGAGGAGAAATAAGAGTCGTAAAATTCTTAATAAAAGTAACGATATACTTATCCGGACTCACTGCAATATATTTGTTACGCCATACAGGATAAAACTTATCTTTAAATTTTCTCAAAAATACAAGATTATAATCAAAATGTTCGGCAAACATAAACATTTTTGCAAAATGCCTTATCACTCCGCCATCACTATTTACTGCCGGAGAATACGCAAACCCCAAATTAAACCAATCGTATTCATTTTGTTTAGCCCACAAAATATTTTTAAACACAACATAAGCAAAAACATTATGATCACACTTTATATATCTTACAACTTCGGAAGACAACTCACACTTGTTTTTAGTTTTTATAATAATGGAAAAAGCATAAATTTTACCGGCTTTTTCCAATATCCCAAAGTCCATATCGTTCATATAAGATTCGTCGTATTTCCCCGGTATGAAATTTCTCTCAAGATAGTTAGTATTTTTTTCCCACTCTTCGTTTATCTTTGCAAATATCTCTTTGTACTGCCCAAACTGCCCGGCATTCATTATTTGATATTTAAATCCTGAATCTTCTATATCTTTTTCCAAACTGCAGAAATATTCAAAACGATTGTCTCTTTTATCAAAAGTTATTAACGGAACTCTTGCTTCTTGTCCTATATTAAAAGTATCAAGTCCTATATCGTCATAAATCTGCATGTATTTATGATCTACTCCGATAAAAGCGGGCTTTGCCAAAGCGTTGTCCGCAATTTCTTTAAATTGCCATAAAAGTTCGTTTCTGCGCTCGGATTTTCCTATAGGGTCCCCCAAAGCAATCAAACTACCTTTTGATTTTGCATACATAATAAATGCGTCTTTTTCATCGTTTACAATATAACTTTTATCGGAAGCAAGCGCATTAAACGAATATGTGTAATCCGAAGAGTCAACTATATTTTTTATATCGCGCTTTGTAAATGAGACAGGTTTCTTAAATAAATTTCTTGATATCTGCTCCAAAACAGCTATAAAGATTATAATTCCCATACCCAGACTTGCCCTTAAAAATCTTGCGGCATCCGTAGTACTTAAAATATTTTTAAAAAATACGCCCAAATGTACCCAAGAAAAAGTATCCTGCCTATTTACAAAGAATCCTATCCATACCGATAAAATACCCCCCACTGCAATGGCGCTAAACCACCACGCGTTGAACGCCGTATTCAATATCGACATATCCCTATAAAAATATTTTTTAGAAAATAAAAGAGAGAGCAACAACGCTATAAGATACAAAAGCACTAAAGGCGGCTCGCCTACCACAAGTACAAGAACAATCATAAAACTTATCAAAATACAGGCAGTACTCCACGCACTTTTAACTCTAAGCTGTAAAGTTTTTGAAACAAAAAGCAACCCTATTGCCGTAATGCTCAATAGAAAATGCGATAAATTGGCAAACCATGCAGGAAGAATATTTATGACAAACTTTAACTGCACTACATCAAAAGGCGTAGATGTAGAAAACATCACAATCATACCGGCAAAAAATGACGACAGCGCTATAACCCGAATTATAACCGAAGAAATAGTCTTTCCGAAAATCTTCGCTTTCCCGTTAAATTTCTTTATAAACATCATAATCTCAAAAATACCTAAAAGAGCAAGCGCTATTAAAAACGGGAAGAAATAAAATATTGCCCTGTAGGCAAGCAAGCCTCCGATAACTCCGGGGTTGCCTGCGGAATTTGGAAGCAGCTTTGAAATGGCAGTTTCAAAAACCCCTATGCCGCCCGGCACCTGACTTATAATTCCCAAAAGCTGCGATACAAGAAAAGCTTTAAGCAAAACAAAGTAAGATATTTCTCCAGAAGGCATAAGAATGTAAAGAATAAGCGATGCGATAAGCCAGTCGTATGTGGCAAGCAAAATCTGCGAAGAAACAATTTTGATATTTGGAAAAGCTACATTCCATTTAAATATTTTTATCGGTCTTGAACGTAGTATGCTTAAAAAAATATACAAAACCAGAACAGCGATGAAAAACAGACCTATTGTTCTAGTAGTAAAACTAAACATTCTTTCTAGAGAAACAGGCGCAAAAGTAAAAATAAGTCCGCCAACCGTTAAAAAACCGAGCCAGATTGTTATTGAAGAAAAAATAATAATCTTTGTAACGTCAACTATTGGCACGTTGTACACTGAGTAAAGTCTGTATCGTATTGATCCGCCAAAAAGCATTGAATAGCCAGTATTGCTTCCTAAAACATTACTTATAAAACATGTGAATAAAATGTCTTTGAGACTTAATGGAACTTTTAAGCCTATATACTTAAATGCGATAACATCATACCCGCCAAAAATCAGATAATACGATAAAGACAAAAATAAAGCTATTGTAATTCTTAATGCCGGTATTGCTTTCAATGCGTTTATAATATCAACGTAACTCAAATCTTTCAGCTGATCGTGAAGCAACATCAACGCCCCAATAAAAATCAAAAAGCCTAATGGCACAATAATAAATTTTATCCATTTTCTCATTATGTGTTTAATCCTATGAATCCAATCATGCTGCAAAACGGCGGGGGGGGGGGGGGGGATAAAAACAAGCAGCAGTCAAAATATATTTTCACAATATTACATGGATATGATAACACATTTTATATATTATGCGTATTAAAATGATAGTCGCACGCGACAAATGCATAAAAGAAAATAGCTGGTATTTTTTTTGACAATGAAAACCTCTATAACTACACTATCGTAATACAGCATAAGCCGTTATTTTCAGCAAGTTTCACTTTCATATCAAAAAGAGAAGAGAGTTTATCACAAGTAAAAACTTCACTGCGTTTTCCGTCGGCAAAAATCTTTCCGCCTTTAAAAAAGACAAATCTGTTCATTTCAGGAATAATGTCCGACACTAAGTGTGTTACAAGTATTATTTTTGTTCCAGAATACGAAATTTTTCTCATTGTATTGTGAAGTTTCAAAGATGATGAAATATCTAAACTGTTTGACGGTTCGTCCAAAACTAAAACTTTAGGATTGTTTACAAGCGCTCTTGCTATTAAAAATCTTCTTGCTTCTCCAGACGACATAGTTTCAAGTTTTTTATTTCTTAGAGAAGATACTTCCAAAAAGTCAATCATGTCGTCGGCCTTTTTAGTCATATCTTTTGTAACTATATGATTGTTTGATATGCCAACACTTGAGAAAAATCCCGACAAAACAGCTTCAAAACCCGTTATCTCGTTATAAAAATCATGTTGAAGTTCGTTTGTTACTATTCCAAGCATACTGCGCAGATTATGTATATTCCACCGACTGTGTCCAAACAACTTGCAAACCGTGCCGTTTCCGGTATAAGACGGATAAATTTTGCCGGTTATAAGTTTGATAAAAGTAGATTTTCCTGATCCGTTAGGACCTATCACAGCAACATTTTCGCCGGAACTTATATCAAAATTAATATCGTCTAAAATTTTTCTGTCACCACGAAGTACAGAAATTTTTTTTAATTCAATAAAACTATCCACTTTATTACTCCTTCTCCATAATAAGAGGTAAATTCTATAATATACGGCAGAAAAAAGAAAGAGAGATCATAGCTTCAAAGCACCGTCTTAACAATTTGAGAATAAAATAATAATTATATAAAGTGTGTGCTAAGTTCTAAAAACTTTTACTCTCATAAAAAAACGTTGGAGCGTTGCCGCTTTTTTTTACTTAAGATATAAACAAATAAATGGAAACGTATGCGCATAAAGCTGAGGTGGTGGAACGGCAGACACGCAGGTCTCAGAAGCCTGTCCCCGAAAGGGCGGTAGGGGTTCGAATCCCCTCCTCAGCATATTTTTACTTTGTTTTTTGGGAAAGCAGTCAAAAATTTTACAACTGATTGAAAATGTTAAATAAGCAACAAAAACCTTTAACAAACAAGAAGGAATTACGAGGAAAAAATTTCTAAGTGTTTTGCTATTGTTGTTATTTTCAACAAATCTTTTTTCTGATTCAAGTAAAACTAATGGTGTCCATAACGGAAACTTTTGGATAAGCTGTCTTCATTTATCTGTTAATGGAAAAATAACTTAAAGTTTTATGCAGAAAACCACCAGAAATGATAGTATCATATTACTAAAACAAAGTGGAAGAATAAATATATAAGCAATATGTTTAAATTGCGGCAGAGAAAAATAAATAGAAAGGAAACAAAAATATTGCAAATAAACAGTATAAGTATAGACATAAATTTACTACTTTGATAAATTTATATCTATAATTTTTATTCTTTTAATCTGTATTCATCAAGTTATGATTTCTTTTTATTTTGAACGATAATGAGACTTTACCGAAGTTCCACTTTTACGATTATAACTTTTTACTTTTACAGTCTTTGGTTCGCCTATTTTGCTTCTATAACTTTTTGTTGCAAAACTATTCCTGCTTGTAATTACTAAAAGAAACATTGATAAAATAACTGCTAAAGTTTTTTTCATTTTTTCCTATCCTTTTTTACTCTTTCCCAAAAATTTACTTTTACATCTTTTTCTTAAAAATGATCAAACAGTCGTCTAAAATCTAAGTTGTTCTTTCTGACATTTGAATATTTATCATAAAGGGCTTGTTTTGATTTGATTAAAGTGGAGGATTTTATACCGTATTCCAATGCCATTGAAGCCTCAATATAAGCACACAGTTTGTCACACATTTCAGTCAAAGTTCCGTCAACAGCATTATATTTATTATCATTGAAATCCGCTGCATTATCAACTTCTTTTACTTTTCCGTTTTCAATAATTTTATCCAAAAATTCATCTTCTATAAAATACTGCATTTCAAAATGCCACTCAGGTGGAATTAAAGGAAGTATTTTCTCTACAACCTGTTTCTTTTCGTAGTGCTTTATTATATTCTCAAGACCTACTATTGAAGATTTTACCGGCTTAATAATATCTTTTGTTAGAATTTCAGGAAGATCGTGAAATAAAGAAGAATAAAAGTTATTATATTTTCTCCTGTCTGAAGCGTTTATTTCCATTGACAACAAATATGCAAAAATTGCAACCGTAAGCATATGTCCCAATACGGTTGTCTTCGGTATTCTAAAAGCCTGCGCCCATCTCTGCTGAAACCGCAACTGCCCGCACAAATCCAAAAACCCATAATATTTTTTATTTATTACCAACTTTTTTATACCTGATAAATCATCAAAAGCTGCAATACTTTTTTCTATTTCATTCTTTGTTTTTTCTATACCGTAAATCATTGAATTCCACGGATAAATTATATTGAACTCCCATTTTGTCGACAGGCAATGCGACGCGCTTAAAATTCTCTTTTCATGTAGTGCATAATCCGATTCTAAAAGATACTCTGAACATCTTTTGCCAAACTCTCCTTTTAAAACTGATAAATCATTATTTAAGTTTTCTATCACCCATCTGTTTAACTCTTTTTCTTTTTTTGACATTATCTCGCGGAAAACTTCCGGCTTTAAATCCGTGAGCATTATTCTCTGAAAAAATTCAAAAATCCCGCATTCAATAAGTTTCACCCAGTCAACCGGTTTGTCATCTTCTTCTTCAAATTTCGCAACGATATAAGCGATTATCATCTTGTGGGCTTGCTTATCAAGTTCAAAAAAATCAAACGGGCGTATGTGGTCGTTCCATCTTAAAATATTTGCAGCTGAAAAAATTCTTAAAATCAAGTCTTTTGTTATCATCTGTTCTACTATCAGGCTAATATTATTTTCATAGGAGGAAATTTATATCAATAGAAAAACAATGTAAATATATTTGTTTTCTTTACAGTTTTCAGAAGTTATAATAATTCAGTCCCTGTTATCACGCTGAATAAACTTTGTCTCAGAAATTTTCAGTCTTTTGTATTTCTTTCCCGGTTGGACATCCTGTCATACGCCTATATTCTAACTGCGTTCTGCCAACAACCCTTTATCTTTTTCTATACCGCATTAAAAAATAGAGACATCATTGCTTTTATTTTTCAATTTCCTATATGTCTTTTTCCATATAATATTCTCTTTTTTCCTGAGAGAGTTTTTCAATCGAATACCTCAACATAGTTCTCGGCATCACGTTAGAATATTTATCTAAAAATGAAATAAGCGTCCTTGTGTCCCTTTTTCCAACTTCTCTAAGCATCCAGCCCGATGCTTTATGTATCAAATCGTGATTATGCGCTAAAAACAACTTTGACAATGCCAAAGTTTCCACAAATCTTCCTTGTCTTATAAAATATAATGTTGAAATCATCGCAATTCTTTCTTTCCAAAGACTCCCCGACTCCGCGTATTCCCAAAAATCTTTTAAAGAATTGTCATGCCAATAATGTCCCGGGATATATGGCGCAGATAAGTCAACCAAATCCCAGTTGTTAATGCATTCAGAATTTCTCAAATATATTTTTACTATAACTGATTTAGCATCATCCGCTTTTTGATATTTTTCAATTAAAATCATTAACGCGGTAAGTCTTACTTCGTGGATTCTATGCTGTAATAATTTTTCAACGTCTTTTAAATTTATATCTTTCCAATATTTACGAGCTGTAATCCGCTGCTGAGGAACTTTAAGTCCCCAAAAAAAATCGCCTTCCCCATAACCGCCTTTATGCGTCTGAAAATATTTCGCGTAGCGGTTTGCAAAAATTTCATTCTTGTATTTTTTCAAATCTTTTAACAAATTTTCTTTAAAATTTATTTTCATTTTATAGATTTATATATTTCTTCAAAAGAAAAGTAAAAACGAGATATATGATTGAAGTAAAAAAGAATAACGATGCAAAATCGATTTTAAATTTAAAAAATTTAGTTTTGTAAATTAATAAAAATATCAACGCATAGAAAATACCGAAAATAACTGCATATACTATAAGATTTAAAGGCATTTCATCATTCCTTTTCTATTCTGCCTGCCTTCTACTGGATTGAGACAAAACACTGTCGCAGCATGACAAACAAAACTCAAACTTCTTGCTGTTTAACGGCAGCATTTTTTCATGTTTTTGCCGTGCTATTTATGACGATTAATATGATTTCTCAAGTAATATCCCGTAAAAGATTTAGGATTTTTCATTACATCTTCAGGTGTGCCTTCAGCTACAAGCCTACCGCCTCTTTCACCGCCCTCGGGACCCAAATCAATAAGCCAATCGGCAGTTTTTATAACGTCAAGATTATGCTCTATAACAAGAACGGTATTTCCGGCATAAGAAAATCTCTGCAACACTTCAAGAAGTTTGCTCACATCGGCAAAATGCAACCCGGTAGTAGGTTCGTCAAGAATATACATTGTCCTCCCGGTAGCTTTTTTTGACAGTTCAGCCGCAAGTTTTACTCTCTGCGCTTCCCCGCCTGAAAGCATAGTAGCCTGCTGCCCTATTCTTATATATCCGAGACCAACATCTTCAATCGTCGACAAAATCCTTTTAAGCACAGGGATGTTTTCAAAAAACTTTACACTTTCTTCAACCGTCATATTTAAAACTTCGTCGATATTCCTGCCTTTATACTTTATCTGTAGAGTTTCTTCGTTAAATCTTCTTCCGCCGCAAACATCGCATCTGACATAAATGTCCGGCAAAAACTGCATCTCAGTTTTCAAAGTACCGTCACCCTGACAGTTTTCACATCTTCCACCCTTTACGTTAAAAGAAAACCTCCCCGGCTGATATCCTCTTGCTTTTGCCTCAGGAACCCATGCAAATAAATCCCTTATTATTGAAAAAGCGCCCGTATAAGTTACAGGATTTGATCTGGGCGTCCTTCCTATGGGCGACTGATCGACAATTACAACTTTGTCTATATTTTCAAGTCCATCCATATTTTTAAATTTTCCGGGTTTTTCTTTCGATCCGTAAAGTTTATGAGCAATACTTTTATATACTATTTCGTGCACTAAAGTAGATTTACCGCTTCCCGACACTCCGGTAACACAGATAAAAAGTCCGATAGGAATATGCACATCTATATTTTTTAAATTAAATTGACTTGCACCTTCAACCGTAAGACATTTATCCGAAAGTTGTTTTCTCTTTTTGGGAACCGGTATCTGCAAAACCCCTTTTAAATACTGACCCGTAAGAGAGTTTTTAAATTTTACTATTTCTTTTGCATTTCCCTCAGCCACTATATGCCCACCGTATACTCCGGCGCCGGGACCTAAATCTATTATGCGATCCGCCCTTCTCATTGTATCTTCATCATGTTCAACAACAATCAAAGTATTGCCCAAATCTCTAAGTTTTATGAGAGTTTCCAGAAGTTTATAGTTATCTTTCTGGTGAAGACCTATAGATGGTTCGTCAAGTACATATAAAACTCCAGTAAGACCTGAACCTATCTGCGTCGCTAAATGTATTCTCTGCGCTTCTCCGCCTGAAAGCGTACCGCTTTCTCTTTCCAAACTTAAATATCCCAAACCCACATTATTTAAAAACCGCAGTCGTTCATGTATCTCTTTCAAAACAGCTTTACTTATAATTTTATCTTTACCGCCAAACCTTATTTTATCGAAAAAGTCAAAAGATTTTTCAACGGACATTTTTGTAACATCTGAAATTGATTTCCCGCCAACCAAAACTGAAAGAGCTTCTCTTTTAAGTCTTTGTCCGCCGCACAGCGGACAAATTTTTCTGGTCATATATTTATTATAAATTTCTTCTCTTACAAAAGCAGATTCTGTTTCGTTGTATCTGCGCTGCATGTTTGTTATAACACCTTCAAAATCGTCCTGTCCGTAAAGCAGAATTTTCTGATGCTCTCTTATAAGTTCTTCCCAAGGCACAATCAAAGATATTTTATTTTTTCTTGCGACTTCAGTTAAAAGTTCCCTGTAATACCCACCCCAACTGTTTTTCCATCTATTGGTTTTCGTAGTTATCGGCTCTGACCATGCAATAATCGCGCCGTGTCTTACGGAACGGTTTTTATCGGGTACTACCAAATTTTCATCAATCTCTATCTTATTTCCGAGTCCGCCGCATTCAGGACACGCTCCAAACGGCAAGTTAAAAGAAAAAAGTCTCGGTTCAATATCAGAGAGGTTTATCCCACAGTCCGTACAAGCATACTGCTCGCTGTAAACTGTCTCAGCAATAGATTTTCCATTCTTAATTACGGCAACAGACACTGTCCCTTTTGACTCTTTTAAAGCTGTTTCAATCGAAGCAGCGACTCTTGAACGTAAATTTTCATTAAGTGTTATTCTGTCTATTACTATATCTATAGTATGTTTTTTATATCTGTTCAACTCTATCTTTTCATCAAGCAGATAAACTTCATTGTCAACTCTTACTCTCGAATATCCGCTTTTCGCAAGACGAGAAAAAAGTTCCTCATAAGTGCCAGTTCTTCCTTTTATAAGCGGTGACAAAATATGAATTACAGTAGCAGCAGGCATCTTCATAATTTCATCAATTATCTGCTGAGCGGACTGAGGACGGATTATCTTGCCGCATTTAGGACAGTGCGGAACACCTACTTTTGCAAACAAAAGCCTTAAATAATCGTAAACTTCTGTTACTGTTCCCACTGTAGATCGCGGATTATGCAACGGATTTCTTTGTTCTATTGAAATTGCCGGAGACAAACCTTCAATAATATCAACATCGGGCTTTTCCATAAGTTCCAAAAACTGTCTTGCATAAGCGGATAGAGATTCAACATATCTTCTTTGACCTTCAGCATAAATCGTGTCAAAAGCAAGAGAAGATTTGCCGGAACCGGACAAACCCGTAATCACGATAAGTTTATTTCTCGGTATGTCAAGATCTATATTTTTTAAATTGTGTTGCCGCGCGCCGCGAATTTTGATTATGTCCATAATATTTTCTTTTTCCACTTATTTTCTTCATCTTATGTTTATTACTGTGTCTTTCACATCAGGCAGAAGAAACAAATAATCCGTATTAAAATGCAGTCCTCTGCTCTCTTTTCTCTGTATCGCTGAACGCGCAATCATTTCTGCTATAAACATCATATTTCTCACTTCGATCCCGTCTATCGTAAAAGGCGCTTTTTTGAAACACTGCTCTATTTCAACCTTCAAAACATCTATTTTTTCCTGCGCTTTTAAAAGTCCTTCGTTTGAACGCGAAATACCTAGATAATCCCAAGTCAATCGTCTCACTTCTTCCTTTTTCTGCACAAAAACAGCAGATTTATTTAAAGAAGACTTTATATTGCCAATAGGCTTGACGTCAATTTTTGAATACTCTTTTCTTAAAAATTGCAACGAGTCTTTATATATCCTGTCTGCATAGACAACTCCCTCAAGAAGAGAGTTTGAAGCAAGTCGGTTTGCTCCGTGTACGCCGGAACACGCGGTTTCCCCCGCCGCGTAAAGATTCTTAATGCTACTCCTGCCGTTTTCATCTATCACAACGCCCCCGCAGAAGAAATGCGCCGCGGGAACCACCGGAATCATATCCCTTGAAATATCTATGCCGTATTCAAGGCATTTTGCATAGATATTCGGAAATCTTTTCATAAGAAAATCTTTACTCTTTGCGGTGATATCCAAATAAACAAATTTTTCGCCGCTGGATTTCAATTCACAGTCTATCGCTCTTGCCACAACATCACGCGAAGCAAGTTCTTTTTGAGGATTGTATTTTTCAACAAACGATCCGCCGTCTTTAAGTTTTAAAACAGCGCCCTCACCGCGTACTGCTTCAGATATTAAAAAAGATCTAGCATCGCTACTGTGCAAACACGTTGGATGAAACTGGACGAATTCCATATTCGCAATGTCCGCTCCGGCTCTGTATGCCATAGCTACCGCGTCACCTGTGGCAACATCGGGGTTTGAAGTATATAAATACGTTTTTCCAGCGCCGCCGCAAGTTAAAGCTGTCACTTTTGCCTCAAAAATTTCCGTATTATTATTTTCACTATCAAAAACATACACACCCCTGCAAATTCTATCCTTATTTAAAATCAAATCTATTGCTGTATGATACTCATAAACAGTTATATTTTTATATTTTTCTATATTTCTTATCAAAACTCTTTCTATTTCATTTCCGGTTATATCTCCGGCATGAAGAATTCTTCTCTTACCGTGTCCGCCCTCAAGAGCCAACTCAAACTTCGAATCAGAATCTTTCTTTTTAGTAAATTCAACGCCGAGCACTATAAGCTCTCTTATTCTTTCTGGACCTTCTACAACCATTTTTTCAACCATCTTCTCATTGCAAAGTCCTGCTCCAGAAACTATCGTATCACGTACGTGCGCTTCAAAAGAGTCGGACTCATCCATAACGCAAGCAATACCACCCTGCGCTTTCCCCGTAGCCGAATCAAACAGTTTTTTCTTTGTAATCAAAGAAACGCTGCCGTTTTTTGATGCTTTCAATGCCAAACTAAGGCCCGCTATGCCGCTCCCTATAACCAAATAGTCCGAACTTATCATTTAGCTATCTTTATCCTTTATCATCATAATGTTATCTATGAGTCTTGTTTTTCCTATCCATACGGCTACCGCAAAAACTGCTTTTTTCGTATTCTTATCAGCTGGCAACAAATCGTCAAAATTTACAATTTCAGCATAATCAATTTCGCTTCCCGGTATTTTCTTGAGTTTATTTATGACAGTTTTCTTGACAAAATTTAAATCTCTGCGTTTAAAATCTTCCGCTGCTTCTTTTAAACTTTTAGAAATATTTAAGCTTCTCTTTTTTCCTTCAGCGCTCAAATAAGAATTTCTGCTTGAAAGAGCAAGACCGTTTCTTTCCCTTACGATAGAACATAGAATAATTTTAGTCCTGAAATTTAAATCTTTACCCATTTTCTCTATAATCTTAAGCTGTTGAAAATCTTTCATTCCAAAATAGGCTCTGTCGGCGCACGATATGTTAAAAAGTTTTGCAACAACTGTGGCAACACCTTTGAAATGATTTATCCTGAACGCTCCGCATAAAATATCCTGCAAGGTTTTTACTTCTATAAAAGTTTTATGATCCGCCGGAAACATATCGTTTACCGACGGCATAAAAACATAATCCACATGATTTTTTTTACAGATTTCCTTATCTTTTTTGACAGGTCTAGGGTACTTTAAATAATCTTCATTGGGACCAAATTGTATCGGATTTACAAAAATCGATACTATAGTGATATCATCATTTTTTACAGACTTTGCAATCAAAGAAATATGACCTTCATGCAAAGCTCCCATTGTAGGGACAAGTCCTATTTCATCACCGTCTTTAATATGTCTTAAAGCAATTTTCTGCATCTGCGAAGCATTTTTTATAATTTTCATTTATATGTATTCTCTTCACGCGGGAATTGTCCTTTTTTTACTTCATCTATATAGTTTTTTACTGCAGTTCGCACCATTTCGCCAATTTCGGCATATTTTTTTACAAATTTAGGCGTAAAATCAGTAAACATTCCCAGCATATCGTCAACAACTAAAACCTGTCCGTCGCAATAACGGCCTGAACCTATGCCTATCGTAGGAATTTTCAAGCGCTCTGTAACTTCTTTTGCAAGCTGTTCGGGAACAGCCTCCAAAACGACCGCAAATGCGCCGGTTTTCTCTAGTGCTTCAGCATCGGCAATCAGTCTCCCGCGCTCTTCTTCCGTTCTTCCCTGAATTTTAAAACCGCCGAATTTATTTATCGACTGCGGGGTAAGCCCTAAATGTCCGACGATAGGAACTTTCGCGTCCGAAATTGCCTTAACCCTATCTACAATTTCAATTCCGCCCTCAACTTTTACCGCTTCTGCTCCGCCTTCCTTAACAATTCTTGCCGCATTTTTAACAGCATCTTCAACAGTTATTTCATAAGACATAAACGGCATATCAGTAATAAGCAAAGCGCCGTCATTACCTCTTTTTACGGATTTTGTATGGTATATCATATCGTCGACTGTAACGGAAAGAGTATTCTCGTAGCCAAGTTTAACGTTGCCGAGAGAATCTCCTACAAGCAACACATCAATATCCTGTGAGGAAATAAGCTTTGCAGTAACATAATCATAACAGGTAAGCATTGTTATTTTTTCGCCGGACTGTTTTTTCTTTAAAATCGTTAAAACCGTTTTTTTCTTCATTTAAAAATTCAATCCGTTTCTTTTTGTCATTCCGTTCGTTCCGTTTTCAATTTTTCAAACTCCGATTTGCAATATTTGTTTGTATGATTTTAACCTTTTGGCATTTAAGTGTCAATGATTTATCGTATAAAATACCGCTGATTTTCTGTTTTAAAACAGGGTGTACAAAGTCGCCAGCTATTTCGCTTAACGGAATTAAAACAAAAAGTCTGTTCTGTATCTCTTTATGCGGCACAGTTAAACCGGTTTGATTAATAATTTTTCTGCAAAAAAGCAGAATGTCAATATCAATAACGCGCGGCCCCCATCTTATCGTCTTCCTCCGCCCTAAAATATGTTCAGCCTGTTTTATAAATAAAAGCAAATCATCCGGTTTTAAATCTGTCTGCGCTTCAATTACAATATTATAAAAACTTCTTTGTTTAGGACCAATAGGCGCCGTTTCATAAAAAGAAGAAATCTTTTTAATATCTGCAAATAAACTGCTTTGCAAAAAAGATAAAGCGGAAACAATATTTTCCGCTCTGTCGCCGACGTTTGACCCTAAACTTAAATATACAGCGTTTTTCATTTTGTTTACGTATCAATACAAATATTTTTGAAAGGATATAAAAACTTCTTTGATTTGTTCAGCATCCCCTAATTCCGCCAAACCGTCATCAATAGTGTTATATCTCAGCTTGACAAGCTCAGACAACTTTTCTTGTTCCAATTCTTTTACGCCTGCATCTACATACTTTTCCAAAACAAACTCTAAAAAAGCTTTTTGCTTATCTTCAAATTCTTCAACTTTCGCTATTTCATTTTTTGCTTTTCCTGCTCGAGCCGCTCTTGTCAAAGGTTTAACGTTATATGCAAGATATTCTAAAGCATCAAACAAATCGCTGTTTTGCGTATATGTAAGTTGCTGTAAAATTTCAAGTTCTTTACGCCCGTATCCTGCATGCTCAAGTTTTTCTAAAAATTTTTTCCGCGTATCCGGATAAGACCAAATATCTCTTAATTCTTGCTCATTTTTAAAAAACTCAGGAAGTTTCCCAAATAATTTATATATAAATTGCTCGGCAGATATAGGAATTCCGCTTGCATCCCAAAATGATGTCCGTGACATGTATTGAATTTCTCTTTCTTTACCCGGCGCTAATTTTATTTTAACTTTCTGTTTTTTAGGACGTTCAAGCAAAGCCTCTGCTCCTGCAATATCAGACGATTTAAAGCTCTTTATCTGTTCTTTTTTAGTAGATTCATAAATATCTGCATCTTCTACAGGTTCTCCGTCCCATTGAGAATCAGAAAAGTTTTTATAAGCACCGACAAAATCATATATTGTAAAGTATTCTTTACCGTCAAAAAGTCTTGTTCCTCTGCCTATTATCTGCTTAAACTCAATCATAGAATTTACGGAACGCATAAGCACAATATTTCTCACATTTCTTGCGTCAACACCCGTAGAAAGTTTTTGAGAAGTAGTTAAAATAGTAGGAATTGTTTTATCATTATCTTGAAAATCTCTCAAATGCTGGTTCCCTATTTCACAGTCATTTGAAGTTACTCTTACGCAATAGTCAGGATTTTCGATAGTTTTAATTTGGTTTATTAAATCCCTGAGCAAAGCCGCATGATCTTGATTTGCGCCAAAAACAAGCGTTTTTTCTTTTTGATCTATTTCATTCATAAAAATTTTAACATGCTTTTTTTCTCTTTCTTCAATTTCAATATCTCGATTAAACTCTTCTATTACATACTCATGATTTTTTTTAACTTCTCCTTCAATAACATCATCATCAGGAGTATAAATATAGCTGTCTAAAGTTGTTTGAATACGACGAACTTTAAAAGGCGTTAAAAACCCGTCGTTTATTCCGTCTTTAAGAGAATAAATATATACAGGATCACCAAAATATTTATATGTATCTGCGTTTTTTTCACGTTTGGGCGTGGCAGTCATTCCAAGATGCACTGCCGGATAGAAATAATCTAAAATAGCGCGCCACCGACTCTCGTCATTTGCTCCGCCTCTGTGGCATTCGTCAATTATAATAAAATCGAAATAATCTTTCGGATACTGACCGAAATAGGGTTTTTCATCTGCGCCGCTCATAAAAGTTTGAAAAATTGTGAAGAAAATACTGCCGTTTGTCGGGACTCTGCCCGTCTTTTTTATTTCTTCAGGTTTAATGCGTTTTAAAGCGTCCTCAGGAAAAGCGGAAAAAGTATTAAACGCTTGGTCTGCCAAAATATTTCTATCCGCTAAAAACAATATACGCGGCAGCCTTTTGCCGTCTTTATTTATATTCCAGCGCGTTTTAAAAAGTTTCCACGCAATTTGAAATGCTATATAAGTCTTGCCTGTACCTGTGGCTAAAGTTAATAAAATACGATTTTTATTTTCCGAGACGGCGCACATAACTTTATTTACGGCTATTTCCTGATAATAACGCACAGATATTGACCCGCCTTTATTTTCAAAAGGCTCGGAATTAAACCTATCGCGCCATTCATTTTGCATTGCGAAAATATTATTATAAAGTTCATCCGGATCGGGAAATTTGTCTATTTCTTTCTCTTTGCCTGTTTCCATATCAATAAAATAAATTCCCCTGCCGTTAGTCGCTAAAGCGTAACGAATATTTAACTTTTGCGCATACAGTTTAGACTGATTGACACCATCGCCGGCAGATAAAGACGATTTCTTAGCTTCAACAACAGCAAGTTTCACATTTTTATAAGAAAGTACATAATCTGCCTTAAGACCATGAGAAGAACGCAGTCCGATTTTAGGTTCAGCTATAGTAAACTCGCGAAAAATTTTACAATTATTTTCCTCAATCCAGCCGCTGTCCTTCAGTTTAGGATCTATAAGTTCTGCCCTTGTTTCCGCTTCGTTCATAATTACTCTCTACAAGTTTTGCCTTATCATACTCGACATCAATAACATATAAACACTGGATTTCTCAAAAGCTTCGCCTTTTCAGAATGACAGATAAATAACACTCTTACCTTTCTGCAAAAAACCTCTACCCGCAATCAAATGTTTGTTTAAACACAGATTTTTTTAGTTCTGCTAAACCATCTATTTTCTTTTGATAAACAATTTCTAATTTTTTTGTTTCTGCAGATAGTTTGTCAAGTCTGGCAACAATTTTTTTCTGCTCTGAAATAGAAGGAAATACTATATTAATTTTCTTATATTCATCAAAATTAAGATTTCTAATACCTGTTGAGTGACTTTGCATAACCTCAGTCATGCCAGATATATAACAATAAAACAAATAGTTATACAAATATTTTGGATATACATATCTCTTATTAATAATTCTTATAACTGATGTGAAATTGCTAAATGAGAAATTTCCTTTTTTAATATCAAAAAGAACAACTCTTCCGACGGGTTGTTTCGGTCCTCCTCCAGACTTTTCTAATATTATATCATCATACTCTAATCTTTTTTTCTCATATTGCTTTTTTTCAAGAGATAAATTTACAACATTCGATAAATCAAGTTTTCCATCTTTAGTAAAATTAGTATTTCTAATAACATAAACATTAATAAACGGACATTTTTTCCCAGCCCATAATCCATTAATGAAAGTACAAATTTCCCCAAGTTTTTTCACTTCCCAATGCGTTTTTTTATATACTTGTCTATTATCATTGGCTACGGCAGATTTATTTTTAAACGTTTCATTCAAAACGCTATTAAATAAATCTTTTGCATTCTGAAGATTTTTTCTTGACGCATCCTCAAGTCTTTTTATATTTTCTGAAAATTTATCAAGTTTAGCAACAATTTTTTTCTGCTCTGAAATAGAAGGAAATACTATATTAATTTTCTTATATTCATCAAAATTAAGATTTCTAATACCTGTTGAGTGACTTTGCATAACCTCAGTCATGCCAGATATATAACAATAAAACAAATAGTTATACAAATATTTTGGATATACATATCTCTTATTAATAATTCTTATAACTGATGTGAAATTGCTAAATGAGAAATTTCCTTTTTTAATATCAAAAAGAACAACTCTTCCGACGGGTTGTTTCGGTCCTCCTCCAGACTTTTCTAATATTATATCATCATACTCTAATCTTTTTTTCTCATATTGCTTTTTTTCAAGAGATAAATTTACAACATTCGATAAATCAAGTTTTCCATCTTTAGTAAAATTAGTATTTCTAATAACATAAACATTAATAAACGGACATTTTTTCCCAGCCCATAATCCATTAATGAAAGTACAAATTTCCCCAAGTTTTTTCACTTCCCACTTACTATTTATTCTCATCACTAAACCTTTGAAGCTATTTAGCATCTTAAAATGCAAATTATTGACATTTACATATAATTTTATATTATGCTGAGTAGTGAGCGAAGGTAATTTCCTTTAAAAATGGGGCTCCGAATGGTTCCTCAAGGTTTAAAAGCCTAAAGTGTTTTTAAGGTTCTTCGTTCTTTCCTTTTTTTATCTAAATAAAGGCACTTTATCAACTACCAAATTTTTGATAATATTGTAATAATAACTCTCGTCGTGTTCATATTTCTTAAACATTACCTAAACATTGCCCAAGACACAAAATCTACCGCTTGCATTCTTTAACAGAATACGGGGAGTTTATGCTCACCTCAATTTTTAATTTGTGATTTAGTAATGTTTTAGTTTCCAAATAACCTTTAAAATTTTCATTTAAGAACCTATTTGTTTCTCTTCTTGACGCTATGAAATCAATACTTTCATCTGAAAGCAATAATCTTTTATTTATAATTCTATCCAAAAGTATCTTTGTTATATAATTGTATAAACGCGTCTTTCATTTTGTAAATAATCAAAAACTTTTTGCTTATTCAAAATTATAGACATTACGCTTACATCCTTATCTTTCAAATCTTTCAAACCTTTCAACTCCGCTAATAATTTTATTCTTGTCCTGTCATTTTTTTTATAGCAATGTAATGTATCGCAATGAACTTTAAGTTCATTTTTAGGAATTGATTTAAATATTTTACTAACAGCTTTATTAATAACATTATCATTCTTTGCCATTAAAAGTGTAATAACAAAATATCTGGAAGTTATGGCTTTTGTAAAATCAAAACCTAAACAGCCGCTTTCATCCATAAAAATATAAGCCATTTATTTTTCCATTATTAAAACTTTTTCAATTTCAGCAATTATTTTAACGGACTGTTTATCTAACGCCGCTATTTCTTTTAATATATCTTCCGGATCTCTTATTGCCGTTTCATCTTTTTTATTGGAATTTTTTACAGATAAGTCATAAGTTTCTTTATTTATATCCGTAATTTTTACAGTCCAAGAATTATCTGAATCAGCTTTTGTTTTTTGAAGTTTAACAAAATCGGCTAAATCATCTTCGCTTAAAGGATTAGTCTTGCCAAGATTTCTGTCTAAATTTAACTGATAATACCAAATTTTTCTTGTCGGACTGCCTTTTTCAAAAAACAAAATTACAGTTTTTACGCCTGCTCCGATAAACACTCCGCTTGGCAAATCCAGCACCGTATGCAGATTACAATTTTCAATCAATCCTTTGCGAAGCGATACAGAAGCATTGTCAGTATTAGATAAAAATGTATTTTTAATAACAACGCCGGCTTTACCTCCCGCTTTTAGTATTTTTATAAAATGCTGTAAAAACAGAAAGGCTGTTTCTCCAGTTCTAATATCAAAATTCTGCTGTACTTCAGAACGTTCTTTCCCGCCGAAAGGCGGATTAGCAAGAACAACATTGAATTTATCTTTCTCCTGCATATCTTTAATATTTTCTGAAAGAGTATTCGTATGCAAAATATTCGGCGCTTCTATGCCGTGCAAAATCATATTCATAATTCCTATGATATACGCAAGAGCTTTTTTCTCTTTGCCGTAAAAAGTATCGTGTTGTAATATGGACTGCTCTCCTGTCGTTTTGACTTTCTCATGCAGGTAAACAAACGCTTCTACCAAAAATCCCGCCGAGCCAGCAGCCCCATCATAAATTTTGTCTCCTATTTTGGGCGCTACAACTTTTACTATAGTCCTAATAAGCGGACGCGGAGTATAGTATTCCCCGCCGTTACGTCCGGCATTGCCCATATTCTTAATTTTTGATTCGTAAAGGTGAGACATCTCATGTTTTTGAGCGCTAGTGGAAAATTTCAATTCATCAACAATATTTAATATTTCTCTTAAATTATAACCGCTTTGGATTTTATTTTTAAGTTCGCTGAAAATCTCTCCGATTTTATATTCTATCGTATTATAGTTTTCAGAAGTAGTCTTAAATTTTTTAAAATATGGAAAGAGTTTTTGATTTACAAAATCAATAAGGTCATCGCCTGTACGAGCTTCATTATAATCTAATTTACCACCTTTTTTCGGACATGCCCAAACATCCCATTGGAATTCTTTTAAAATTATATTTGTATATTTCTTGTCCTCAAGCAGGGCAGCTTTGATTTTTGTCTGTTCTAAACTATCTAAATATCTTAAGAACAAAATCCAAGAAGTCTGCTCAATATAATCAAGTTCACTGCTACAGCCTGCGTCTTTACGCAAAATATCGTCTATATTCTTGAAAGATTGTTCAAACATCATTTATCCTTTCAAAAGTTAAAATCAAGTTTATTTAAATAATTTTAGCATAATAATATATACTCTTAAAAATAAATCTTTTTTTACTATATATTCTTAATAAACATAGAAAAATATTTTGTTCTTTTTTTAGATTTCTCAAAGGAACAGCATGCCAAAATGACATACAAAACCAAAAAGTTTTTTATACATTTGCTGCAAAATATTGACAGAAATTAAATGAAGAAACCGGTTGCTGTTATCGTTAATTCTCTGACGGCGGGAATACCTTTTTATTCTCTCTTTTTTCTAAAGTTCTGCGGATTAAATTCCAAATCTGCATAATATCTCTTTATTGATGCCTATCTCTGGATGGGAATGCTTTTCAATGCGAACGCATATAAAATAATAAGCGAAAAAACTAAAAAAACGGCAGATATAAA
Organism: Candidatus Endomicrobiellum trichonymphae; assembly: GCF_002355835.1. Taxonomy (NCBI): domain Bacteria; kingdom Pseudomonadati; phylum Elusimicrobiota; class Endomicrobiia; order Endomicrobiales; family Endomicrobiaceae; genus Candidatus Endomicrobiellum; species Candidatus Endomicrobiellum trichonymphae. The sequence continues at coordinate 286,490 of NZ_AP017459.1, read as the reverse complement.
GTCTGTTTAATTCCAATTTGAAATTGACTTCTGTAAGTAAAAATAGATAGAATAATCACATTATTTTTTATTTCGGCGGCGTAGCTCAGGGGTAGAGCAGAGGACTCATAAGCCTTTGGTCGTAGGTTCAATTCCTACCGTCGCCAATTATCGGGGAGCGTTTTAAAACAGCCGACATTTATAATCCCCAATTACTACTCTCAATTCAACTCATATAAAAATATTATTAAATGCCGCTGCTCTTAAAGCGTTTAAATTCTTACCGATGGGCAGATTTAAGGTAGAATAAGACTGCAACCGAAAAATATATGCAAATATTTGCAAAAAAACTCAGGTAAAAGTAAAATATGTGAAGTTTCAAGAGTTATATGCTGATAATTTATATTATTCAAAAAATCTCAGCAGCGTAATAGTCCTACATTAAAAGAGTTATGAAACAAATAATTGTAAATTTAAAAACAAAGAAATACGATATTGTTATTTCACAATCTGAAAATGATTTTTTTACGGCATTAGCAAAAGCCGCAAAAACAAACATGTTTTTTGTCATTACCGATAAAAACGTAGAAAAACTTCATTTAAAATATTTTACGGTTTTACTAAAACGGAAAGGCTTCAACGTTAAAACTGCAGTTATAAGCGCCGGCGAAATCGGGAAAAATATAAAAAGTTTATCTTTTTTATATGATAAAGCGCTTGAAGCCGGCATAGACAGAAAAAGCTGCGCAATAGCTTTGGGCGGCGGAGTTATCGGCGATGTTGCAGGATTCTTTGCGGCAACATATATGCGCGGCATAAATTACATCCAAGTGCCTACGACTCTGCTTGCAATGACAGACTCTTCAGTCGGGGGAAAAACCGCAGTAAATATAAAAGGCGGGAAAAATATTGCAGGCGTGTTTTACCAGCCCGATCTTGTATGGATTAATTCTGCTTTTTTAAGCACTCTAACTGAAAGGCATATAAAAAACGGACTTGCTGAAATTATAAAATACGCTTTTACTTTTGATAAAAAATTCTACAGTTATTTATCCGATACGTTGGAAAATGGAACCGTACCGCCAAAAGATTTTGAATACATTATATATCAAAGCTGTTCCTATAAAGCCAGAGTCGTTGAAAAAGATGAAAAAGAAATAACGGGATTAAGAGCTGTTCTGAACTTCGGACATACTTTTGCTCATGCACTTGAGACGGCTACAAAATACAAAAAGTTTTTACACGGAGAAGCGGTTGCCGTAGGAATGCTCTTTGCAGTAAAACTTTCTTTGAAATTAAGAATATGCAAACCGGAAACATATAAAGAAGTTGAAAACCTTTTGCAGAAAGCAGATTTTACTTTAAGTACAAAAAACAATGCCCGGCAGATGCTTTCTCTTATGAAAAAAGATAAAAAATCTATTGACGGAAACATTAAATTTATTCTTATAAAAGATATAGGAAAAGCAGTCAGCACTTATGTAAAAGATAATGTTGTTTTAAATGTTTTAAAGAATTTTACCGGAGAAAACAAATGAAAAAAATACTTGTTTTAAACGGGCCCAATATAAATATGTTAGGAATAAGAGAACCTGCGGTTTACGGAAACATTACTCTTGCAGAAATTGAAAAAAGCCTCAGTTCACTTGCAAAAGAGCTCAAAGTTGAAGTTGAATTTTTTCAATCAAACCATGAAGGCAAGATTGTAGATAAAATCCAAGACAGCATAAATAAGATTTTTGGAATTATTATAAATCCAGCAGCATTTACTCACACTTCTATAACAATAAGAGACGCTTTATCTTCAATTTCCGTACCGACGATCGAAGTTCACATCTCAAATATTTACGCAAGGGAAGAATTCAGACATAAATCTTATATCGCTGCTGAGGCGATAGGACAAATTGCTGGACTGGGAATTGACGGTTATCTTTTCGCTTTAAGAAAAATGGTATCCTTAATGTAAACTGTTTTTAAATAACATATCCTTAAAAGACCTCCAAGAAAATACCCGGAGGTCTTTTAAGGTATTAATAAGGTTAGATCTTTTTTATATTTGCCGCCTTAGGTCCTTTGTCTGAATTTACAATTTCAAACTCAACACTGTCGCCTTCTGCCAACGACTTAAAACCGTCAGACTGAATAGCTGAATAGTGTGCAAATACATCTCCTGATCCATCATCATTAGAAATGAATCCATAACCTTTCTGGTCGTTAAACCATTTAACTTTGCCTTGTGCCATTACTACAACTCCTTTTCCATATCCTTTGCGGATAACTAATTTCCAATCACTTCTCGCGATTGCTATTTTAGTGTAGCTAAATAATTATAAATTGTCAAATAAACCACTTTTGGTCAACAAAACAAAAGCCAGCGGAGAAAATATGAAAGAAAAAATATTAAAAAAAATATTAAGCAAATATCAAACAGAAAGTATTCTTTTTACAAACGTAAAAGAAACTTCTTATCTTACAGGCGCGGAATTTGACGGATTCTGGCTTTTAAACGCAAAAGATAACACTCATATAATATGCTCAAAAATGATTGAAAACCAGATAATGGAATATTTTGGGAAACAGAATATACGCATGCACACAGAATCGCCTCTATATAAGACCGTTGTAAAAATTCTAAAACAAGATAAAATAAACTCTTTGTTAATTAATCCGAAATACATGAACGCTGCAGATTTTATTTTAATAAATGAAAATTTAAGCCATGAAAAAATCAATCTTATAAAAAAAACCGGTGTTTTAGACAGTTTAAGAATTATAAAAGGCACTGTTGAAGTTGAAAATCTCAAGAAAGCCTGTCAGATTGTATCCGAAGTATGCAATACAGTTAAAGAAGAGCTGAAACCGGGCTTAAGCGAGATTGACATTCATTACAGAGTAATTGAATTGTTTGCTAAAAACCGGGTAACAGAGAGTTTTATCCCTATAATTGCTTCAGGGGCGAATTCCGCTAATCCCCATCACAGAAGTTCAAATCGCAAAATAATCGAAAATGACATAGTAATGATGGATATAGGCTGCATGTACAATGGCTATTGTTCGGATTTGACACGCACATATTTTTTAGATAAAATTAACGACAAGCAAAAAAAAATCTGGAACATTGTAAAAAGCTCTCAAAATGCCGTTTTGAAAGAAATAAAAGCCGGACTGCCGCTATCCTGGGCAGACAAAACGGCAAGAAATATTATAGAAGCAGCCGGCTATAAAGATAAATTCATTCACACTACCGGTCACGGAGTAGGTATAGAAATTCATGAAATGCCTTTGCTAGCGCCAAATGCCGAAGGTGTCTTTTTAACGCACATGGCAGTTACGGTAGAACCGGGCATATACATTGAAGGTGAATTCGGTGTGAGAATTGAAGATACAATATTAATAAAAGAAAACGGGTGCGAAATGTTGACTTCAGCAGTGTACTAATAATCAGGAGATAAAGATGATCTCAACATCAGATTTTAAAAACGGGACCAATATTTTAGTTGACGGAGAACCTTACCAGATTGCATGGTTTCAAAACCATAAGCCGGGCAAAGGCGGCGCTGTAATGCGCGTAAAACTCAGACATCTTAAAAAGGGCGGTATTATTGAACGCACTTTTAAGTCAGGTGAAAAATTTAAAGCATTGACCATTAGAAGGCAGAAAAAGCGGTTTTTATACAAAGAGAGCAACAACTTCAACTTTATGGATATGGACACTTATGAACAGATAACCGTACATCCGGAACTCTTGGGCAAAATGGTAAATTTTCTTAAAGAAAACCTTGAAGTTGAAGCAATATATCTTGAAAATGAACTTATCGGAATAGATCTTCCCGTAATTATAGAAATGACAATAGCCGAAGCGGAACATGGAATCAAGGGCGATTCTGTTTCAAATACGACGAAAACAGCTAAACTTGAGACCGGCGCAGACATACATGTACCTCTTTTCATCAAAGAAGGCGACAGAATAAAAGTTGATACAAGAACCGGCGAATACGTGGAAAGAGCCTAAAAAAATACTACTTTTTTAAATTTCGTAAAGGTTTAATATCATCGATATAAACAATAATGAATAAATAATTCCCCAATCTGGCGGGGAATTGAATTAATGAGGTCAAAATGAATTCGCAGGAAGTTAAAGAACTTTTAAAATCAATTAAAGATACGGATATTGAAGAAATCCAATATCAAAGCGGAGATAATTCTCTATATCTAAAAAAAACCGATGTAAAGGCTATAGCGCCTGACGCAAAAGAGGCTATCGAAACTGAAGTCAAAGTCAAAAATAAAAAAGAAGAAGATAAAAAGATAGTACTCACTGCTATCAAATCAACAATGGTCGGCACATTTGCCAGCGCCCAAAGCAATGACAAACCTCCGTTTGTCAGAGAGGGTGATAATATAGTTGTCGGACAAAAAATTGGACAAATTGAAGCTATGAAAATTATCAAAGACATCCTCTCTAATATCAAAGGCAGAATATCAAAAATTCTTGTATCAAACGGACAGTCCGTTGAATACGGGCAAGAATTGTTTCTGGTGGATACAAGTAAACAATGTGAAAGGAGCGAAAGAAAAGACAGAGTGAAGTTTGAGTGAAGTTTGGAGTTGAACAAAAGATACTCTGTGAAAACTCCATTCTCAACATTTCAAACAATCTTAACAGGAGATAAGATGTTTAAGAAAGTTTTGATTGCAAACAGAGGTGAAATAGCGTGCAGAGTTATAAGAGCCTGCAGAGAACTGGGTATTAAAACCATTGCTATTCATTCAGAAGTTGACAGAGAAAGTATGCATGTAAAATTTGCCGATCAATCTATATGCGTAGGAGATGCAAGCGCTTCTGAAAGTTATTTAAATATACCAAGCATTATAGCAGCCGCGGAAATTTCTGGCGCGGACGCAATCCATCCCGGGTACGGGTTTTTAGCTGAAAACACTTATTTTGCTGAAGTTTGCGAAGCTTGCAGATTGAATTTCATCGGACCTTCAAAAGAATCAATAGAACAAATGGGCAATAAAATTACAGCTATAAAACTTATGAAAAAGTCAGGTATTCCAGTAATTCCCGGTTCAGACGGTCCTGTCAATGTCGATGATCCTAAAATTTTTGATACAGCCAAAAAAATAGGATACCCCGTTATTATTAAAGCAACTGCAGGCGGCGGCGGAAAAGGCATGAGAATAGTCACTTCCAAAGAAAACCTAAAGAATTCTATCGTTATGGCACAGACAGAAGCCAAAGCCGCTTTCGGAAATCCTGAAATATATATGGAAAAATACATTGAAGAACCCCATCATATAGAGTTCCAGATACTCGGCGACAAATACGGGAAAACAGCTTATCTTCCGGAAAGAGACTGCTCCATACAGAGAAGACATCAGAAATTAATTGAAGAAAGTCCCTCTCCGTTAATAAGCGATACGTTGAGAAAGAAAATGGGCAGAGTCGCAAGAAATGCAGCGGAAGCCATAAAATATGTCACTGTAGGCACTGTAGAATTTCTCGTAGATAAAAAAGGCTATTTCTATTTTATAGAGATGAATACGAGAATTCAGGTAGAGCATCCCGTTACCGAATTGGTTACAGGAATAGATTTGGTAAAAGAACAGATAAAACTTGCTGCAGGCGAAAAACTTTTGATTGTTCCTGAAAAAATTAATATTTTAGGTCACGCCATAGAATGCAGAATAAATGCTGAAGATCCTGACAGAGACTTTATTCCTTCGCCGGGAACAATAGGCAAATTATTTTTGCCTGGAGGTCCCGGAATAAGACTGGACACGCACGTTTATTCGGGATATACAATACCTCCTTTTTATGACAGCCTGATTGCAAAAATTATTGCTTTAGGCGAGAGCAGGGATGAAGCTATTGCAAGAATGTCCAGAGCTTTGAGAGAAGTTGAAATAGAGGGCATTAAAAATACTTCAGCCCTTCATAGTAAAATCATGGCAAATGAAAAGTTCCGCAAAGGCAGCGTCAGCACAAACTTTCTGCCAAAATATATTTTGGGAAGATAATTTTGGTCATAAACTTAAAAAAAGAACAGTGGAAACCAAAAAATTTATTAAAAATCTTATCAATGAAAATGTTGAAGCAAAAAAGAAAATGCTTAAACCAAAGCATATCGAATGTATTTACAATGTTGCATATAAAATTGTTGAAATGTACAGAAATAAGAAAAAAACAATTATCTGCGGTAACGGAGGTTCTGCTTTAGACGCTTTGCGGAGATGGTCGACGGGTTTGAAAAATTGCTCTATCTGAAAACACATCGACAATAACCGCTATAGGAAACGATTTCGGATACGATTAATCTTTCAGTCGCCAGCTTGAAGCTTTTGGACAAAAAGGTGATGTCTTTATAGCGCGCCAAACATCATAAAAACTTTGAAATCGGCAAAAAAGTCAGGCATTTTTACAATAGGATTTACAAACCTCAACGGCGGGAAAATGAAAAATATATGCGATTTGTGTTATTGCGCTCCGTCAAAAATTCCTGCGAGAGCGCAAGAATGTCATATACTTCTAATACATATCATTGCAAAACTTGTCGAAGAAAAAATTTTCAATCAGACATAAAACTAAAATATCGGTTCATAAAAGATGACAAGATGAAAATGGGAATTGCGGAAGCCATTGAGTTGCAAAAATGTTCTATTTTATAAATCACCAACTACCAAATCGTTTGTCTGCAACGACATAAACGAAAATCTTATCGCTAAACTTTTTAGTTTGCGGGATTTTTTCAAATAATAACTTCATTGTTCTCGGTTTTAAGATATTAAATCTAAATTGTACGGGAATATCATTTCTCATTTAAATTTCCTCTACATTTAACCATTATCTTTTGTTCAGGGAATTGTCCTTTGGCAATGACTTGAGAATTTACAACCTTAAAAAACCTGCTCATAACTTCCAGCACATCGCTGCTGGCAAAAATATGAAAAATACCGTCTTGTTTTATCAAATCATCAACATATTTCCATTTCACAAACTATTTACTGTGGAGAATAACTTGTCTCTCTGTTTTTTTCTTGAGTATCCGCTATTGAGGTTTGATTGCAAATTAAAAACAAAAGCAAATTTTTTAATAAAATAATCTTTATCTTTGCGGAAAACGCTCATTTAAAGCTTCAATTTCTTAAAAATTTGACTGCGCTTCTTAGCGTTTCTGTTCCAAGCACGTCGATTTTACCTTTATATGACAAATTTTTTAAATTGCTTTTCGGTATTATTGCTTTTTTAAAGCCGAGCTTTTCCGCTTCGGAAAGTCTTTCCGCAGTAAAAGTTACGGAACGAACTTCACCGGCAAGACCGACCTCGCCGAAAACTATAATATCTTTAGGACATATAAAACCAGAATTGGCAGACATTATAGCACAAGCAACAGCTAAGTCTGCAGAGGTTTCTTTAATCTTTACGCCGCCTGCTATATTTATAAAAACGTCCTGCACTTCAAGCGGAAGATTCAGTCTTTTTTCCAAAACTGCTATAAGAATTGTAATACGGTTTGCGTCGTATCCGGAAACCATTCTGCGAGGTATGCCAAAAGTAGTTCTTGCAGTCAGAGCCTGAACTTCCAAAAGAATAGGTCTTGTACCCTCCATTGCCACAGTTACAGTATTTCCAGCAGCTTCCGCAGCACGCTCTCCCAAAAAAATAAGCGACGGATTTGAAACTTCAGAAAGTCCTGAAGAGTCCATCTCAAAAATTCCGATTTCACTTGTAGGTCCAAACCTATTTTTATATGCTCTTAAAATTCTGTACGTCTGTCGGCGTTCATTCTCAAAATACAGCACTGTGTCGACAATATGCTCCAAAACCCTAGGACCTGCCAAGTCGCCTTCTTTTGTAACATGTCCTAAAAGGAACACGGCAATACTTTTTGATTTTGCGACTCTTAAAAGCTCTGCCGCAGTTTCCCTCACCTGTCCCACTGTGCCGGGAGCGCTTGAAAGATCGGGGTGATAAGTTGTCTGAATTGAATCTATAACCAGAAACTTAGGATCTATTTTATTTACGGCGTCTATAATATTTTTAAGATTTGTTTCAGAAGCTAAAAAAATATTATCCTTTTTTACTTTAAGGCGTTCAGCGCGCGCTTTAACCTGAGAAAGGGATTCCTCGCCTGATATGTAAAGAACCGTCCCGCTATCGCTTAAAGAATCCGATATATGCAACATCAGCGTAGATTTTCCAATTCCGGGCGCTCCGCCTAAAAGTATTAAAGATCCCGGTACAATTCCTCCGCCTATCATATTGTCGAATTCTTTTATTGCAGTTTGGTATCTTGAAAAATCTTTGACTGAAATATCTTTTAATTTTAAAACTTCAGAGGAAAATCCGGTAAGCTGTCTTGAAAGAGAACCTGTTCTGGCAGGCAATGAAAACTTTTCTTCCGCAAAACTGTTCCACGCTCCGCAAGAAGGACATTTGCCAAGCCATTGGACAGATTCATAACCGCAGTGTTGACACAAAAACCTTGTTTTTCGTTTTTTCACTTGTTTAAATATCCTCTTGCAGTAAGTTCTTATACTGACTGACGAGAAGAGAGGATGATAGTGAACGCTTACCGCAAAGCAACGGCGGTAATACCTATAATTCTAAGCAGCGCCGTTAAACTTTTATCCATCGACCCTAAGGCATACACACGCGATACTTTATGCAAAACATCTTCAATCGCAACTCCGGCATAGAGCCCCCCTCCCATTCTGTTATTCCAAATCTTATGCCTGCATCAATTTCCAGACCGCGTTTATTTCTCTGGAAGTTATATGCCATTCAGATAAACTTTCAGCGTATAACGCATAACGAATATCCAAAACCTTCATCACTCCACCGTAAATTTCTGCTTTTGTTGATATTATGAATCCCCCAAAAGAGCGTTCACAGCATTTTTTTTGTCTTTATCAGCCGCAGAGCGGTTATAAACGCTGTTTGTAATTCCCAAATAGTAAAACTTATTGTTGTCCGGCACTATTCTAACGCCGATATTGTTTTTGTATTTCTCATCTCTAAAATTATATCCCCCGGTATAATCCCAGCAGCCGAACTGTAATCTGTCAACTATTCCGATTACATCATTGAGACTGCCGGCAGTCCTCTTTTGCAGACGTTATTGTTTCTTTTAAGTCTTTACACTTATCTGTTCATCATTTATAAGAGCTGCAACGGTCCGTTGCCGTCATATATGCGGGCAATTAATACGTTTACTTTATCTGAAATATTTCTGATAAATGATATTGTATCTCTTAAATCCTGCTTATTCTGCATAGAAATTTTTGCGACATCAATTGAGAATTTATTAAAAGTTGCTTAACATTGCCGCAATCTAATTGTTCTGCGCCGCCAGATTATCTAAAACTTGCTTAAGAGAACATAATGCTGCGGCAAGATTTTCTATCATATCACCTCTTTCCTTGTCGTCGTCCAACGCTTTAGCAATTTTATTAACGATATTATTGAAAGTATCTTCAATAAAGGGTCTCTGCACCGTCGATATATAATCACCTTTTTTCAATCTCGGAAAGCTTGCATCTCCCGGAATAATTTCAATGTATTTCATTCCAATAACTCCCATAGATGCAATGTGCGCGGAAGCATTTTGGTATAAAACAATGTTCTTCCTTATTAAAAGCTTTAATTTTGCTTTTGAATCGTCCAAAGAAATACCTCTTAAAACTCCTATTTCAACACCAGCTATTTTAACTTTGGCTTTCCGCGTGAGACCCGAAATATTGTCGAACTTTGCATAAACATGATAAGTTTTTGTCAGCGTAAACGCTCCGGTTGAAACAATTGAAACAACTATCGCAAAAAATCCTATAGCGGCAAAAATTCCAAGTTTGAGCTGATTGTTCATATTCTTTCCATTTCAAAAGTTCTATCATAAATTATCGGCCAGTGACTTGAACCTTCCACAAATTGCCTTATATATTCGTTTTTAGTATCTCTCGCCTCTTCCGGCGTACCGCTAAAAATAATTTTACCTTCATAGAGCATCATTATTCTATCTGCAATTTTATATGCCGATTTCATATCATGCGTTACGACAATCGAAGTAATCCGCAGATATTCTCTCAAACTTATTATTAAACCGCTTATTATGTCAACCCTTATCGGATCTAGTCCTGTAGTAGGCTCATCATATAAAATATGCTGCGGCTGATATGCAATAGCTCTTGCAAGTCCGACTCTCTTCTTCATTCCCCATGAAAGTTCAGGCGGCTTTAAGTGTTCAATATTCCCCAATTCCATCATTGTAAGACACTCTGCGCAACTCTCTGTTTTATTTCGCTTTCGCCAAGCGAAGTAAGAATCCTTAAACCGAATGCAACATTCTCAAAAATAGTAAGCGAATCAAAAAGAGCGGATTCTTGAAATACATAACCTATTTTTTCTGGATTTCGTGTAAATTGAAAGCAGAACATTTTGTTATGTCTATTCCGTCAATCTTTACCGAACCAGTATCGGGTTTCATAAGTTCGGCTATATTTTTTAATAAAATACTTTTTCCAGTTCCGGAAGAACCTATAGTAACCAAAGTCTCACCATCGCGGACTTCAAGATCTACTCCACAGTTTAACGCCAAACTGTTTATGAACATTTTCCATTTTTATCATTTACTTTTTTCTATAACTTTACCTATATTAAACGCAATGTCGCAAATTTAATCATACAGAATAATATTGAAACAAGATGACGTATTCCGTCCGATTGATATTCAAGCCTTAACTGACCCAAATGGTATCGCGGCAAATATATTTTTTCCGGATAGTCCGGCAACATCTAAGCAACTAAACCTTATTTCTCGTCAAGTCTTCTTTTATTACCTCAAAGGGGAGTGTGAAAGGCAATGTCTTTTGCCAAAGCCGTCTTTGTCGCGCTAAAATGCAATTATAATAATATTGTGAAAAAAATGAAAACCATTAAAGTCTAACAGACTAAATTCCACCTTTTCTAAATATTCTATTGATATTAATTCCCCATCAGGAAATTAGATTCTGCTTTTAACATTCTCGGCAATCCCGCATAATCTTTGACTATTTCAATATTTTTGTAACCGCAGGTTGAAAATATTTGTTTTATTTCACCAGCTTTATATGCATTTAATTCAATCAAAATAAATCCGTTATCCTTTAAATATCTGCCGGCTTTACCTGCTATTTTCTTATAAAAAAATAAGCCACTGTCATCAGCTGCTAAAGCAATCTCGGGCTCATACTTAAGTTCGGGTTCTAAAGCATCATACTCTTCATGCGAAACATAAGGCGGATTTGAAATAATAATATCAAAATTTTTACCGCTTATTCCGCTGAAAACATTGCTTTTAACAAAATTTATATCAAGAACATTATTGCTCCGCGCATTTTCTCTCGCAATCTCAAGAGCGCTGCCGCTTACATCCGAAGCCATAATATCTTTAAATTTACCGAGTTTTGCCAAACTGACAGCTATACAACCAGAACCCGTGCATAAATCCAGCACCGAATTCTTATTTTCTTTTTTTGCAATCTTTAATGCAGTTTCGACTAAAATTTCAGTTTCAGGCCTCGGTATTAAAACATCTTTATTCACCTTAAATTCAAGATCCATAAACCCGGCAAGCCCCATTATATAAGCCACCGGTTCTCTTTTAGAACGTCTTAAAATATATCTTTCATATTGCAATACTTGTATATCTGTGAGTTTTTGACTTCTCATAAGAGGAAGTTTTGAACGTTTAGTCTGTAAAACAAAACTTAAAAGAACTTCAACATCAGATTCAGGCTCAGAAAGCCCTTTTGATTCCAAAAATCTTTTGGCTCTTTTCAGCAAAGAATAAACATTTCCGTCGCCAAACATTTAAATATTGTTTTCTTTAAGTTTAGACTCTATATCGGCTTTAATAAGTTTATTGACAAGCTCTGATAAATTCCCATCCATAACCTCAGTGATATTATACACACTGTATCCTATTCTATGATCCGTAATTCTATTCTGTGGAAAATTATACGTTCTTATCTTTTCTGACCTGTCGCCGGAACCAATCTGCTGCTTTCTCTCACTTGAAAGCCGCATTTCATGTTCTAAGATTCTTTGTTCATAAATCTTTGCTCTCAAAACTTTAAACGCTTTCGCCCTGTTCTTTATCTGACTTCTCTCATCCTGACATGAAACGACAAGTCCTGTAGGCAAATGCGTGATTCTTATTGCTGAATCTGTTTTATTTATATGCTGCCCACCTGCTCCGGAGGCTCTATAAGTATCAATCCTCAAATCCTCCATTTTTATTTCAACATCTACTTCTTCCGCTTCGGGAAGAACCGCCACAGTCGCCGCCGACGTATGAACTCTTCCAGACGCTTCGGTTTCAGGAACTCGCTGGACCCTATGAGCGCCTCTTTCAAATTTAAAACAACGCCATACCTTGCCGCCGTTTATTTCAAATACAACTTCTTTATAACCGCCAAGTCCCGTAGGATTTGAACCTAAAATTTCGTATTTCCATCCGTTTCTCTCAGCAAACCTTGTATACATTCCATACAAATCGCCTACAAACAAAGCGGCTTCATTGCCGCCAGTTCCCGCGCGGATTTCTACAATAATATTTTTATCTTCATTTGGATCAGTCGGTATAAGCAAAACTTTTATTTCATTTTCCATCTGATTCCGTTTCTCAATAAGATTGTTATATTCGGCAAAAGCTATCTCTTTCATTTCAGCATCTTTCGACTTTTGTAACTCTTCGGCATCTTTTATTTCATTTAAGAGCTTTGAATATCGAATATACTTTTCGGCAAGAGGGCGAAGATAAAAGTGCTGTTTTGTAAGTTCTCTGTATTCTTCCTGATTTGAAATAACAGACAAATCGCTGAGTTTACTCTCAACTTCTTCAAATATACTATTTAACAATTTCAATTTTTCTAAAAACATAATTTTATCACCCATAAAAATATGACAAAATCTTTAAATACGCATAAAATGTTCTGTTGCAATATTATCTTTGAAAACTACTTACCCTTAGTTTCTTTTTTTTTCTTCGGGTCCATTTTTGCATTTTTAGGTGAAATAGTGAATATTTTCACCGAAGTTTTTCTCGATACCGGAACTTTCTTTTCAGTTTTCTTTTTTACTATAGTTTTTCCCATTGTTTTCGCAAAACGTTTCTGAAATTTTTCAACTCTACCCGCCGTATCTATAAGCTTCTGCCGGCCGGTAAAAAATGGATGACAGTTTGAACATATTTCCAGTTTTATTAAAGGCTTTATCGAGCGGGTTTTAAAAGTATAACCGCACACACATGAAACCGTGCTTTCTTCATATTTAGGATGTATTGCTTCTCTCATTTCCTGACTTCTCCTTTTACTCTGCCGTTACATACTTTATTATACTATCGCATAATTATTCAAAATTTTTACTTTTCAGCCAAACAACAAGACTACTATGATTCTATTGCAAAAACAGCTATAAAAAATGGCAAGTCACTGCGGAAAGTTGTCCATATCTCAGCTTATGGCACCACTCCCTAAACTTAAAACCATTTTTTTAAACACTTTACCCCTTTCTTCAAAGTTTTCAAACTGATCGAAAGAAGCACAAGCGGGAGAAAGCAAAGCTATATCAGCTCTGACAGCAGTTCTAAATATCTGTTTTACAGCATTTTCCATATTGCCGCAGTCAACAAAAGACGCTCCGTTTAAATCTTTTTTGATTTTATCAGAAGCTTCACCTATAAGAAAAATTAACTTAACTCTCTGCTTCACAAGTTCTTTTAAGGGAGTATAAGGAACGCCTTTATCGCGTCCGCCCATGATAATCAAAATATTTTTATCAAAAGATTCAAGGGCAACTCTAGTGGAATCAATATTTGTCGATTTTGAATCGTTGTAATAATCAACGCCATTTAAAGTTTTCACAAACTCTATTCTGTGTTCTACGCCTTTATACTTTGAAACAATTTTCTCTATAACCGCGGGTTTTACTCCCGCCGCATAAGATGCCGCTACTGCCGCCAAAATATTTTCTATATTGTGCGTCCCGACAATATTAATTTTAGGTTTTATTACGTAATGTTTTTCTTTAACGTTTATAACTATGCTTCCGCTGTCGTAAAATACTCCTTTTTTCAAAGGGGTTTTACTGAAAAAAATTACTGCCGCTTTAGTTTTTTCAAATATTTTTCGGCAAATTGTATCGTCATAATTTATCACCGTAAAATCCCCGTCCCTTTGGTTTATGAATATATTTTCTTTCGCCCTCAGGTACGCTTTCATCGTTTTGTGATATTCGAGATGGTCCGGAGTAATATTTAACAATACCGATATGGCAGGTCTGAAATCAGGAGTATCACCAAGCTGATAGCTTGAAAGTTCCATCGTAATAAATGTAGTTTCTGTAGTTTTCAAAGCTTTATCTGCCAAAGGGCAACCTATATTCCCCGACACTATTGAATCTTTATGCGCTGCTTTTATTATTTTTGAAATTAAATCAGTTACAGTAGTTTTACCGTTGGTGCCGCTAACAGCCATAATTTTTTTATATTTAGAATTCTCAAGAGAAAAAGCGAGTTCACTCATAATCTTAATCTTTTGTTTCCGAGCTTTTTTTAAAATCGGGATATTAGAATGAACTCCGGGACTTTTTATAATAACATCCGAATTCAGAACTTTATCTGAGTGCCCGCCAAATTCTTTTATGACTTTTTTATTCAAATTTTTTATTTTTTTTTCTTTGCTGTCGCTTGCAAAAACATTATATCCTAATTTTACGGCAAGATTTGCGGCGGCAACGCCGCTTTTGCCAAGACCCAAAATCCCTATATTTTTTTTCATATACTTTTCACCTCACTTTAAGCGATGCAAAAGAAAGTATTGCCAAAATCACGCCTGCTATCCAAAATCTTACCGTAACTTTCATTTCAGATAGTCCAAGCATTTCATAATGATGATGAAGCGGAGACATTTTAAATACTTTTTTACCTGTTCTTCTATAGTAAAATATCTGTATAAGGACTGAAAGTGCTTCAATAACAAAAACACCGCCTAAAAGAACCAAAACAAGTTCCTGCTTTATAAACAGAGACACCATACCAAGCACTCCACCTAGAAACAAACTGCCGGTATCACCCATAAAAATTTCCGCCGGATGTGAGTTATACCATAAAAAACCAAGACTCGATCCCACCACTGCAAACAAAAAAATTGATATTTCTCCAGCGCCGGAAACGTTAATAATCTTTAAATAATTTGCTATCTGGGAATGTCCGGCAAAATATGCAAACAAAGTAAGGCTAAAAGCTACAATAGTTATATTGCCTACGGCAAGTCCGTCAAGACCATCCGTTAAATTTACGGCATTTGAACTGCCTACAATTACAATAATCACAAATAACGCGTACAAAAAGGAAAAATTTATAAAAAAACCTTTAAGAAAAGGAACGTTTACTAACGTTGCAAATTCTGGGTTCGACGGGGAAAAATTTAAATATGCGGCGAGAACGGCGGCAAAAACCGTCTGACCAAAAATCTTACTTTTTGCCGAGAGTCCGTTTGAATCTCTTTTCTTAAGTTTCAAATAATCGTCGCAAAATCCCAAAAAACCAAGCCATAAAGTTCCTGTTAAAAGCCAGAGAATAAATCTGTTATCAAGTCTCGCCCATAAAAACGTCGATGCAACTACCGACAGCAGTATAAGCAAGCCACCCATAGTCGGAGTACCATTTTTGCTTAAATGCGTCTCAGGACCGTCTGTTCTCACTATTTGTTTTATTTTAAAATTTTCTAGCTTCTCGATAATACAAGGTCCGGCAACAAAACAAATCAAAAGACTTGTTAAAATGGCACCGCCAGCGCGGAAAGTTATGTATTGGAAAATATTAAACGGTGTAAATATACTACTTAAGCAGTAAAAGACATGATACAGCACTATTTATTTCTCTGCTCTAAAATATTATAAAACTCTGCGCAAATCTTTTCAAGTTTCATACCCCTTGATGCTTTAAATAAAAATACGCAATCGTCTTCGGCAGGAATCTGCTTAAGCTGAGTCAAAAGAGAATCAGAATTCCTTGAATGAAAAACATTTTTAGTATTTAAAGCTTCTTTTGTATAAAAACTCATTTCGCCCAAAAGATGAACGGAACTTACATCATGAGCATTGATAAACTTCCCAAGTTCAGAATGATAATCGGCTGATTTATCGCCGAGTTCAAGCATATCGCCCAACACAAGATTAATCTTTTTTCCGCTGTAAGACTGAAGTACTGCCTGTATTGCTTTCTTCATAGAAGATGGATTTGCATTATAAGCGTCATTTATCAAAACAACATCCGTTCCTGTTACTAGAGTTTCCATCCTCATTTTGGGCGGCATAAAATTTTCTATACCGCATTTTATTTCGTCAAGAGAAAATCCGAATCCGATTGCACAGGCGACTGCGGCTAAAGCGTTTGACACATTAAACCTGCCCTTTGCAGGCATTGCAATTTTCACCGAGGTTTCCTTATAAAAAATTTCAAAATCCATTTTATTAGAATATAACTTTATATTTTTTGCACAGACATCCGCAGCCACATCCAAAGCAAACGCAATAATTTTGCGACTGACATATTGAGGCGCTGTCATTAAAAACTCATCGTCATTATTTATAACAATAAATCCTGTTTCTTTTACATTATCAAACAAAACTTTTTTTTCTTCAAATACACCTTCCGGAGAAATAAAAGTTTCTAAATGCGAAAACCCTACATTTGTAATGATACCGGCATCCGGGTTTAAAATGTCAGACAATATTTTAATTTCACCGCGCAAAGATGTCCCCATTTCAAAAACAGCATACTCAATATCTGAAGTTAAATTAAATATTGAAAGAGGAATACCTATTCTATTATTAAAATTGCCCTTATTTGAAAGCGTCCGTCCTTTTCTATTAAAAATCGAAACCAGTATTTCTTTTGTAGTGGTCTTGCCGTTTGATCCCGTAATGCCAGCTATTTTTATACTTTTAAATTTCGCTCTATATGATTTTGCAAATTCTCCAAGAGAAATAAGCGTGTCATTAGTTTTAATTATTGAAACAGAATCCGGAAAAGATTTTACGAAATCAATTTTATCTTTTGAACATACTACGGCGGCTGCGCCTTTGTTAATCGCTTCTTTTATAAAATCATGTCCGTCATAGCGAGCACCCTGCATTGCAAAATATACTTCACCTTTTTTTATTGTTCTTGAATCTATCGAAACACCATTTGCGGAAAATCCGGGATTTCCCTTTACAAATTTTCCGCCGACAACACGCATTAAATCTTTAAGATAAAACGTTTCCACTAAAAGATAAACTCCCTCTGTCCCGTTTGTTTTGCCGCAATTTTTTGTTTCTTTTTTAAATCAATATACTTTTCAGCAATTTTAACATCATTGAAATGAACTTTTCCACCACTCGTAATCTGATAAGTCTCGTGCCCTTTTCCGGCAAGCAGAATAATATCGCCTTTATCTGCCATCATAATAACTTCTTTTATTGCCGCTTCTCTGTCAACTACAACTTTATAATTTTTTTTGCCCGCTCTCTTTATTCCGACTTCTATATCTAAAATTATCTGATACGGATCTTCTGTTCTCGGATTGTCAGATGTTACAAAAACAAAATCACTCATTTCAACAGCAATTTTCCCCATCAAGGGTCTCTTCGCTCTGTCTCTATCACCACCGCAACCAAAAACGATTATAATTCTTTTCGGATTTAGATCTTTCAAAGCTCGTAAAACACTTTCTAAAGCATCATCAGTATGCGCATAATCAACGACTATCTCAAATCCCAGTCCTATCGTATTAACTTTTTCAAGTCTGCCGGGCACCCGGCTGGAATTATTTAATCCTTCAACGGCATTCTCAAAAGAGATTTCGCTGCAAACGGCGGCAGCCAAAGCCGCTAAAGCATTGTAAACGTTGTGCACACCTATATGTTTTATTCTAATTCTTGCCCTTTTGTTACAAAAAACCAAGTTAAACACAGCTCCTTTATTTGTAACCTTAATATTGCTGGCTTTAAAGTCCGCCGCATTTTTTTCTATCGCGGAATAGAGTTTTATTTCAGCACTAATCCCCACTTTTAAAAGTTTTCTGCCGTATTCATCATCAACGTTAATTATAGCGCACTTTTTATTATTTTTTTTGCCCGCTCCAAGTTCTTTGAACAGTGCGGACTTAGCCTCAAAATATCTATCCATATTTTTATGAAAATCCAAATGCTCACGCGTTAAATTTGTAAAAACGGCTGTGTCAAACTCTATTCCGTAAACCCTGTCTAAACTTAAAGCGTGTGAAGACACTTCCATTACAAGATATTTAATACCGTTGTTTGAAATATCTCTCATAATTCTATAAATATCTAAAGACTGCGGCGTTGTATTGTTTGCTTCAATAACTTTACCTTTATATCTATAATTAACCGTGCCTATAACTCCACATTCGATGCCTGAATTTGCAAGTATACTTTCAATCATATAAGTAACCGTCGTTTTGCCGTTTGTGCCGGTTATACCCATAATATTTAATTCTCTATCTGGATAATTATAAAACTTAGCACCAAAAAGTGACATAAAACGAAAAATATCTTTAATGACAACTTGAGCCACGTCATTAGTATCGTATTTTGAATCAGTAATAATCACGGAAGCTCCATTTGCTATTGCTTCGGCAATATACTTTCTGCCATCGGTATTATGACCAGGAAGCGAAAAAAAGGCATAATCTTTTTCTATTTTTCTCGAATCATACGACACTCCTGACACTTCGGTATCCTCATCGCCTATAACAAACGCACTTTCATCAGACAAAAGTTCTCTTAATTTCATTACTTAATCTCTTCAAATTAAATAAACTACCAATTAAAAACCGTAATTCGACCTACTGCCCTTACTGTTTCTATTTCTAGTGTTGTTCGTTTCCTATATAGCAAATTTGCCAGTGATGTTGTCTACGCTTTTTTGTCCATCTTTGCTTTTATCAAGAGGAATATTTAGTATCAAACGTCCAGTATCTCTCGTCCAATAGTAACAATTGTTAATCATTCTTTGGTAAATATTAAATCCCCACAACTTAAAACATCATTATTTGAATTATATTCAATCCCAATATCATATTAGATGTAATAATTAAATCACAAAATTCCTTTTTAAAATTAGATATACTAAGAACACTTCCTTTAAAAGACAAGCATTATTAAATGTAAAAAATGGCTCTAATTCTTTTTGTTTCTTCATCGTTTTTTCTATTTCATATATAAGCTAACTACTTCTATTTTCTGCGAACCGCAAGCAGGTTTTACTATGACAAAATGTTTTTATTTTACTGCCGCATTGTTCATTTTACCTATACAAAAAAGGAAAAACCTTTCAGATACTGTCATCAGGCAAATTACAAGCCCAACAGGTACAACAATAATAAGACTAATTATGTCAAAAAAGCCCATTTTACTTCTCCTTTTAATAAACTTATGAACCTACTTATTAATAATATTAATTTTTCAATATTTTAAATTATGCTTGGTTGCCAACACTCATTATACCGTTTTGTTAAAATATTATCATCAAACCACTTAATTTTTCACATCACTTTAACTAACTCACGATGCATTCCTGACAACAAGTTAAGAGGTGTCAGTTTCGGTTTTATTTCTGTTTCCTTTATCTTATAATACACCCCCTCTTGCTCGCAAGTCTTTTTCAAGATAGTCCTCTTAACATTGCCGATGTTGTGACTTTGTTTTTCTTTACTTCGCTTTTTAAATTTTTAAGATTTACCGGGTTAATATAAACTCCCATAATAACTCTATTCTTACTCAATACTGGACGTCCTTTTTTCAGTTTCATTACTACTCTCTTAAATCCTCATTTATAATTTTCAATAAACATACAATATTTTTTAAACAACCAACTATTCCCAAAAAACAAACCTATAAATTTTACGTTCATTTCGTTTCTTTCTTTTTCACAAATAAAACATATATCGCTCCTACACACACTGCTCTAGACGTTATTCCTATTATTACCTCCTCATCCCCCCCCAGTCCCACTTGCAAGCAAATATTGTCTGTTCAATACTTACTTCCAAGTGCTTGCAAACTTGTCTAAATTGTGTGCATATATCTTTTCTTTGTGCTTGAATGCCTTACCCTCTTGCAACGTCGAGCCATTCATAAGACTTAATGTTATAGTTGTGCGTCGTCTCAATCGCTCGTCGCTATTAAATCCTGCGTCTATTATTCTTTCTTTGATAATTCTACTTATGCTTCCAGGTCATTTTGCTTTCGGTGTTGTGGGTTAAATGACTTACAAATAATGGACTGGCAAAGATCTTATATACATTCCTCACCGTTAAATATTCTCTTATTGCTTCAGCTGTTTTTACGGTAATCTTAATATAATCATTCTTTTTAGCTTTATCTTTTCCTTGTATATACATAATACTTCAGAATTTCCAATTATTCTTATGCCTACAACGTCTGTACGACTTATTTCTATCGTACATAATCCGCCCGTTAATGCAAGCAACATTAATGCATAATTTCTTTTTCCGTCATCGCATTGAGGTCTATCTTGTTTAAGATTATCTGTATATATTCAGTTGCCAAATAATCCTTTTTATGTCCCTTATCTTGTTTCGAAGCTTTAACATAGTCAGCAACATTAGCATATTTTCCCTTATCTGATAAACAGTTTTACTGAAATTAAGATAACCGCAATCGTCGACGGATTATGACCTCTTGCTACCATATCCCTTTTATATTCCAATATATCAGCTCTTTGCGATGCGGCAATATTATTGTTTTCTTAACCAATATATAAAATTTATAGTAGAAAAGTAAGGATATCTCTAGAATTCTTACTTTGAAAGCACGTTCTATTCAGAAAAACAGCAACCAGACACGCAGGCAAACAGACTGCCCGTTCATATCTAAAATGACGACTCATTCTTATCATCTTTTTTAATGCCCAAATACTCCGCCACTCTTTTGGCAATGTTTGCAAAAACAGGAGATGCAACCGAAGCCGCATAATAACTGCTACCTTTAGGTTCGTCAATAATAACAAGTATGACAATTTCTGGTTCCATAGCAGGCACCATACCGCAAAATGAAACAGTATAATATTTTGCAGAATAAGTTTTTAATACAGGATCAACTTTCTGCGCCGTACCGGTTTTTCCGCCTACGGTATACCCCGAAATTTTTGCGCTTCTGCCGGTTCCGAACTCCACGACACTTTTTAAAAGTTTTTTTACCCTGCGGGCAGTCTCAATGGAAACAACTCTTCTTATTTCTTTTGGTTCAAAAACACCCTCTGCCATTCCGTTACCAGTCTTTTCCTTAGTCCCCATCGCATGCATAGCTATCGCACTTTCAGTCGATGCCGCTTTAGTATCAGCATCAGCTTTTCCTATATTTTCTATTACAAGCGGTTTCATTAACACTCCGTCATTTGCAATCGCAGAAAAAGCGTTTATCATCTGAAGCCCCGTAACTCCTATGCCCTGTCCAAAAGAAATCGCAGGTAAAGATAAAGCATTCCAGTTTTTAACATCTTTTAAAAGACCTCTTGCCTCTCCCGGCAAATCAACGCCAGTTAAAGAGTAAAAACCGAATTTTCTTATGTATCCGTAAAAGTTTCCGCTTCCAAGTTTTTGCGCAATTTTTATCATACCTATATTTGATGATTGTTCCATAATTCCACTTAAAGATGCGTTGCCTTTAATTTTGTGGTCATCTTTTATAGTATGTCCAGCAATTTTATATTTTCCGTCTTCCAAATAAAAACTATCCGTAAATTTTACTTTCCCCAGCTCTAAAGCCGCAGCAACGGCAACAATTTTAAAAGTCGATCCTGGCTCATAAATATCGCTTATGGCTGAATTTCTTAAAATTCCTAAATCTTTAATTTTATCTGAAGAATTAAAATCAGGCAGAGAAACCATTGCAAGAATTTTTCCGGTTTTAGGATTTTGAATTATGCATATCGCCTTTTTTGCTTTATACTTCTCAAAAGCTCTCCGAAGTTCCTGTTCAGCTATAAACTGCAGGGTCCTGTCTATATTGAGTTTAACATTTCGTCCGCATATTCTTGTTTTATCGATAAATTCATCCTGTATTATGCACCCACGCCCATCTCTTATCGCTCTAGTCATAATATTGTCTCCAGACAAAGACTCATTGCAGGTTTTCTCGATACCTTCAAGCCCATTTCCATCAGATCCTATTATTCCAAGAATGTGTGCAAGAAGTCTGCCCTCCGGATACTGCCTTAAATATCTGCTTTCAAATCCAATACCTTTTAATTTCTCATTTTTAATTCTATCAACAGCATCGGCATCAATATTAAAAACTACGGGAACATAAGACGTTTTCCTGAATTCATTTAAACTTTTTTCTTTGACTTTTATTCCGTTTTCGGACAAAATACTTTTCACCTTATCAAAATCTTCTATTATTTTCGGATCAAGAAAAACAGTATATTTTTCTATGCTTGAAGCAAGAATTTTTCCTCTTGAATCCAAAATATCTCCTCGTTTTGAGATTTTAATATTTTTACGACTTACCATCCTTTTAACTGCTTCGTTTATTTTACCGTGCAAAAAAATCTGCACATATACAAGCTTTGCAAATAAAAGAAAAAAGACTGCTAGTATTATCAATACCAACACAGTCTTTCTGCTAATTCGTTTTTTGTTTCTTCTCACCATCTCAGGAAAACCCTAATCAATGTAAACTATGGAATTTTCATTTGGAATGGAAAGATTTTTTTCTTCGGCAATTTTATGCATTTTATCAAGAGCAAGTATTGAATTAATTCTCATCTGCAAAGACCTATTTTCCGAACTGATTTTATCATATTCCGTTTGTAAGTTACTTAATTTATAGGCAAATCTAGTAGAAGTATTCTGCTGCCAAAGGAAAATAAAGACACTTAAAATCATCAATATAAATGCTAAAAACGATTTATACACTTGTTTTCTCTGCCGCTCTTATCCTTGCACTTCTGCTTCCGGGATTGATTTTTACCTCTTCCTTTAAAGCCGTAACAACCTTTTTCGTAAGTATTTTATATATTCCGCACTCGGAATTCCGCTTAAAGTTCTGTTTTACAATTCTGTCTTCCAAAGAATGGAAGCTTATTATCACCGTTCTGCCGCCGGCGTTCAACAATTCCGGAGCATCGGATAATAAAACTGCCAGATTTTCAAGTTCGCTGTTTACAAAAATTCTCAAAGCCTGAAAAACTTTTGTTGCAGGATTTATTCTACCTTCCGGTCTTTTCACAGAACATATTACAGTCTGCAGTTCTGACGCTGTGTTTATTATACCTCTTTTTCTGCGCAAAAGAATTGCGGAGGCAATTTGCCTTGACTTGCGCTCTTCGCCGTACTTATAAAAAATATCAGCTAGATCTTCATACGAATACGAATTAACAACTTCCTTTGCCTCAAAACCATTTCTTTTATCCATTCTCATATCAAGAGTGCCAGAATTAAACGAAAATCCCCTGTCTAAATCGCCAAACTGCTTTGAAGAAACGCCAATATCGGCTAAAATGCCATCAACTTTACTTATGTTTAAAGCGGACAAAGCTTTTTTTACATTTTTAAAATTGTCTCTTATAAAAGTTACTCTTCCGCTAAACTCTTTTTCTCTTTCAATAAACCTTTTTGAAGAGTCTTCATCCCAGTCAAAAGCAACTATTTTAATGTCTTTGAATTTATCAAGCAAATACAAAGCATGTCCACCACCACCGAAGGTACAATCAACATATAAACCGCCGGGTTTACCAATTAAATACCGCGATGTTTCTAAAGGCATTACAGGAATATGGAACATTAAGAGTATATCCGTTCACTTAAAATCCAACATTTTACTACTGACAGAAGATATCACAAAAACGTAAAACGTCATTATCAGGCAACACACACCACCGCTGTCATCTGAAAATACTCAAAGAATTTACTGTTCTTTAATATATTATCTTATTTAACGGGTACTCAATAATGTCAGCCGCTCCGGATCTTTTCAGCGCGGGGATTATTTTTTTAACAGTCCGTTCTTCTATAATAATATCCAGAGCAATCCACTCACGATCGCTTAACTGCGATATCGTAGGTTTTTTATGCGCGGGAAGAACAACTATAACTTTTTCTAAAAACTTAAGAGGAACGTTCATCTTTAAACCTACCATCCCTTCTGTCGCAAGTGCCCCTTTTAAAAGCATTGCCATATTTTCAATTTTTTCTTTTTTCCAGTTATCATTTAATGCTTTGTCATTTGCAATAAATCTCGTGGTTGAAGAAAACATTTCGTCGATTACTCTCAACTTATTCGCTCTTAAAGATGAGCCCGTTTCAGTAAGTTCAACTATTGCGTCAACAAGCTTACCTGCTTTAGCTTCCGTCGCACCCCATGAAAACTCTATATCCGCCTTAATTTTATTTTTTGCAAAATACTTTTTTGTATAATTTATAAGTTCGGTTGCAACTCTCTTTCCCTCCAGATCTTTTATTGATTTGATTTTTGAATCTTCAGTCACTGCCAAAACCCACCTTACGGATCTGAATCCCGATTTTGCATAATTCAATTCACACACTTCCTCGACTTTTGCACCGCTTTCACAAATCCAGTCAAAACCGGTAAGTCCGGCATCAAAAAAGCCATCCTGGACATATTTTGCCATTTCCTGTGAACGCACAAGCATTATTTCCAACTCATCATCATCTGATATCAGATAATATGATCTCGACGATATACTTATTTTTGTGCCTGCTTTTTTAAATAATTCAACCGTCGCGTTCTGAAGGCTTCCTTTCGGAAAACCTAATTTTAACTTTTTCATAATTATAATATCTCCTTAGATTTTACTTTCGGCATTCTATCATTATTCTTCCAAGCGACTGCGAAATGTAATCTTTAAACACCGGAACCTCAGACTGCATTACGTGGGAAACGGTCTTATATATGTGCGATTGGCCGCACGACATATAAGTCCCGCAAAACACCGCAGGAATTATTATATTGACGGATACTACAAGCCAAATGCAGGCGCCTAATGCGGCACCGCCGATTCTATCTAAAATATTCAGATAGAAGAAACTGATCAGTCTCAACGTAAACCCGCCGGACATAATAACGAGCAGTGCAGTTATTACAAATACTAAATAGAAATTTAGTCCTTTCTGATGCGGATACTTACTTGCGGCAAAAACTGCTAAAAAGCCCGCAAGAAACGCAAAAAAAGTTCTTGTAAAACCCGCAAACCAGCCGAGCCAAACTGCCAGAACTACAGTTAACGTTAAAAAAATATCTATTGCCAAGACTTATGATATCCTTTATATTTATGCTAAACTGGCTATCACTATTCCGCTTGCAAGTTTCGGATAGAAATATGTTGATTTCTGCGGCAACATCTCGTTATTTAAGCTGACAGTTTTTAAAGATTTGACAGTCGTAGCCGGAACTATAACTGCAATTCTTCCTGTTTTCTGCGCAAGCAAAACCGCCTCTTTATCGTTTTCTACATAAGCGAATTCTGAAGCATCAGTTTTCGGCATAAGTATATAATGCAGAGTGTTTACCGCTAAATCTCTATAGGCTTTGCTTTTTCCGGGCATAGCCTTTTTAAGAAATGCCTCTTTTTTTATCGTTAAAACCCTGTATCTGCCGTCTTTAAAAATTATCATAGGTTGAATTTCTTTTTTAGAAAGTCTATGAAAATTTTTTGCCGGATGCACATCAAAATATTTTTCAATCTTTGATTCCAAATCTGCAGGCGCTTTAATAACTCTATGCACAGGCCAAATTGAAATTCCCGGGTCTTCAATTGGACACAAATAAACTAAAACATAATTATATCCTTTTGTCGGAGAATAATTTTCATTTTTTTCTTTTAT
Organism: Candidatus Endomicrobiellum trichonymphae; assembly: GCF_002355835.1. Lineage (NCBI taxonomy): Bacteria > Pseudomonadati > Elusimicrobiota > Endomicrobiia > Endomicrobiales > Endomicrobiaceae > Candidatus Endomicrobiellum > Candidatus Endomicrobiellum trichonymphae. The sequence goes on along the minus strand of NZ_AP017459.1, from coordinate 260,594 downwards.
CTCCTGACTGTAATCCCAAGCGGTCTCATATCTACGGTGTCCATCCGCTATAAATATTTTTTTGTCCGATAGATATTCTTCAACCGTTTTAATTATGTCTTCATCGCTGACAACCCACAACTTATGAAATGTCCTTTTTTTATCTCTTACTGTTGCCGAAGGCACTCTCTTCGCTATTTTCCTGCAGATATCCGTAACAACAAGTTTTTCATCTTCAAACAAACAAAAAACAGGACTGATGTTTGCTTTTGTTGCTTTCAAAAGTCTCAGTCGGTCGGCGTTAGATCTTGCGAGCGTTTTCTCATGCGGCTTCACCAAACCTTTCTCAGAATACGGCTCGTCAAGTTTCAAAGCCGCAAAAAAACCCTTCCTCGTCATCTCAATTCCGCAAACCTCAAAAATCTGCTCATAAAAATACAAAGATGGTTCCTTATCGCGCACAAGCACGCCGTTGTTCTGCCATGCATTAAATAAACTAGCGGCATTTTTATATTTGTCACTTTTGTCTCCGGGATCGGACAACTCAATATTTACTATATTGAAGGGCGAAAGTTCCTGAAGCCTTTTTTTTTCTTCGGAATCTATAACATCATAAGGCGGACATATAAAATCTGTAATAAACTTTTTTGAATATCTTATCGCCTGAAATGCTTTTATTTCTGCCATTATACTTCTCCCGAAAATCCGGGCGTTTTATACCCGATTGAAGGCTTGATTTTACCATAAATTCCCGCTATTGTCAAAAAACTTAAAATCTGATATAATAATTACATTATGAACTTTTTTTCAAAGAAAACTTTCATGTTATTATGTATTTTTTGTTTCATTGTCGCTATGTTAATCGCCAAAAAAAACACTTCAAGCACTGAATATACAGCTGCTACGGATAACCACAATCCCAATATAGAAACAGTAATAATTCAACACGGCGATTCTTTCTCTTTAACATTAAACAATACAAGACTCCCTCCAAAGGATTCAAGCGATATCATAAGAGAATTAAAAAAAGTCTTAAATATCAACCGTTGCTTACCGGGAGACTTCTACGAAATATTTTACGATTCAAGAACTGGAGAATGGACGGACTTTTTGTATTATCCGACAGGTACTTCATATTGCTTAATAACCAAATCCTCAGACGGCGTCATAAAAACAGAAAAGAAAAAATTTTCAACAACCATAACAGAACATAAAGCGCAAGGGATTATCAATTCTTCCCTGTGGGCAGCAATGAAATCTCAAAACATACCGCTGGAAATAATAACCTCTTTTACAGACATATTTTCATGGCATATAGACTTTCTTAGAAAGGCAAAAAAAGATGACGCTTTTAAAATTGTGTACGAAGTAGAAAATATAAGCAAAAAAAATAAAAAGCTGTCATCAAGAATTATCGCAGCTCAGTATAAAACACCTTTAAAAACCTATAACGCATTTTATTTTAAACCAAAAAAACGCAAGAAGCGGATATTTCGACGAAAATGGCAAATCTATAAAAAGTGTATTTTTAAAAGCTCCTCTGCAATTTAAAAGAATAAGTTCGAACTTTACAACAAAAAGAATCCATCCGATATTAAAATGCGTAAAATCTCATTTGGCTACGGATTACGCTGCTCCTTTTGGGACGCCCGTGTCGACTGTCGGGGACGGAATTGTGAAAAAAGTAGAGAGTACCAAACAGTTCGGTAATTTAGTTGTCATAAAACACCCAAACAATTATGAAACATATTACGCACATCTTTCAAAATACGCAAAAGGGATAAAGGAAGGCGTAAGAGTAAATCAAGGAGAGGTTATAGGATACGTAGGTATGACAGGTTTTGCCACAGGAGCGCACTTGGATTTTAGAATAAAACACAACAATAACTTCTTTGACTTCTGTAAAATAGAACAACCAACAATAACATTAACCAGTGAAGATAAAAAAGAATTCAAAGAAAAAATACAAAATCTTCTTGATATTTTTGATGATCGACTGCAAAACATCGAATGCGGCTAATTATCCCGCTCACTACGCAGTCTGACACCAATCAACAACAGCGTAATTGAAATGTCAACACTAAATCAAAAGAAAAAAGTTCAATATGCCACAAATCTTAAAACCTGCAATATTATATTCGTAAATATTCCTGCTACCACATCGTCTATGGTAATTCCCAGTCCGCCTTTTACTTTCTGAACTTCTCTTATAAATAGCGGCTTTCCTATATCAAATATTCTAAACAATAAAAAGCCTAAAAATAAAAACATAAAAGTTTTAGGCAAAAACGCAACCGAAACCCATACTCCCGTAACTTCATCTATGACTATTCTCAGGTCATCCTTTTTATTATAAATATCTTCGGCAAGTGAGGAAAATAAAACCGAAATGCTAAACATTGCAGCAAGCACAAAAATCTGAAATATATAAATATCCGTCACAAATAACGCCCAAAACAAAATGCCGGCCAAACTGCTGAACGTACCCGAAGCGGATTTTATATAACCCAAACCAAAAACCGAAGAAAAAAATATCACTATTTTATCCATTTTCACTGAACAGTTTTCTGTATCTCAATATATATTTTACGCCCGAATAAACCGTAAGCACGATGGCAACAAAAGTTGTCCAAAAGGGCATCTTTTCCATTATAAGCGACAATGCGGTATAAGATCCGAAATCATAAAGTCTAAGAGTATCAGGAGTTAGCCCCGTAAACTCAAAAAGCGCTTCGCGCGCTATTAAAATCACCATTATTACTATAATTACGACTATCTGCGATACAGTCTTGCATTTTCCAGACTTGTCTGCAGGTATCATTATATTTCTGGCTGCAGCTATGGAACGAAGTCCTGTAATTATAAATTCTCTAGCAATTATGATAATAACCATCCATACGGCAATGCCAAGCATAGGAATATTAACAAAATATATAAAAGCAGCAGATATTAACATCTTATCAGCAATAGGATCTAAAAATATTCCCAAAGATGTTATGGTTTTACTTCTTCTAGCTATCTGCCCATCAAGCATATCCGTAATTGATGCAGCACAAAAAACAGCTAGTGCTAAAACACTATTATAGAATCCGCCTAATTCCATAAATAAAGTAAAAAATGGAAGCATACAAATTCTTGCTATGGTAAGCCTGTTTGCCAAATTCACTCAGTCCCTCCACTTTAAGATCATCTAAGATAAACTTAAGTTAGCAAATAAAATCGTCAAATATATACTTTTATATTATAACCGTCAACGCTTCTTACTTTTGCCTTATAGAATCCTCCGACCGCAAGAGGTTTATCGTTTTCCAATATTATATTTCCATCAATTTCAGGCGATTGAAAACTACTTCTTCCTTTTATACTATATACGTTCCCTTTTTTTAAACAGCTTTCAACAAGAAATTCAACAGTATTGTTTTTTATTTTATCAATTTTTGCTTGAAAAATATCATATTGTGCATTTTCTATCATTATTTTTCTTTCTTTTGCGGCGGCAGCTCTGACATGCCTTTTCAACTTTGACGAGACAGCTTCTTTGAGATCGGAATATTCAAAAACTCCTGCATATTGAAAATATCCACGATTTAAAAAATTTATAAGTTCGTTTACGTCTTTTTTCGTCTCACCGGGAAAACCCGCTATTATCGACGTCCTCAAAACAATATCAGGCAATTTTCTCTTTATTTTCTCAATAATACCAGGTGTATTTAACGGACGCTTCATCGCAGATAAAACATTTTTACTCGCGTGCTGTATGGGAATATCCATATAACTGCAAATTTTTTTATGTTCTTTAAACACTTCAATCAAACCGTCGGTAATACTCGACGGATAAGCATAAAGCAACCTTATCCATTTTAACCCGTTTATTTTTGAAAGTTTTACAAGCAGTTTATCCAAAACGAAAGCGCCGTAAATGTCTTTTCCATAACCCGTTGTATCCTGAGCTATTAATATAAGTTCTTTTATGCCGCTTTCTGCCAATGCGGCAACTTCGTCAACTAATGATTCCATCGTGCGGCTTTCGTATCTTCCGCGCAAAGCTGGAATTATACAAAAACTGCATACGTGTCCGCAACCTTCGGCAATTTTCAAATATGCAGACGGAATAGTTGAAGAAAGCACTCTGTAATTAGAATCGTTCAAACCTCCGGGAGGCAAAATAAATCTGCCGAAATTTTTGCCGAAAACCAAATCCGGCAGATACTGCAATGTTCCCGTACCTGCAAAACCGTCGATGTCTGGGAAAAGCACAGACATTTTTTCTTTCAACAACTGTGGAAGACAACCTGAAACGTAAACACGCAAACTTTTCTTTTTTTTAATATCCAAAATAGTTCGTATGCATTTTTCGGATTCCGCTTTTGCCGCTTTTATAAAAGAACACGTATGTATCACGACAATGTCAGCTTTATCAAGATTACTGCTTATCTTAAAACCTTTTTCTTGAAAAATCCCAAGTAAGTATTCAGCTTCAACAGTATTTTTCGGACATCCTAAAGCTATTACGGCTATCGTCTGCATAATATTATCCGTCATTGTTTCTCTAAAATGACTGTATTGACATCCTGTACAGCTCCTGAAAAACTACTACGTCAACGTCAACACCGACTTTCCATTAAAAAATACATTAACGCCGGGCGTATAACCCCTATTTGCAACTCAAAACATTTGCCAGCTTCCCATGAATTTTTACTGTCTTATGCAACAGTTCCTTCAAATATCGGACTGTTATCGGAATCTATTTTAATCCAAGCATCGGCAACGGCTTCAACAACAAGTTTCTGTTTAGAATCAGAAAGAGTTTCTTTTTTTCTTCAAGAGCAGCGATAACTCCATCAGTATGATCCTGATTATTTAAATTTTCGATTTGAGGATGAGTTTTAACAAACAGTGGGATACTTAAAATACTTCTATAAAGCACAAAAAAAGCCGTAGCTATTATATAAAAGCACTAATTTTACTTTTTTGAGAAGTTTTTCCGAGTAATTCAATTTTCATATTTGATTTTTTTCTTCTTCGCTAGGCAATTCCTTAAGAAGACGTTTTCCCATACCAAACCTCTCAAACAGCTCTTCCGTATTAAAACTTAGATATTCAGAGTACGACCACACAAAACTTCTATAATAAACTGCCGCGAAAAAATACTCATATCACCGTCTTCAATTGCAGAGATATATTTTTCGCGGATCTTTGTAGCTTTATAAATGTCGGCAAAAGATATATTCATTTTTCCGCGTTTTTCTTTAAGTAACTCTCCTATTTTTTCACTGCATCTTCTAATTGAGCTTTATTACTTCAATGCAGGATTAAGAGTATAGCTTTCAAATATAATTTCCCCTCTAACTCCCTCAGACTCTATAACGGCTTTTCCGGGATGCATAGTTGCTTTTGAAACATATATTTTTATATTCCAGTCTTTTCTTTATTTTCTATCGGATTAACTTTAATAACAACATATTTTTCATTTTCTCCGCCTAAACTTATTATGTTAGTTCTTTTTATTTCTCTCCAGCTACTTCCAAAATTTATAAAAACTGCCAGAGCAAAGTCTCCATCAATGAAATTTTTCCAGCTGCAAATTACCGCCTGTCTATTTTCCGGGGCATAAATTGTAATATTTTTGCTGTTAATATATATGCGCTGTTCCTGCGGCATCCTTTAATTTATATAAATGCTGTCCGGTTTTCTTAAGAATATCATTGAGATTATCATCTTTACTATGTGCAAAAGCGACGACTGCCAAAACAATAAACGCAACCAACGCAGTAAAGGCACGGTCTGCCGTCGCAGTAATAAAATCCCGCACCGCATTAGATTATTTCTGTTAACTCTGCCTTTCAGCGCACGCTCCCCGCTCTGTTTCTTCCAAGTACTGTCTGATTTTATCATAATCTATCTGCCATTTATTAGTGCCTTCCGGTTTTGTTATAAAGCCTCTCGTTTCAAGAATGCTTAATATATTCGTAGCTCTTGCGGAACCGCCGAAATTTGCTTTAAGCAAATCCTGAGATATGCGTTTACGCTCATTTATAAGCTTAAGCGCGGGTATTAAATCTCTCGTTCTTTTCTCTTTGTCTGCATTAAAACCGACGGTTCTCTCAACTTCAGCGACTACAGGCTCGTATGATCTTGGGAAATTTTGTTCGTTTATAAACGAGATAACTTTCTCGGCTTCTTTTAATGAAACATAAGCTCCCTGAAGACGAGCGGGTCTTGCTTCTCCGGGCGGCAAAAACAGCATATCGCCTTTACCCATCAAGCATTCCGCTCCAAGCATATCCAAAATAACTCTTGAATCTATTTTAGATGTCGTCTGGAATGAAAGCCTTGCTGGGAAATTGGCTTTAATAATACCGGTTACGACGTTAACCGAAGGTCTTTGAGTTGCAAGAATTAAATGTATACCTACCGCTCTTGCCATTTGAGCCAAACGTTGTACAGAATCTTCTATTTCTTTTTGCACCACAGTCATTAAATCAGCAAGCTCGTCAATTATAACGACAATATAAAATTCTTTCTCCCCTCCGGTTTCAACCATTTTGCTGTTATAATCTTCAATGTTCCTTGCCATTGCCTTTGCAAATTTCGTATATCTTTCATCCATAACGTTTACAAGTTTTTTCAAAGCCACCGCTGCCTCTCTATGACCGGTTATAATATCCGCATTAGTCGCACAAGTACATGGATTATATATGTGCGGAATATCTCTGTATATAGGCATTTCAACGCGTTTAGGATCAATCAACATAAACTTTACTTCGTCAGGACGCGCTTTATATAAAATAGAAAGTATTATAGTATGAATGCTGACACTTTTTCCAGAACCAGTAGCACCCGCGATTAAAAGATGCGGCATTGAAGCCAAATCAGTTACATAACCTGATCCATCCGTAGTTTTCCCCAAAGCCAAAGTAAGTAAAGATTTTGAATTTTCAAAAGTAGCGCTTTCTAAAATTCCTCTCAAACCGACAATAATGCCTGAAGAGTTGGGAACTTCTATTCCCACAACCGCTTTTTCGGGTATAGGAACAACTCTTATCGACGCAGTGCGCATAGCAAGAGAAATATTATCTATAATTCCGGACACCGTCTGTATTCTTATTCCGGGAGATAAAATCAAATCATAACGAGTTACTACGGGACCCGGAATAATATCTTTAACTTTTGCGTCAATATCAAAATCTGCAAGAGTGGTTCTCAAAAGTTCCGCTCTTTTCAAAAGTTCGTCTTTGCCTGTCTCAAAGTCTGCGGCAGAATCATTCTTAAGCAAACCAGCAACAGGAAGTTTATAATCAAAAATCTTGCTGTCAACTTTTGTCTGTTTAACAGTTGGACAGATAAGACTTTCCGCTTTTTTCTTTTCTTCTTTTTCCTGTCTGCTTAAAATGTTAGGCTTAGGAATTGCACGATCGGATTTCTGCAGTATCAAATATTCCTGCTTTTTCGCCTGCGCAATATCTTGAACTTTTTCTTCTTCCACTTTTGTTATGCTTGCTTCCGGATTTTTCAGAAAATTATTTATCGAAATCCTAAAAAGCTTTGCAACTGAGAACAAAAAGATTGCTATAATAACGGCAAAACCAAGCCATACACCAAAAAGTTCTTTAAAAAAAGGATATAGATTATCCCCTACCCAGCCGCCGCTGAAAATCTTAGTTGTAGGCACAAATGTCAAACACACCGCCTTAAATAATACAGAACAAGAAACAATGCAGATAACGGACCATATAAAATCAAGTTTTTTGCTCAACTCCACAGACTGCATTATATGTATTATGAAGTAACGTAAAAATATCAAAGGCAAAATGTAGATCGTCGGACCGAACACGGCAAACATCACAGCAAAGAATGCCCCTCCGAGTATTCCCGATCTGGATCGAACGATAAAAACATAAGCACTTAAAAAAGATGCTAAAGCAAAAAATAGGGCAGCGGCTTCCCTGTTTCTCTTTAAACTATCCTGCTTTTTATTTTTAGTTTTTTTGTTTTTTCTCACAAAAACAATCCCTTACTTTTCGGAAGTTATTTTGGAGAAATTCCGATGCTCTATCCAATTAACTTTACCTTCTTTTAAAAGCCGCTCTAACGAAAGATAAAGCATTGTATCCGTACACGCCCAGACTTGTCTTTATTTTATTACCGATAAATACAAAAGTTTCAACTATGGCAGAATTTATTTCCAGCTATTTCCATACATACCTTACCTCATACTTTTTCTACTTCAAACAAGTCCTGTCCCGAATTCACTGGTTTTCCGTTTTCCGCCAGCATTTTTAATATCTTAGCTTTAAAAGTAGCTTTTATTTCGTTCATAACTTTCATCGCTTCAATTATACACACGGTCTTTCCGATATTTACAATATCTCCCTCATTTACAAACACAGGAGACGATGGCGACGGAGATCTATAAAATACGCCCGCTATAGGCGTTTTTATAGTTTCACCTGAAACCATCGGCTCTTCTTGCACAATAATTTGTTTTTTCTGAACAGTCTGATTATTTTCATCGTGATCTTTGCGCTTTATGCAAATACTATAATTTCTTGAGTTTATCTCAAGTTCCTGAACTTTCTCCTCTTTCATTATTTCATAAAGAGACCTTACTTCGTCTTTAATATCATTAACCATATTATCAACCTTTTTATAAAAAAATGCGAAGATTTGAACGTAAAGAGCGGAGTTAACGCGGCTAAAAGCACAAAAAATACTAACTTAATAGACAAACGCCGCACTGCTATTATAAAGCCGCTTTAATGCTTAAATTTATTCTTCCCTGCTTATCAATTTCAATTACTTTAACTTTAACTTCGTCGCCTTCTTTTACAACGTCTTCAACTCTTTTTGTATGCCGATTTGAAAGTTGCGAAATGTGTATCAATCCCTCTTTGCCCGGCAAAATTTCGGCAAAAGCGCCAAACGCCATTATTTTTGTAACTCTGCTTTTATAAATTTTCCCGACTTCGGCTTCAACGGTCAAACATTCAACGTATTCCTTCGCAGACTTAACACCATCAGGTTCTACCCCGGAAATAAAAACCCTGCCGGTTTCTTCAATATCTATTTTAACGCTATTATCTTCCTGAATTTTTCTTATATTTTTTCCGCCGGGACCTATAAGCTCGCCTATTTTATTTTGAGGTATTGTCAAAGTTATCATACGAGGCGCATAATTTGAAAGATCATTTTTAGGAGCTGAAACCACCGCATCCATTTGATCTAATATAAAAAATCTTCCACGCTTTGCCTGTTCAAGAGCCTGAGCCACAATTTCAGTAGTAAGTCCCAAAATTTTTATATCCATTTGAAGAGCAGTAATGCCTTTTCTTGTACCTGCAACTTTAAAATCCATATCTCCGAGATGATCTTCCATTCCAGTAATATCCGTTAAAATAACATAACTGCCGCCCTCTTTCATAAGCCCCATAGAGACACCAGCACAGCTTGATTTTACAGGTACTCCGGCATTAAATAAAGCAAGCGACCCCCCGCAAACTGAAGCCATCGACGAAGAACCGTTTGATTCTAATATATCCGAGACTATTCTTACGGCATAACCGAAATCTTCTCCGTCCGGCATAATATGTCTTAAAGCTTTTTTAGCTAGATTCCCGTGTCCGATTTCCCTCCTGCTTACAGCTCTATCTCTTTTAGGTTCTCCCGTCGCAAAACCGGGGAAATTATAATGAAGCATAAAACGTTCTTTATATTCGACTATAAGCTCATCAATAACCTGCATATCACACGGGCTCCCCAGTGTTACAGTTACTAAAGCCTGCGTCTGCCCCCTTGTAAATAAGCTGGAGCCATGAACCCTCGGAAGCACACCGGTTTCACAAGTTATCGGTCTTATCTCTTCAAAACCCCGCCCATCTGTACGGATTTTTTTATTTAAAACAAGATCCCTCGCTTTTTGATAGAAAATATCTTCCAGTATCGCATCTATTGTCGACGGCAATTCTTCCGGATACTTTTCGAGAAGTCTCGACGATATGTCTTTTTTAAATGAATCCCAGAAAAATTCTCTTTCGCATTTTTCTTTAATTACGACGCTCATTTCAGCTTTCGAAACCGCTTCAGCTTCAATATCCGCTTTCAATAACGAGTTATGCTGAGGCTGTTCAACCACAATTTTTGTTTTTGCAGGAAGCGTCTTCTGAAATAAACATATTCCTTTTAACGTCTTTCCCGCCAGATTTAAAGCCTCAAGCATTTCAGCTTCTGAAAGTTCTCGCGCACCAGCTTCAACCATAGTCAAAGCCTCTTCAGTTCCACTGACAACCAAATCCAAATCACTCAATTTTTGTTCAGCAATAAGCGGATTTATAATAAGCTGTCCGTTTATCTTGCCTATTCTCACAGACGCTATAGGCGTCGTAAAAGGCAAATCGGAGGTGTATAACGCAATGGAAGCACCTAAAATAGCCGCCATCTCAGAATCATTCTCCCCGTCGTGCGAAAGAACAACAGCCGATATCTGAGTATCGTTTCTATAATATTCAGGAAAAAGAGGTCTGACGCTTCTGTCTATAAGCCTGCTTACCAATACTTCTCCGTCTCTAGGTCTAGTTTCTCTTTTAAAGAAACCACCTGGTATTTTGCCGGCTGCATAAGTTCTTTCCCTGTAGTCTACCGTTAAAGGCATAAAATCTATGCTAACTTTAGGCTCTTTTAAAGAAACCACCGTAACCAAAACTACTGTCTCTCCAATTCTTACAGTACAAGAACCGCCAGCCTGTTTCGCAACTTTACCGGATTCAACAATAAATTTTTTTCCAGCAACATCAACTTCTTTTTTAAAATATTCCACTCTTAAGCTCCATTAGTCGACACAACAACTCATACAAAAGATTCAAACACACACTTTTATCTTACTATTCAAGCGTCTCCTTGCATCCTTTGTAGTTTTGCCAGATATTATTTTTTATTTTCTGAGATATAATCTCTTGATTAACGAAGAATAACTGTCCTTGTTATATTTCTTAAGATAATCCAATAATTGTCTTCTCTGTCCTATCATTTTGAGAAATCCAACTCTCGACGCAAAATCTTTCGGAAATTTCTTGAAATGATCTGAAAGATATTTAATTCTTGTAGTAAGAATAGCAATCTGAACTTCTGAAGACCCCGTATCGGTTGCATGTACTTTAAACTGATCAACCACCGTTTTTTTTTCAAATGTCATTTATGACTCCTTGCTTTTATTACATTTAAAAATTATACCAAATATTTCATTCCCTGTCCATTTTTATTTTGATGTTTTTTACGCGGGATTTAAGTTTCTTCTTTATACTCCGCTCTTATTATTTAACTCTTAAAAACATATTATTACTGATAGGATTTGCTTACCGCCAATTTTATTCTGCTCTTTACAGACCTATGCAGTTTTCAATATTCTGCAGTTCGTCGTATGAGTCATACGCTCTCAAATAAGCTATCGCTTTTTCGAGATTTGTCAAAATGGAACATCCGAATTTAACGGCTGTTTTTCTTATTTCTGAATTATTATTAATTTCGTCAACGCTCAGATTCTTATTTATATTTATTACGAAATCAACTTTCCCGTCAATTATAACATCTACAGCGCGCGAACTGCGGTTCCAGTGAACTGTATTGACGCTATATCCCCTGCCTTCAAGATATCTTGCAGATCCCTTTGTAGCATAAACTGGAATGCCGAGTTTATAAAGATTATCCACCACTTCCATAAATTTAACTTTATCTTTTTCTCTGCCAGTGCTTAAAAGAACTCCCTTTTGGGGTTTTATTATTCGGGTTGCTTCCATAGAAAGAAGCATTGCATGATTAAATTTCTCGCCCAAACAACCTACTTCGCCAGTAGACGACATTTCTACGCCAACAACCGGATCCGCCCCATCTAATCTCTGAAAACTAAACATTGAAGCTTTAACTCCTACGTAAGGTATCTCGCTTTCATCGATTAAAATCTTTTTCACTCTCTCATTATTCATCACTTTACACGAAATCTCGGCAAGATTTACGCCCGAAACTTTTGAAATGAACGGGAATGATCTCGAAGCCCTTGCGTTGCATTCAATAACTTTGACATCGTTGTCTTTAGCTATAAACTGTATATTGAAAGGTCCGTTTAAATTAAGACCCTTAGCTATCTTTCTAACTATGTCTTTTATAATGTTTACCGTGCGAACGTATATCTTACGAGCCGGAAACACCATTGTTGCGTCGCCGCTGTGTACACCAGCGTTTTCAATATGTTCGCTTACGATAGAAAGAATGACATCTCCGTTCTTTGCGACTCCGTCGCACTCTATCTCTTTTGCGTCAAGAATAAATTTTGAAATAACAACGGGAAAATCAAATGAAATATCTCTAGTCAGAGACAAATAATAATCCAAACTCTTTTTGTCGGTTGCAACATTCATAAGAGTCCCTGAAAGAACAAAACTTGGACGTATTAAAACCGGAAATCCGACTTTCTTTATAAATTTATCAATATCAGCAATAGAAACGGCAGAAATCCATTCCGGTTGGTCTATTCCGAGCTTATCAAGCGTAGCTGAAAATTTTTCTCTGTCTTCGGCGGCGGCAACGCTCTTTTGGCTGTGTCCTAAAATATTTACTTTCGCTTCGCTTAAAGGCTGGATTAAATTGTTAGGATTTTGTCCGCCCATGCAGGCAATCACGCCTTTGGGGTCTTCAATATCTATAATATCCAACACTCTTTCAAATGACAGTTCTTCAAAATAAAGCCTATCCGAAGCGTTGTAATCCGTCGATACTGTTTCGGGATTGCAGTTAATTATGACACTGTCATTTTTCTTATTTTTAAAATAACTGCTAGTCATAACGGAACACCAGTCAAACTCCAAGCTACTTCCTATGCGATAACTTCCGCTTCCAAGAGTTATAATGCTCTTTTCATTTTTCTTAGAAGACACATCACTATGTATTCCGTCATAAGTTAGATACAAATAATTGGATTTTGTAGGATATTCCGACGATGTCGTATCTATCTGCTTTACAACAGGCAAAATTCCGAGTTTCTTTCTCAACTTTCTTACGGCGAAAGAAAGATTTCTTATTTCTTTTATGCTGAGTTTTATTTTACTGTTCAAACATGCTAAGAGATATATCTTCACAAGCTGGAAATCGGAAAAACCTCTTGATTTTAAATGCTGTAAAAAGTCTTTTGGAATCTGTTTATAAGCATCATACAATTCCTGAACCGTAACACTATCTTTCTTTACGTTTGGGTTAAAGAAATTAAGCAATTCCTTTTCAATCTTTGCCAGATAAAGAATGTGCGACAAAAACCAGTAATCTATTTTTGTTTTCTCATACACATACTCAAGACTTTCCCCTCTCTTAAACGTTTCATAAATTGCAAAAACTCTTAAATTTGTCGGAGACAGAAGTTCTTTCTCAATATCTTCATCGGAAGCATCTTTGAAAAAGTTTACGGTTATGCCGTCTTCATTTTCATTTACCATTCTCAAAGCTTTCTGTATAACTTCGCAGAAATTTCTCCCTATAGCCATAACTTCGCCTACCGATTTCATTTGTGTTCCGAGATTTTTTGAAACTCCACTGAACTTGCTTAGATCCCAGCGCGGAACTTTCAGAGTAACATAATCAAGCGACGGCTCGTAAAAAGCCGAAGTAGTCCCCGTAACAGGATTTTTGAGTTCCAGCAAATCAAATCCTATCACTATTTTTGCAGCTATATACGCAATAGGATATCCGGTAGCTTTACTGGCCAAAGCACTTGAACGCGACAATCTCGCATTAATTTCAATCACATAAAAACCGTAATCTTTTGGATTTAAAGCGTACTGAACATTACATTCGCCGACAATACCTACGTTCTGGGCAATCTTAATTGCCATATCTCTCAACATATTGTTTTCAATATTATTTATCGTCTGGCAGGGAGCGATAACTATGGAATCTCCCGTATGTATTCCCATAGGATCAAAATTTTCTATGTTACATATCGTTATAGTGTTTCCTGTTTTATCACGCATAACTTCATACTCTATTTCTTTCCAACCGTGCAGAGATTTTTCAATTAAAACCTGCGGAGAACTCATAAGCGCCGACTGTGTAAGCTTCTTCAATTCGGCGTCTGTTGCTGCAAGACCGCTGCCAAGTCCGCCGAGAGCGAATGCAGATCTTGTTATAACGGGATAACCTATCTGTTCCGCAGTCTCCAAAGCTTCTTTTACAGTAGAAACAGCGTGGCTTTTTGCTACCGGTGCATCTATCGATTTCATCTTTTGGGCAAAAAGCTCCCTGTCTTCGGACATCTCAAGAGCGTTAACCTGAGTTCCCAAAACTTTTACGTTATATTTTTTTAAAATCCCGCTTTTTTCCAACTCTATAACACAGTTCAAAGACGTCTGTCCGCCAAAACTTGAAATAATTGCAGCAGGTTTTTCAATTTTAATAATTTTCTCTACCCAAAAAGGAGTGACGGGATATAAATAAACTCTCTTGTTCGCTGCCTTATTAGTCTGAACGGAAGCAATATTAGGATTAATAACTATAACTTCAAGACCTTCTTCTTCCAAAGCTTCTACAGCCTGCGAACCAGAATAATCAAATTCTCCGGCCTGTCCTATAGATAAAGCACCTGAACCCAAAAGAATCACTTTTTGTTTTTTTCCGTTTTTCGGCAACAAAAAATCTAAAATTGGCATATTTTTCCTCTTTATTAATATTTATTCTATTATTTGTTTTATTTTTTTAAAGATTGATTCAAAATTTGAAAAATCAAATTCCCCTGCAAATTCATTATTATTTGCAACAAGTTCCGCAAAGTCAGCTTTTGACAATGCAATCGAATTTTTATATTCACGATCACTTGATAAATAAACAGCACTATCAATTACCACATTTTTACCAATCTTATTTTTTTTCAATTTCCCCTTTTCCATCTCTACTTCAAATGATCCATTCTCCCCTTACTTTTTCCAGAATCAAAAAAATTCACTCCCCAAAAACAACCTTCTACCTTCCTTATCTTGTTTGCATAAATCTTTTTTTATAAAATAGTGTTCCATTGATATATAATCTGCTTCATAAATATCCTTATTCACAAGCGTAATGCAAAAAGCATACACATTGTTTAAATAACTTATATATTCCTTCTCGCCTTCAATACGCTTTATAACATCATCATTATCTCTGTCAAAAATTCCTATTATTTTTCTTTCTAGTCTAATTTTTGAAATATATCCTAACAATTTTTCTAATTCCTTGTTTCCAAAACTCTTTTCTTGTCCAAAATCAAAAAAGTCAATATCGCAGTCTTCAATTTCTAATTTTTCTTTTGCTTTCTTTAGATACATCATGTCAGTTTTACCTTCAGTAATTATGAGAGGTTTTTTGCCAGATTTTATGGTCTCTTTCAAAGAATCATATGCTTCTTTAAATCTGTCATTTTCACTGATCATCATTTTATATACTTCATCATAAAGCTCATTAGCAGTTGGATCCGTAGAAACACCAAAATTGTTAAGTTCAACTATTTTAGCCCGTTCTTTAGCCACTGCAGCTAATCCCATATTTAGAAATGGAGAATGAGAACTTAAAATAAACTGCACATTTGGGAAAATATCAAGTAATTTAGGAAGAATCTCTTTTTGAAGTTTAATATGCAAATGCTTATCAACTTCATCAACTAACACGATCCCTGTTATACCTTCTAGAAGTATATTATTTTTGTTATTATCTGCCTGCCTGAGAATTTCTCCAAATAAACAAAACATCGCAGCTTCACCAGAAGAAAGATTGAAAATTGTTGGATAAACAGTCTGCACTGTTTCTTTTTTTACTATCTGGATACGAGTACTACCAAAACTCCTTTGACCTATACCAACTCTAACAGCTCCCAACTGTTTAGAAACAAGAGTTTGCGTAAATATATTATTTATATTCCTCAGTAAAACCGCTTCTTGTTTGGCTTCGGTTACTTTCAAGTCTAAAACAATATCCATAACCCAATTAGCAAGCTGTAACAAACAAGTTCTAACTTCAATTGGATTTCTCAAATATCCTGAAAATTGATCCTTTTTTTAAACTCCAAATTGATTTCATATGGATCATTTAAGTAGCCCGGAGACTCGTATCTATAAGAAGAAAAATAAGTAATAACATTATCTTTGAATATTTTTTCAGCTTTATCTTTATTAAAATTAAGTGATACATGTTTAACACAATAGTTTTGAGAAATATAGTTTTGAATTTTATCTATCAAAAGATATTTTTTCTTCTAATTGTATAGCTTTATTATACTGATCCTGAGTACATTTTTCTCTGATGTCAACATAGTCAATGTAATATTTACATTGCTCTTCATAAGTTTTAGTTTTAAATCTTATATATACAAAAGACAGCTGATTTTTATAAATGTTAAAAGCATCCTGTTTCCCTTCAAATTCATTCTGAAAAAAAGATTTCGCCATTTCATACCAAGCATCAGCAATATACGACAGCTTCCTTGAAATCTAAACTTAAATTATCAAAAGGCGCCCTGTTTTTAATAATGATTTTTTCTACATATATCTTCATTTTATTTGATTTTAAATATGCATATATGTCTTAACATTTACGGAGAATTCCTCTCTATCATTTTATTTTTTTCTATTGATATTTAAATCCTAAGCAGGCTAAACGGCTTTACAACTGCATTTCTTTTATCTTTTTTGTTTTTTTCAAAATTTCTCTTGATTATCTCCCATATCTTCCATTTTATTCTTTCTCCTTAATTAATAGTAGCGATATTTAGTTTCAATTTTAGCGCAAGTCCCATTTCTCGCATATCTCCAGTCATCTTTGAAATTGCAATTATATCCCTCTTTTTCAGCCAATTCTTCATTTTTCTCTGTTCTTTTGCGGCGATGGGTGCACACAAAGAATGCAAGCTATGATTGTTGCGTGTCCAAAAAGTTCATCTGGGTGTTTGCTGTACCACGGTTATTACTGGTTCTATTACATAACCGTACATGTCAACAACAGTGTTTGAAATTTTGTTTAGGCGCTTTATCAAAGTAATCGCCAATCGGGGTTTAGTCATTATTATTTTACCAGACTTTGTTTATTTTAATATTCGCTTTTGTCCTCAAAGTGCTTATGTAACGGATACAAGCTTGCTCATTATTGAATTGCAATAATCTGCTATTTATATAATCTTTGACCTTACCGTCAAAAACTATTTTTCTGTTTGGGAGTTTTTCTTCAAGTTTTATGAAATAATATCCTATATCTGTTTTTATAGGCTCTTTTGTGTAATCACCAACTTTCATAGAAAAAACAGCCTTTTCTAAAACCAGAGGCAAATCGCCTTTCACAACAACTATTCCCAAATCACCATTTCTTGACTTAGAAATAAGATCTTCGGAATATTTTCTCGCAACCTCTGCAAAAGATTTTACTTGAAGTTCTTTTTTTACAGTTTCAACTTTCGATTGTACTACTTGTGTTTCAGCATCCTGTGTACCTTTAGGATTTTTAATAAATATTTGTTTAATTCTCACATTTTCGCTGAACATTTTTTTCAGATCGTCGGCAACACTTGCAGCTAAACAGTCCTTATCATGTGAAAGTCCCGGATTTCCTCCTTTCATTTTTATAATAACCTTATCGTAAAAACTTTTAATTTCAGCTTCCGTAATCTTTTCTACATTGACATCCAATATCTTATCAATAAGTTTCATAAATCTAATAATTTCGCTAACACTTTTTTCTAAGTCTTTGTACGTAAGATTTTGTTTACTGAGTTCTTCATCAATTGCATGATTCTTTTTCAGTTCTTTAATGTATTCTAAAACTTCTTTTCTTGAAACTAAAATTTTTTGTTTTTTTATTTCATTTTTCAAAAGGATGGAATCAATTTGTCTCTCTAAAATCCTGTTTTTTAACTCATTTATCTTTTGTTCTGACCACTGCTCCGATGCAAGCATATCAGATTTTAAATTATTGAAAACTTTGTTTACTTCCGATTCAAAGATAGGCTTGCCGTTTACTATAGCCAAAGTTTGATCCACTTTTTTAGGTTCCGCAAAAATACTCCCCACCCCTACTATAAAAAACGTTACCGCCAACGCTGAAAAAAATTTCTTCATCTTTACTCCTATATTTTAATTAGATATTTATTATCATTTACTATGAGTTTTTTAGCCAACAACGAGATATGAAAAAGAACTGAATCTATCATCTTACAAAATTGTTCCTTATTTTTCTGTTGATATTTATTTAAGTTCTAACGAACTAAACGGCATTACAACCAACGACATTTTTCAATATATTATTTCTATACAATTAACAACTACAGCAAACCTACGAATTTATCCATTATCCAGCTTGTATCGTTCGGACCGCTTGATGCTTCCGGATGAAACTGCACTGACATAAACGGTTTAGTCTCATGTTTCAATCCTTCTACGGAACCGTCATTTGCATTTTCAAACCACAACATCCAGCCCGGCTGTATTGAATTTTTCTCAACAGCATACCTATGGTTTTGGCTAGACATATATGCATTTTTTTCAGGAAACGAAAAGACCGGCTGATTATGGCTTCTATGCCCGTGATTAAGTCTTTTTGTTTTTGCTCCCGACGCAAGCGATAAAAGCTGATGTCCCAGACATATCCCTAAAATGGGCTTATCTGAACTTAAAACATCTTTTTTTATTCTCTCAACTAAATCGCCTGTATTTTTTGGATCTCCTGGACCGTTACTTATAATCCAGCCATCACATTTTACTTTAGAAAAATCACTGTCCCATGGTAAAAGCTCTACCCCACAATTTCTTCCTACAAGCATTCTCATAATATTCCATTTTGCACCGCAGTCAACAACAGCGACTTTCTTTGAAGCCTTATTCATTATCACTTTTTCTTTTGTTGACACAGACGGCATTAAATTATATTTTGACGGATCCACATACTCATCGTCTCTAAAATTTTTCAAAAATTCAAACTTATTTTTATCTTGCAGCTTTGCACCTTCAGGAATAATTCTTCCAGAAAGATTTCTGCTTTCTCTTATCATCTGCACTAAGTATCTTGTATCGATACCAGAAATTCCGGGCACTCCCTGACTTTTCATCCAGTCCTCAAGAGAAACTCCGCCGTCATGGTGATGGCAGCCGTCGTATATATCCGAAACTATAATTCCCTGCGTTTTTATTGAGGAACTCTCATGCCCTTTAGACATAAAAAAATCCCCGATTTTAAGATCGGGAATTCCATAATTGCCAATGAGACAAAAACTAAAAACAAGTATCTGTCCCAAATATGACGGATCTGTCATAGCTTCGCTATAGCCGAGCATTCCCGTATTAAAAACCATCTCGCCGCTGACAATTACATCAGCACCAATTGCATTGCCTTTAAGCTTTACCCCGTTTGAAAGTTCAAGACAGGCTTTTTTATATTTTTTGCCTAAAATTTTCTTTGTTTGTTCCATTTTTTATTCCTTTACAATTTGCTGAAAAAAATCAACTCAATTTCTGATATGATTTTACAAAATAACAAGATCACTGACAATTTCTACTTTTTTTATTTATCCTTGTAAATTTTTCTTTTTTACTATGCATATAAAACGTACATTTGCAAATCAACCACCGCAGACTTTTGTCCGTAGTGGTTGAATCTAAAAAAATGCTAATGCTAAAGGCAGTGGAACTTGCTCTAAATACAGCCGACAGCTAATAAGTGCAGTACATATTTGAATAAGGATTTTTATTGATCGCTGCATACTTTGAAAACGATTCTAGCTTTAACCGGCTTAAATCCTTTTTAAAAGTTTTTGCATAAAAACTAATATGTTTTTTAAGAAATAAAATATCTTCGCCGTTGATATCTACTTTTACAGCTTCTTTCCCGAATTTACACTTACCCCCGCTTCCGTTTAAATAAATAACTCCGCCATGCATACCGGTTCCGCAGAATTTTCCCGTTATATATTCATCCTTTGAAAGATTTAAACCAAGCAGAATAATTGCACCTCCCGCCATATATTCGCCTAAAAATTCGCCCGCTTTACCGCCCGCCACAATAATCGGTTTCATTTCCTTATACTCTTTCATATGGATGCCAACCCGATAACCGACATTTCCTTCAATGTAAATTTCCCCGCCTCTCATGGCATATCCTAAAGTATCACCGCAACTTCCGTGAACTATTATTCTTCCGTAATTCATAGTATTTCCTACGGCATCTTGCCCGTTCCCGAATATTTCAAGTTCGGCTCCATCCATATATGCAGCCATATCATTCCCGGGAGTGCCGTAAATTTTTAATTTAACTTTTTCAGGCAATCCCCTTCCTATATATCTCTGTCCGAAAACATTTCTTAAAGTAATACTTTTATCAACTTTAACCGTTTCATCTATTGAAGCATTTAAATCACGATAATATACATTCAAAGCATTTATAGTCTTCATAGCTTACGTCAATCTGATATATAAACAATATCCCGCTTTTCACATACAGACCAGATTAACATCCTCCTTTATGATTCCATATTTTTTTTGTTCTTTCTTCTTTCGGATATACGTCAAGACCAATATCTTTTGATGTTATATCGTATTCAAGAGTTGAAAGTTTTGTTCTGTCACTTATAAGAGCTGTATAAATTCCGGCTCTCTGATTATAATTAATAAGAACAAATCCTACCAATTTATCGTTTGAAATATTTAATCTGCGGAGTTTATTTTCTGCTGAATCCGTAACAATCTCGTTCGACTTTGAAGTTCCTATGACGCCGGCTGAAATAAGCTGAAGTCCGAAAAACGAAATTGCGTTCATTGCGAAAGCCGCTGGAGCTTTTATTTCTGTTCCAGTCATATTAAAACCCGCAGTTTCTCCCTGACTTGAAGCGTTAGTCCACAAAGCGAGAATTTTGCTTTCATTTGAAAGCATATCCACAGATTCAACACAATCGCCCGCTGCATAAATATCTTTCACAGAAGTCCGCATATATTCATCGACAATTATTCCTTTTGCCGTCTTTATTCCCGCTTTTTTTGCAAGATTTATATTAGGACGAACGCCTACAGCTATTATCAAAATGTCACAATCAAGAGTCTCTCCGTTTGAAAGAACAACTTTGTTTACATTACGCTCGCCACCATGAACCTCACAAATGCTCGTTTGAAATTTGAAATCAATATCATTCTGCTCTATATGTCCTTGTATAATGTCAGCGGATGTCTTATCTAAAACAGATGCCATAACCCTATCCGCCAAATCTATAACCGTTATGCTTGAGACCTGCCCAAACAAACCTTCGGCTGCTTTCAATCCTATAAGACCTGCACCAGCGATAACCACTTTTGATTTTCCTATTATTTGCTTTTTGAGTTTTATGCTGTCTTTGTAGGTCAGAAAAGTAAAAACATTTTCTTGTTTACTCAAATCCAAATTTTTAACCAGCGGAATAAACGGACTGCTGCCAGTTGCAATAAGAAGTTTATCGTAACTGAGTTTTTTACCTCCAGCTGTGAGAACTTCTTTCTTTTTTACATCTATTTCTTCAGCTTCGGTATTCAGCAACACTTCTATATTCCTAGACTTATAGAAATCTTCACTTCGGTAGTACATACTTTCGGATCTTACTTTTCCGCTTAAATAATAAGATATCAGAGGTCTTCCGTAAGCGCCGAATTCTTCATTTGAAATTATCGTTATGCTGCCTTTCTTGTCATTTGCCCTTATGCCGTCTGCAGCATTTACCCCCGCAGCGCTGTTTCCTATTATTAAGTATTTCATTTCAACACCTCCGCTTCATCTTCATTGAGAAGCTTTATAGCGTTATTAGGACAGTTTTCAACGCAAAGCGATTTACCATTACCGTAATCCACACATAAATCGCACTTTGAAACGGCTTTTCCATCATTACTTTTTTTAACTGCACCAAAGGGACAAACTAAAACGCACGACATACAGCTGACGCATCTTTTCTTATCATTATGCACAATTCCCTTTTCGTCTCTATACATCGCTCCTGATATACAGGCTTTCACGCATTTGGGACTTGCACAGTGACGACACTGCAACGCAAAATACGAAACGGCTTTCGGCTGTAAAATTTCTTCAATAATTATTGCAGAAGTTATATTTTCCTGTTTGTGAGCTTTTATTATGTCTTTGGATTTCGAGTGAGCCGTTTTGCAGTAAACCTCGCATAGTCTGCATCCTAAACATTCGCGTTCAAACGCATAAATTTTTTTCATACACTCCTCTTAACTTTTCAAGCGTAAAGTATTTGTATTCAAGACGACACCTGCAAAATTACAGTCTGACGATGAGCACAAATCCGGCACATAAGTAAGTAAATATAATAACAACAGTCGAAATGATTTACTTTACTCGCCTGCATATTTTATGCCGAGTATCTCTAACTCTTTTTCATTCAAATCTATGCCCCTAAGCATAAGTCTATTGCCTCTTAAGCTGTCAATAGCATTGATCCCCATTCCGCCAAGCAGTTCCTGAATTTCATGATTCCATGCAGACGCCAAATTTACAAGTCTTTTATACATAATATCCGGATTGAGCCTCTTTACAAGTTCAGGCTCTTGCGTAGCTATTCCCCAGTTGCATTTTCCAGTAGAACAAGAACGGCATAAATGACAACCCAAAGCTATAACAGCAGCCGAACCTATATAAACGGCATCCGCGCCTAAAGCAACAGCTTTCACTACGTCGGCACTGTTTCTGATACTCCCCGCAATAATAAGAGAAACTTCATTTCTTATTTCCTCTTCTCTCAGCCTTTGATCTATTGCCGCCAAAGCAAGTTCAATCGGAATACCAACATTATCTCTCACTCTTGTAGGAGCTGCACCGGTTCCACCGCGAAAACCATCAATCACAATGGCATCCGCTCCAGCTCTTACTATGCCTGAAGCTATAGCAGCCGAATTATGAACCGCAGCAATTTTTACAAAAACAGGTTTTTTATAAGCTGTAACTTCTTTTAACGAAAATATAAGCTGTCTCAAATCTTCTATTGAATAAATATCGTGATGAGGCGCTGGAGAAATAGCATCGGAGCCTACCGGTATCATTCTCGTAGCGGAAACATCTTCGCCGACTTTTTTGCCCGGCAAATGTCCTCCGATACCCGGTTTTGCTCCCTGCCCTATTTTAATTTCAATTGCAGCTCCGGCGTTTAAATACTCCTTATGAACGCCGAATCTTCCCGAAGCTACCTGAACAATCGTATTCTTCCCATACTTATAAAAATCTCTGTTCAAACCGCCCTCACCGGTGTTATAACAAATTCCGAGTTCTGTCGCAGCTCTGGCAAGAGATTCATGGGCGTTTCTCGAAATTGAACCGTAACTCATTGCAGAAAACATAATGGGAATACTCAACTCAATCTGCGGAGGGACATTTGTTACAAGTTTACCTTTAGCATCAAATTCAAGTTTCTCAGGCTTTCTGCCTATCATAACTTTTGTTTCCATAGGTTCGCGCAAAGGATCTATCGACGGATTTGTGACCTGACTTGCATTAAGCAACATTCTATCCCAATAAATCGGAAAAGACTTTGGATTGCCCATACTTGAAAGTAAAACACCGCCTGTCTGAGATTGTTTATAAATTTCCTTTAATGCAGCGTCTGTCCAGTTTGCGTTTTCCTTAAACTCAAGAGGATACTTTTTTATCACCAAAGCCTTTGTAGGACAAAGAACAACACATCTGTGGCAGTTGACGCATTTTATATCATCAGCGCGGACAACGTTATCTTCTTCATCATATAAATGTACTTTATTGGAACATTGACGCGCACACACCTGACACTGAATGCATTTCTTTTCGTCTCTTATTACTTCAAATGCGGGACTGTTAAAATCCAAACTCATTTTTGCTCCCCTTTCAATAAAGCAATAACCGGCTCTCCACCTTGCGGCGACCAAATTTTATGCGGATTATCGCATATTATTCTTATCGCACTTTCTTCACTGGCAACATAAGTTCTGCTGCCCTTCTCTGCGGCAACCAAAGAGCGAAGCTTAATTCTGTCATTTAAGACTATCATTCCCTTTTCAAATCCTAAAATTATTGAAAAGGGTCCATTAATCAGAGCACTCGCATAAACAGATCTTATACTTTTTAATTCATTTTGAACTTCTTTATTTTCTCTTTCAATATCTTCCCAAAAAGGAGCCGCAACAACTTTTATTGCTTTTTCCATCGGAATATTATGTTTTCTCACAAGCATGTCAAACAGATATGTTATTACTTCGGTGTCAGTCTGGAGAGTACATTTATATCCGTACATTTCTACAAATCTTCTGTTGGCATCGTAAGAAGATATTTCGCCGTTGTGTATTACCGACCAGTCAAGCATAGTAAAAGGATGCGCTCCTCCCCACCAGCCGGGGGTATTAGTTGGGAATCTTCCGTGCGCCATCCACATATAGCCTTCATAAGTGTCAAGCATAAAAAATTTGCCGATATCTTCAGGATATCCGACGCCTTTAAACGTTCCCATATTTTTTCCACTCGAAAAAACGTACGCGCCTTTGTATTCTTTATTTATCTTTATTACATATCTTGATGTAAATTCAGCTTCGTCAACAAAACCATCTTTTACCATATAGTTTCTAGGATGGACAAAGTAGCGCCATATCAGCGGTTTGTTTCTAACGCCCAGTACAGATTTTGTAGGAATGTTTCCCGCGCTTTCAATGTCAAAATATTTTGAAATAAAATTTTCCGTCTGCATTTTAATGCTTAAATTGTCATAAAATATGTGAAGCGCATAAAAATCTTTATACTGCGGATAAATGCCATAAGCAGCAAAACCGCCGCCTAATCCGTTCGAACGATCGTGCATTAAGGCGATAGATTTAATTATCTCATCCCCATTAAATCTCTTGCCTTCTTTGTCTATAATGCCGCTTATAGCGCATCCCGATGGAATTCTCAATTCACCTTCTTTTAACATTTATTCCCCCACACAGCCAAACACCCTATTATTTATGCGTAAAAATAACTCCTCGATTACCCTAAAAACAACATTTTTAAAAAAATTTCAGGACTTATTAGGACTTTTCAACAAACTATTTTAAGAGTATACATAAAATGCTAAAAAATGTCAAGAGCGCTCCACTTTTCTCTGAATTTACTGAATTTTATGTATAGTCATCGCTGAATTACTGAATGAGTTGTTTTTGGTTTTGGCAATATTCTTGTTAGATCACTAGTTAAGAAAGAGCCTACCTAAAGAAACAGTTTTAGTTTATGACCCCAATTTACGATAATCATGAATCATGTACAGTTGAATTACAATTATTTGGATTTGCTTATAGACGACTTTGATTCAACATTGTGTATTTGTAAAGATTTGTACAAAATCTTAAATTATATTTAAAACAATTCTGTTCGTTCACTTAATCATCCATTTTGTTGGCTCTTAAGAAGTCCTGCGCCTTTTGAATTGTTGCGACTACATCTTTAAGTGCCTGAACCAGCTCGTCGTCGGTTCTTCCCTCCAGCTCTCGAACACAACTGTTAATCATTCCCCTCCCACATCCTAAGACGTACAGGATTTTTGCTAAATCCCATCCCTTCTTTTCCACAATCTCTAACTTCTCTTCTTTTTCAAAAGTTAAAAATCCCATAACGTTCATTCTTTATTGTAGTACTTCAAAAAATAGATATAGCAGTATTTTTTACAAGCAGTTTTCTTTTAATGTGGAGGAAAAGTCTCCCCTATGTCATTGACTGGAAACGCAATCAAGTTTGCGAACATTATTTCAATACAGCGAAAAAACCTTTTTCTGTCATGATCAACCGGTACAATATATTATTCTGAAACAATTTTTTTGTGACGAAAAGACCATTCTTTTCTCATATTAAGGAAACTTTGTCCTCGAAACATCCATTCTCTTTTTCTTTTGTTCAAAAACCTGCAGCCTTTAATGATCTAAGCTTGGCTTTTCTAAATGACAGATAATGCCGTAAAAGAATCTTTCTTCAGGATTGCTCTAAAACCACTAAAGGACTAAGTAATAATGCGCTATTTTCTAAACATTTCTCTTATTATTTCTATCGCTTCTTCTTTTGTAATCCCGGGATTTTCAAACCGCATTTCCTCTATCTTACTCTTTGCTTTCCGTATCCATTTACCCGAAAGTCTATTAAATATGCTCATCATTTCTCTTCCCGTCAGTAATTCCGGTTTTGGATACAGCATATTTTTTAATTTTAAATCTTCAATTCTTTTTTTGAGTTTAACAAGTTTTACGTCGTTGCTGTCTTTACCATAATCTGCTCTTGAAATTTCCATTATTAAATCAAGTTCGCCACTGCATCTTTTGACAAATCTGCGCACTGCGCCGTCTGTCCAGTCGTCCGAATACATTTTAGGGTACATGTGATTTTTTATAACCGATACGGTTTTTTGTATAAATTCTTTTGAGTATTTAAGTCTCTTTAAAACAGCTTCGGCTTCTTTAGCGCTTTCAGCGTCATGCCCGTAAAAACAAATTCTGCCACCATTCTTTTTACACGTTGCATATTTTCCCGTATCGTGCAGTAAAGCCGCCATTCTTAAAATGATATCGTTTTTTGTTCTGTCTAAAACTTTAAGAGTATGCACAAATACGTCATCAGTATGATATTTTTCAAGCTGCTCTAAATTCTTTAACCTCGCAACTTCAGGCAGGATTTTAACTGAAAGATTGATTTCATCCATTATCTTAAACGCTTTTGACGGGATCTTTTCTATTAAAATTTTGTTTATTTCGTCTCTTATGCGTTCGGGCGAAACAATTTCAATGCTAGGCGACGAAATTTTCATCGCATTATAAGTTTCAGTTTCAATCTTAAAATCAAGCTGCACACTCTGGCGCACAGCACGCAAAATTCTTAAAGGATCCTGTTTAAATATTATTTCGATATTTGAGGGATCGGTTACTCTTATGATCTTGTTTTTGATGTCGACGACGCCTTGTGAAGTAAAATCCAGAATTTTCATATCGTTGAGTCTCAAAAACAAAGCATTTATTGTAAAGTCCCGTCTTAAA
The DNA here is from genome assembly GCF_002355835.1 of Candidatus Endomicrobiellum trichonymphae. NCBI lineage: Bacteria > Pseudomonadati > Elusimicrobiota > Endomicrobiia > Endomicrobiales > Endomicrobiaceae > Candidatus Endomicrobiellum > Candidatus Endomicrobiellum trichonymphae. The sequence continues at coordinate 233,580 of NZ_AP017459.1, read as the reverse complement.
GCGTCCTGTTCTACAGAGGCTATCTGCGTATCCGGATTTCTGGAATTCGCATTATAATATTCTCTTCTTGGCATTACGAATTCCACTTCTTCGCTGTCCATAAACAGTTTGGACGTTCCAAACCTTTCAAAAATAACAGGTTTGTCAAGCTTGTATTTTTTTGCCAGAATTTTAGAAAAATTTATTCCGGCTGACTGCATGGATAAATTGCTTCCTCTACCGCAGACCATAATATCTAAATCTTTAGGTTCTCTTTTGATAAATAAATCTCTTACAAAACCGCCGACAATATAAACATCAAAACTGTTTTCTACCGCGGTAATAGAAATTTTATCAATTATCGATTTATATCTTTGAGGTATGACTATGTCTTCCATATCCACCGACATTATAACATAAAGCGGCAAGATAAAAATCTGCGTCGTCAATAACTGTCTTAATTTCTTTTTCCGCTGTACCGGGGCGGGATATGAAATTATTATATCTTCCATATTATCAGCGGAATTTTTGAGCTGAACCGGATATCCTGTGAAACTCGATATAAGCTTCCGGAGTTTTTCCGTTTTTATTTTAGCCGTATATTATTCAACTTCTATTCTGCCGCTGTCAAGGAATCTTACGGGCTCCGTCAGCAGATAAAAATAACGAGTTTTACACACAATTAACGCCGGACTAGTACCAAAACAAAAGACAACATGTCGTTTTTTCTTGTCAAAAAATTTCCATTATTTTGTACAATTTATATCTACGATAACAGGTAACTTAAAAAATATTGGTCTTTACTCATATATCGAAGATGCTTTGCGTTTTATAAAGTCAAACATCTACTGCTCGTCAAAAGAACAAAGGTATGAAATAAACGGCAGTATGTATGCGGTTGTTGAAACCTCAAAGCCAAAGTCTAAAGAATTATCAGAATGAAAACTTGTGAGATACGCAGAGATGTGCAATGGGCATGATATAATAGGTTGGAAAAGTTTGTCAAACTGTAAAGGAAGTTTATAAAAATTACGACGAATCAAAAGACATATCTTTTTTCAATAATAAATCGGATTTTGACATTGTCTTAAAATGTGGAAATTTTGCATTATTTTTTCTGCAGGACGGCCCATAGTCCGCTGCGCATAAAAAGTCTGGCAAAAAATGTATAGTTAAAGCTGGGTTTGATACATTCTGTAGTAAAAAATGAGAAATACCTATTTATTATTACAGCTATTTTTCCTCATCTCTTTCAATTCCGTGTACCGAATTTTCAAATAATTTGACTGGAATCACTACTGGCTACTGGTGTTAGTTTTCTTGAATTGAGCGGCGATGAGGCAAAAGAATTAGGTAAAAGAAATGACATCACTTCTATTGCGGAGCATCGCACAGGTATTACTTGCTGGAATCCCTCATCAGTTTTTTTAAATTGCGCTTCGGCGATTTTTTGTATTATGGCGTATATTACAGATTTAATGGACTAAAAAGTCAAGTTTAATTATGGATTAAATCTGAAATATATTTATTCAAAAATTGCAAATTCACTGCTACAGGTGCTTGCGGCAGATATGGGATTTATATATTACATTGAAAACGATGTTATATTGTTTGATTTTATTATACAGAATTTTGGAGTGAAAAGTAAAAAAAAGGATTTGCAGTCGCTCAACTTTAAATTAGGCGCTTCAAGATACTTGCTTGATTCTTTCTTGATTTCAGTGGAAGTGATGTTGTTTCCTTACAATAATAAAATATTTCCCGCCGTAGGCGTGGCAATATGTGAGTGGTATAAACAATGAAATTTTAGTTACGAGGCGCACGGGAATACAACGGACAAGGAATCAATTCAGTATTTTTTCGGAATTTAATGCGAGATTTGTCTAAAATACTGCAATATTATGATTGATTATTCTTTTTCGCCATACGACAGCTTTAGAATTGCACATAGAGAGTCCATCGGGCATAAAATTTGAAAAAAACTATGCCGATAATATCAATCCAAAAAAGCGTGGGTAAACCCGGAAAAATTTATCCAAGTTATAGTAAGTGCAGGAGGAGAAATGATCATAGGTTTGACGGGAGCTTGTTGCTCGGGTAAAGACACAATTGCAGAGTATATTTCTAAAAAGCACGGCTATAAACATTATTCGCTGTCAGAGATTTTAAGGGGAATAATGAAAGAAAAAGGCATTAAGCTTACTAGAGAAAATCTGGCAGTGTTTGGAACTGAATTAAGAGAAGAAAACGGGAACGAAATTCTTGCAAAAAAGGCTCTAGAAAAAATTGATTTAGGTGGCAGATTCTGTATAACTTCCATAAGACATACCGGCGAAGTTGAAAAACTAAGAGAAAGAAAAGATTTTATTTTAGTAAACATCACGGCCCCACAAAATATACGTTTTGAAAGAATGCGGAATAGAAAAAGATACGGGGACCCACAGACTTTTGAAAAATTTACTGAACTTGAAGAAAAAGAATCTCAAACCAAAGGGCATGGCCAGCAGCTGAAAAAGACGGCAGATATGGCTGACATTAATTTTATCAACTATTCAAACGATATGGCTAGTCTAGAAATTACAGTTGAAAAACTGTTAAAAGATATTAAAAACAAATGATAATATATGATTTGTTGCGTCAATCGGCGGCAGATATTTTTCTATAATAAGATTTAAAGGCTTTCTTTTTACCTTTAAACAGATGGGCAATAAAATGAGTATTTTTGAAGCTTTAATGATGATTTTTTTTGGGCACTTTATATCCGTTTTCAATATATAAGTCGTATAAGTCGAAAAGTAATGATGGCAAAAGTTTGTGGTTTTTACTGATTGCTTTGTCCGGTTATATGTTTTGTATAATTCACAAAATATTCTACAATTACGACAGCGTTATTTTTCTGTATATTTTTAATTTTATTATGATTTTTGCAGATTCCTGCCTGTATTTAAGAAACCGCATTATTTCGAATAAAAAGTCTTACTGAATAAATAAAAAATGCAATAACTCTTTATCATTATCTTTTGAAGCAGTGTTATGCCGCCAATTATGTTCAGCATTTAACTTTGCATACGACTTTTCTTTCCCCACCGTGCAGCATATAATACTGCCTCTATCATTGCGCTTGCATCTGCTTCATTTTTGCCTGCAATATTAAACGCCGTTCCGTGACCGGGAGACGTCCTCACAAAAGGAAGTCCTATAGTGACATTCACTATTTTTGCAGCGTTTATACATTTCAGAGCTATCATTATCTGATCGTGGTACATAGCGCATATTAAATCGTACTGTCCATTTTTTGTTTTCAGCCAAGCGGAATCTGCGGACAGAGGTTTTGTTATGTCAATTCCTGATTTTTTTATTATTTTGTACGCTGGCAATATAAACTTTTTTTCTTCAAAGCCTAAAATTGAATTATCACCGGCATGCGGATTCAAACCGCATAAGACAACTTTTATGTTTTTTTTGCCTGCTTTTCTTAAGAAATTTACACTCAAATTTACGGCTTCAACTATAGTTTTTGTTTTTATATTTTCAGAGATTTTTGAAACGGGAATATGTCTTGTAACCATAACACCGTGTATATTGCCGCAAGTCATCATCATCGCAACTTTTTTACTGTTGGTAAGAGAGGCAAGCAATTCTGTGTGTCCCGGATATTTTATCCCCGACATTTTTAACGATTCTTTTGAAACCGGAGCTGTGACAAGCGCCAGAGCTTTACCATTCGCACAATATTTTACGGCTTTATAAATTGCAGATGCCGCAATTATCCCTGCTTTTTTTGATGGAGCTCCCATTTTTACAGAATCTCCAATATTTGAAGATTCTACAAACTCAAAAGGCATTCTATTTTTAAGATATTTAAGCAGGCTTCTCTTCAGACTTTGTTTATCGCCAAATATAACGGGATTACAAACTCTTTTTACCGCTGAAGAACTTACAGCCCTGCAGACTATTTCACAGCCTACGCCCGCAGGATCGCCTAAAGTAATCGCCAATCGGGGTTTAGTCATTATTATTTTACCAGACTTTGTTTATTTTAATATTCGCTTTTGTCCTCAAAGTGCTTATGTAACGGATACAAGCTTGCTCATTATTGAATTGCAATAATCTGCTATTTATATAATCTTTGACCTTACCGTCAAAAACTATTTTTCTGTTTGGGAGTTTTTCTTCAAGTTTTATGAAATAATATCCTATATCTGTTTTTATAGGCTCTTTTGTGTAATCACCAACTTTCATAGAAAAAACAGCCTTTTCTAAAACCAGAGGCAAATCGCCTTTCACAACAACTATTCCCAAATCACCATTTCTTGACTTAGAAATAAGATCTTCGGAATATTTTCTCGCAACCTCTGCAAAAGATTTTACTTGAAGTTCTTTTTTTACAGTTTCAACTTTCGATTGTACTACTTGTGTTTCAGCATCCTGTGTACCTTTAGGATTTTTAATAAATATTTGTTTAATTCTCACATTTTCGCTGAACATTTTTTTCAGATCGTCGGCAACACTTGCAGCTAAACAGTCCTTATCATGTGAAAGTCCCGGATTTCCTCCTTTCATTTTTATAATAACCTTATCGTAAAAACTTTTAATTTCAGCTTCCGTAATCTTTTCTACATTGACATCCAATATCTTATCAATAAGTTTCATAAATCTAATAATTTCGCTAACACTTTTTTCTAAGTCTTTGTACGTAAGATTTTGTTTACTGAGTTCTTCATCAATTGCATGATTCTTTTTCAGTTCTTTAATGTATTCTAAAACTTCTTTTCTTGAAACTAAAATTTTTTGTTTTTTTATTTCATTTTTCAAAAGGATGGAATCAATTTGTCTCTCTAAAATCCTGTTTTTTAACTCATTTATCTTTTGTTCTGACCACTGCTCCGATGCAAGCATATCAGATTTTAAATTATTGAAAACTTTGTTTACTTCCGATTCAAAGATAGGCTTGCCGTTTACTATAGCCAAAGTTTGATCCACTTTTTTAGGTTCCGCAAAAATACTCCCCACCCCTACTATAAAAAACGTTACCGCCAACGCTGAAAAAAATTTCTTCATCTTTACTCCTATATTTTAATTAGATATTTATTATCATTTACTATGAGTTTTTTAGCCAACAACGAGATGTCATAATTTACTTTAACTTTAACGTCAAATTTTCGTTTCTCATTCCCAACCCATTCTTCACCAAAGTTCTTGCTTAGTCAAAAGATATAAAAAGAAGTTTTTGTTCTGAAATTTTAAATATCATATCCATACAGAGTTTTAACGACATACGGCAACTCTAAGTCTTTTATAAGCTTTTTGTGTGGTCTTTAAGTCTGAGACAAGAATATGATCTTACCAAAATTTTACCGGATTTTCAAATATAGTTTTATTTTCATTATAGTACACTTTGTATTAATTGATAAGAGTTGTTTAGCATGTTGTGCATTATTCTGCTTTAAGTGCTTTTTCTATAATCTCTGCCGTTCTCTACATAGGGGTAAATCGGATTTCTTTTGCACATGACGTATAACTAACCACAAGCTTTACCTAAAACCAATCCGTCCGCGAACTCTTTATAGTTAGAACACCATTACATAACAAGTAATCCGAGCAGTACTATTGTTAGTTTTTTCACCGTCCACATCCTAATCTATCTTATATCTTCCTTTTAAAGTTTTACAAATTTATTATCCACTAGTCAAACTGCTATGCATATACAAGACAACCAAAATTAAAAAAGTATTATAGTGCGGGCACAACACTAGAAACTTGAATTTTATCGCAATAATTGATGAGACAATTCTTTTACAGAACAGCATGGTCATTATTTTGTCATATCGAGAACGCTTTGTTCCCGAAATTTCCAGCATTTTATCTTTCTTTGTCCCCCGGATTCACAAAAAACTTCAATTTTTTTTAAAATGACAGTAATCTAACGTTAAACTCCCAATCATATTATTACATCACAACAGCTAGATAAATTGTGATTGTTTACACTTTAAAGCGGATACCAAACGTTTATTTTGACAGCAACAGCGGCAGACATATACACTAAGCATAATTCTGTATTTCCCCTGATAAAAATTATTTAATTTTGTACCGGATTTAAAAGAGAGCCGTCTTTTCAAAATTTTATATGCAGCACTTCTTCAAAAAGACAAATATCTGTAAGATCTCTAAAACCGTACAATCATTTTGTATATTCTGAATTCAGTTATACATTAAAGCGGAATTCTATTATGTCGCCATCTTTAACTAAATATTCTTTTCCTTCACTTCTCAACAATCCCGCTTCTTTTACGGCTTTTTCGCTACCAAGCCTGAGTAGGTCATCAAAACTCATAACTTTAGCGCGTATAAAGCCTCTTTCAAAATCAGAATGTATTGCACCGGCAGCTTGAGGAGCCGGAATTCCTTTTTTTATAGTCCACGCTTTTACCTCATCTTCCCCCGCAGTAAGAAACGTTGCAAGTCCGAGCAAATCGTATCCTGCTCTTATTAGACGGTTAAGTCCGGGATATCCCAGTCCTAAATCTTTTAGAAAAGTTTTCTGGTCATCTTCGGAAAGTTCGGAGAGTTCTGCTTCAATTTTTGCGCATACAGGTATTACCAGCGCATTTTCTTTTTCTGATTTTTCTTTCACAATTTTTATGTATTTATTTTCCATTACGGGCAAATCACTTTCCGCAACGTTGCAGACGTATAAAACAGGTTTTGCAGTTATTAAGAAAAAGTCTTTTACTATTATTTTTTCATTGTCTGAAAGTTTGAGGGTTCTTGCAGGATTTCCCACATCAAGATGAGCTTTGACTTTTATTGCGAGTTCTCTTTCAGCAAGTATCTTTTTATCGTTTAATCTGACAGTTTTTTCAAGTTTTTCAAGTCTTTTTGAAACGGATTCTATATCAGCCAAGATGAGTTCCGTATCTATAATTTCTATATCTCTAAAAGGGTCGACGCCCCCCATGACATGAGTAATGTCCTTGCTTTCAAAACATCTCACTGTATGAATAACGGCGGCAGTTTCTCTTATATGCGACAAAAACTGGTTGCCCAGTCCTTCACCCTGTGATGCGCCTTTTACAAGTCCCGCGATATCCAAAAATTCTGCAGTTGCATGAACTTTCTTCTTAGAATTGTAAAGTTTTTCAAGGAAATCTAGCCGTTTATCCGGAACATTAACCACCCCGACATTCGGATCAATAGTGCAAAAAGGATAGTTTGCTGTTTCTGAGCGCGCTTCTGTTATGGCATTAAACAGCGTCGACTTGCCTACATTAGGAAGTCCAATAATACCAAGTTTCATATAACCTCTGCAATAAACTAAAATTCAGTTTTAATGTATGGCAAAAAAATTAACATCGCAAATACACTTCACAGTCTTTTTATAGAAACTGTAATAACAGTTTCAGAACGCATTTAGCAGTATTTATAGACGCTATTATTTCTCTTTATATTCTTCTGCAAAACATCAGACATCGCAGAAAATATATTATTTTCTGTTTTACACTTATTTTTGCAAGCACTCCTGACTTTTCTTTTGACGATGCTACTTTATATATATCACTAAGCAGTTGTAAAAGTTCGGATTTTTTCTAAAAGAAAAAGCAGAAAAGAAACGGCAACAACGCACGGAGCTTCGCTCCTCTTATGCTTCGCATTCACTTCCTGACTACTTTAACCTAATCTAAATCTACCAACTTTTCATACCAACTCCTATTTTTTTTAGCTTCCTCTTTAGCTTTTTTTTCAGCATCCTTTTTAGCTTTTCTTTCAGCCTCTTTCGCTTGAACGTCAACAAGTTTCTGAATGGCATTCGTAGACCTAGTGACGGAATTAGATAAGTCAACATTAGATTTAGCAAGAACCTTATTGGCTTCAACTAAATCTTTATTTAAGCTTTCAACAGCACCAGCAAGCTTTAACATAGACTTAGAATTACAACCAGAAACCAAAACCAAAACGAACAAACTAAAGCAGAACTTAAACATAATATTTTAACTCCCTTGATATATATTTAATACAATTATTTATTTAATGCAATATATTAACATTATTGCAGTACCAATTATTTAATTATTACATTTTTATACATCTCAAACCCTTACCGTCAGTGGGTTCCCTCTGTAAGCTAAACAGAAAACAACTAACGGCAAGCGATATAATAAAAATCAGTCATTAATATCATAATTATTTTTACGCATTAAATCCTCATTTAATTTTTGTACAATTTCGGCATTACGCTCCAGAGCTTCATTAAAACGGACTTTCTCAACGGCTTCTTTTCCCTTAACATCTGGATTTTTTTAAACCAATCCTACAGATACCAATCTTAGCAAAATTAGTACTCCAACCATCAACAAGACCAACAGAACCAGCAGTAGCCGCATTAGTAAAAACATCAGCAGAAGCGACAACAGAAGCAGGAAACTCACGATTAAAGCCTAATCCTAATGCTTTTGAATATTGCCTAAAAGGCGCGAGCCTGCCATTCTTATCACACATAATTAAAATCTTATCTTTTTTAGCTGTTGCAACTCTGCCTTTTGCTTCAACCAAAGTTTTACGATAATTAATTCTCGCCTGCTTCAACATATATTTGCAGCATAATTAAAACAGCCTTTAGACGTACAATCACAAAGTTTGCGAACTTCACCGTATTTCCAAATTTTTTGGAGCAATTCATTTGTAGAATTCCATTGAGCTTGTTGCTTTTTCAAAAAATAATAATCATATTTAGCCATTGACAAAGACTTCATATTATCAAAAATAACCCCACTTGTTATAATCTTTAGTTATTCTAGATATAGTTTTAGGGCTATAGCCAGCGCTAAGCCCATATACAGTGATATGATAATGCGGTCTATCCAATATATTTCCGTATTCACCGCAATAAAAGCACCTAATCTTTAAATTTCTATGATAACTAAGATAATCACGCAAATCCTTAATAAATGTCTGGACGTCAAGTTTACGAAACGTAGAATATTTATTCAATTCACGTACAAGCTCATTATGTTCAATACTAAAGTTAGCAATAATCGTCGCTTTGAAATAAGGGCTGGATATTTCGGGGACTCAAAGAAAACTCTATTCTATGTACACTCCCTCCACTACACACACTCTCTCTAATTAACAGAGAAACGTTGAGGTTAATAGATGTCATTTATTTCATATTCCACCTGTAGATTCAAACCGTCTTTATTCGTATCATTTTCAGTTTATTGACATACCCTTGAGTTTTTATTAAAATACTCGAATATGAATTCTATAGGTTTAGTATTTATTATTATAGGAGTTATTTTAATAACTCTTTCCGTAGTGGCAGTGACAGTTTTTCTAATACTTATGCTGATTGGGATAAAGAAATCTGCGATAGAATTTAGAAGGTTTATAAAGAAAATAAACAGCGAACTAGATGGTGTCAATAAAGTTTCTGGTGTTGCATCAATGAGAAGAAAGTTATCGTCTTTGGTTATTAAGGGGATTTCATTTCTTTTTTATGCTTTTTTAAGTGTCAGTGAAAGAAAAAACAGAACGCATGGGGAATAAAATGAGCGATAATAGAGATACGCTTTTGGCTTTTGTTTTAGGCGGTTTAATAGGAGCGACTCTGGGAATACTGTATGCTCCCAAATCGGGAAGAGAGACGAGAAGCAACATTAAAAAGTTCGGCGAAGAAATAGTGGACACTGTCAGCAATTTAAGCGATGATTTCAAAGATGATGAAAGCCAGTTTAAGGTTTCTTCTAAAATAAAGTAAGCGAAAGTAAAGATTAGTTAAAATTTTCGGTGTAATTCAGTATATGTGAGGCGTTTAGTCCGGCAGAGTGGCTAATTATATAAGCACCAGCGGTACTCTGTCTTTTAGTAGTTTAAGGAAATGTCCTTTCTAAAAAATGAGCAATTCAAAATTGTTACAGGACATGTAAGCATACCTTTAACCGTTTTCTGTGTCAGAGACTGAGCATAAGTTATTGCATTTATCGTCATTTTCTGCTTACGGTAAACACCGCCATATATTATCGGAGGTTTAACGCATATGCTGCCGTAAGGCTGTGCCTATACGTTTTTTTGTGAAAACAAGCCCTTTAAGTTTTTGACCAAAATATTCAACCATATCATTTCTTCCAAACTCTCCGTGAAATAGCACGTCTAAACCTAATACTATTCTTCTGAAATTGAATTTTCTTTGAAAGCAACTCTGAACTTCCTTATTTCCAGCGGTCTGCGGTTAACTGCCTATAGTGGTAATAGGAAAGAGCGGGAGCTTAAGAGTTTCTTTTTGACGGACACATCTTTGCTCAAAACTTTCTTTCCTTCCTATTGAATCTTTTTTTACTACGACGACTACTTTTTGTACTTTTTCATTTTTAAAAACTTCTCCTATCTCTTCAAAATCCTGTTTAGGAACATTCTGCTTTTCATTAATAATCTGTTTCAACACTGTTCATCAGCAAAAGAAAGAAGCTGTGTTAAATCAGCATTTAGATAAATTTTTCAGGGTTCAATAAAACACAGATGATAAAGAGGTGAATAGTTGGTTCTTCCTGACCTGTCAGTTCAAACAGCTCGGTTATTAAACTCGACGCTTTGGTAAAATTAGTTTTCCATATATCGCGACCTGAAGCAACACCTACTATTAACCGCTTACTTTTCAGAAATCCAAATTTTCTTATATTTTTAATGTTTTCGGAGTTTGCGACAAAGTCCATCCCAATTCCCTATACGGGCAGTTCGTTTACGATCTTATTCGTAATAAGTCTGAATATATTCGGTATTAAAACCAGCATTATAGGTAAGGATACCCATCCATAGTCCTACCTGTTATTATATCCATTTGTTTACTCCTTTTACAGTCTTTTTACAAGCAATACGAACCACCCGCTCCAGACTCTTTAATGTCTATCTTTTCTATGACCTGACACGTACTCAAAAAAACAAATATCAAAATCAGCAAACAACATATCCTAACCATTTCATTTATTTCCCGCATTTAGTTTTGCTTTCGCTAGCGAATCTTCAATACCATTTAAAACATCGAGTGGTACCTCTATAGCTTCTACAGATGGATGAGACTCTGGTACTTCAGGCTGATTATCCTTATTCTTGTCACTCTCAATTAACAGACGTGATAACTCTTCTGCTTCTTCGGCTTGCCTTCTTTTACTGTCCAGCGCGCGCGCTATCCTCTTCCTCAAGGGAACTACCCTTTTCCTTTTCAGTATTTCCCTCTACTTTAGTCTGCAGGAACCTCATTATCCCTTTTAGGTTGTTCTGGAACGTTTTTTTTCTCAAAAACCTCTTTTGGGATTTCTGTCTTGCGCAAATCAGCTCTAAGCTTAACTTTTGGTAGCTCAAACTGTACCTTCATTTCCTCTGGTTTAGGCACCTCTACTGGCTGTGATTTTTTATCTGGTTTGTTTTTTGGGTTAATGAATGTCATTCCTCCCCACGGCTTCTCTTCCTCTTCACCAGACTCAGACGACGGACTTTTTATATCCTTAACTTTAGAAGCATCTTCGGAACCCGCTTCCTTTTCTTCGTCTGCTTTTGTCGTTTCAACTGGTGGTTCATCTTTTGGAGATCCAGTTGAAACCTTTTCTCTTAATTCTCGTGCGCAACAAAGGAAATCCATTATAGTTTTTCTGTGGTATATGAGCAGGAACACTACAATTGTAGAACATACAGTCACTCCCCACAGCAAATAATTGCTTTTGCCCAGAAACTCACCGTCTGCTCTTGTATAATTTCCTTCTGATGGAAGATTGTCTCCTTCGGAAGGTATAGTAGGCAATGTAGGATCTACTGCTTTAACCTCTTCTTTTAATACAACGTTTGTTCCAGCCGTAGGTGTCGGATTTGATATCATAGATGTGTGTGTCAACACTTTTCCCCTTCCACAGGAAAAAAGGGACACCGATATAGATAAGAATACTGCTACCACTGCTTTTATTTTCATTTGTTTCCTCCCGCTTTACACCTGTTGTGTGCCGTGTGAGACACGGCATACAGTATAAGACACATTCACTAAAATGTCAAGATCGATTCGATCCTCAACCCTATGCCTGTGGCGGGGTTTTTACTTCTTCTGTCCCTGCTTTAGCGTCCAAAACTTTAGCTACTTTTTTACAGCTTACAAAACTTAAAACAAACACTGACATAATGCATAGTGCTAAAACTTTTTTCATTTGTCTCTCCTTTAAACTAAGTCGTCCCAATTCATTTTTTCTACAACGTCCCACTCAAAATTGTGGTCGTTGGAGTATTGCTTTAAAAGCTTTCTTATACAATCTTTATAGGCTACACTGCATCTTAAGGGATCTCCGACAAGTTGGTCTGCCTTGCAAGTACAGTACCCCAGCATAAACTCTTTTTTAAGTGCGTGTGTGCCGTTCATCTCTTCACCTACAGCCTTTACTAATCCGCATCCAGTCGTAAACATCATTGATATCAAAACCGCTAAACTTATTTTTGGTCTTCATCCTGTGCAGGCTTTTGCCTGCTACAGATACGTGTATTTTCCTTGTTTTAGGATTGTGTTTTTCTAGAAACCGTTTTACGGCTTTGTTTCTGGCAAGTCATTGTATAATATTTAAATCTTTAGTAATTTTTAATTAAAATTTCCGCTTCTTTGTCTGTTAAATCTAAAACAAAAGCAGGCTCTTCTATTATGACCATTCTAACTCCATTGTTTTCAAGTTCTTTTAAAATTTTACCGTATAAAGAAGCCGTTTCAAGTAGATGGTTGCAAATTTTTCTTTTTTATACCCTATACTGTCGTTTTAACAATTTTTTCATACCAATCTCCTTACGGCAGAGCGTATTCTCTCTGTCGTTTGTTATTTAATGCATCACGTCTTAACAATTTACGCAACGCCCGCTCTGGACTTTCTATTTTGCCTCCCATATACAAAATATTGGATTTTTAAATAAAAACCTGTTTCCTTTTAACAAAAAAGAAACTGTGTAAATAAAAGCTTTTATTTACCTCTTTCCATCGAAGAATATTAAAACTCTTGGTATTTACCTCATTTTATGTCAAATTTTAAATTTTAAAGTAAAGCAATGTAAAAGTAAAGAACACAGAAATAAAAAATGACAGACAACAGTTAATTGACAAAAAGCATAGTAATTTTATATTCTTACTCTCAATTATATTAAACTTTCAAAAATAACCACTGGGAGGCGTATTATGGCAATTAAAGTAGGTATTAATGGTTTTGGACGTATAGGACGTTTGGTGTTTCGTGCAGCACAGAACAGAAGCGATATTAAAGTGGTTGCCGTCAACGACTTGATTGATGTCGAATATATGGCTTATATGTTAAAATATGATTCCGTTCACGGAACTTTTAAGGGAACTGTTGAAGTGAAAAACGGTAATTTAATTGTTAATGGAAATACCATCCGCGTAACGGCAGAAAAAAATCCTGCAGATTTAAAATGGAGCGATGTAGAGGCTGAGTACGTTGTAGAATCGACTGGATTGTTCCTTTCTAAAGATAAAGCTCTGGCGCATATCAATGCAGGTGCAAAATATGTCGTTATGTCTGCTCCTTCCAAAGATGATACTCCTATGTTTGTCTGCGGAGTAAACTTGGATTCATACAAAAAAGGCACGCAGTTTGTCTCCAATGCTTCCTGCACGACAAACTGTTTGGCTCCAATTGCTAAAGTGTTAAACGATAAATTTAGTATTCTCGACGGACTGATGACTACAGTTCACGCTACTACGGCTACCCAAAAGACCGTTGATGGACCGTCTGCTAAAGACTGGAGAGGCGGCAGAGCAACATCCGGCAATATTATTCCTTCTTCTACAGGAGCAGCTAAAGCTGTGGGAAAAGTAATTCCTCAGCTAAACGGAAAATTGACAGGTATGTCGTTCCGCATTCCTACGCTTGACGTTTCGGTTGTTGACTTAACGGTTAATTTAGCAAAGCCCGCTTCTTATGACGAAATTAAAGCTGCTATGAAATCAGCTTCCGAAAACGAACTTAAAGGAATTTTAGGTTATACTGAAGATGAAGTTGTATCTTCAGACTTTGTAGGCGATGCACGCACCTCAATATTTGACGCAAAAGCGGGAATTGCTTTAACAAATAAATTTGTCAAAGTTGTTTCATGGTATGACAATGAATGGGGCTATTCCAATAAGATTTTGGATCTCATTTCTTATATGAAAAAAGTAAATGGATAACTTAATCAGGATTTAACGGTTTTGTAAGTCCGCACCACATAAAACCATGTGCAAGTACGGTCAGTCTTAGTCCTTAATGAGGTATGAAATGAAAAATACGCTTAAAGACATTGATGTAAAAGGTAAAAAAGTTTTAGTCCGCGTAGATTATAATGTTCCGCTTGATGCAAATCTTAAAATTACAAATGACAAGAGAATAGCTACAACCCTTCCGACTATACAGTATCTCTTGGAGAAAAACAGCGCAATAATTCTTATGGCTCATTTGGGAAGACCGAAAGGAAAAATTGTTCCCGGAATGAGTTTGAAGCCGGTTCCGCCACGTTTAAGCGAATTTCTAGGCAAACCTGTTAAATTTGTCGGAGGCGACTGCATAGATTCACAGTCAAAAAAAGCAGCAGCTGATTTAAAGCCAGGCGAGATACTTTTGTTAGAAAATCTCAGATTCCATCCTGAGGAAGAAGGTAAAAATGCTTCAGGCGAAAAAGATAAAGCCGCAATGGATGTTTTTGCGAAAGAGCTTGCTTCAATGGGCGAGGTCTTTGTTCAGGATGCTTTTGGAACAGTTCACAGGGCACATGCTTCAACCACAGCTATTGTCAAATATGCCAAAGACGCTGTTGCTGGATTTCTTGTTGAAAAAGAATTAAAGTTTTTAGGTGAAGCACTTGAAAATCCAGTAAGGCCTTTTCTGGCAATTCTCGGCGGAGCAAAAGTGTCGGATAAAATAAACGTTATAAAAAATCTTTTGAATAAGGCTGATACGATTATAATCGGCGGAGCAATGGCATATACCTTCTTAAAATCGCAGGAAGTAATCACCGGAACATCTTTAGTTGAAGACGATAAACTTGATCTAGCAATCGAACTTATTAAAAAATCCAAAGAAAGAAAAGTCGCTCTCTTGCTTCCTATTGATCACATAATTACTGATAAAGTAGATTTTGTAAATAAACAGATGCCGGGCGATGCGATTGTAAAAAATACCGCTGATGAGGCAATACCCGAAGGATTTATGGGCGTTGACATAGGACTAAAATCAATAGAAAAATTCTCTAAAATCATCAAATCCGCAAAAACTATAGTTTGGAACGGACCGCTGGGCATATTTGAAATAGACGAATTTTCCAAAGGAACAATTAAAATTGCAAATCTCGTAGCTAAGTCGACTGATAATGGAGCAATATCCATAGTCGGCGGAGGTGATTCCATTGCCGCCGTTAAAAAAGCTGGTGTAGATAAAAGAATAAATCATATTTCTACCGGCGGGGGAGCGTCATTGGAATTCCTTGAAGATAAGGAACTTCCCGGAATTGCAGCTCTTCCTGATAAAAAATAAATTCTGTCTCGTTCATTGTATTCCCCAGTAGGAGACTGTCTAGAAATTTGTTGTTACAGATCCGTTGTGGGACTATTCTGCAAACTCTCTGCCAAACGTTCCGCCGCAACAACAGCATAATATTGAAAATTTGACACTCTGCGGTTTTTGCGATATAATAAAATCATGAGCATAGCATTTTCTGCTTTTAAATTTATTCATTATACGATATGCGCCGGATTAGTTCTTGTAATTCTTCTGCAGACGGCAAAAAGCGGAGATATGGCGGGTATTTTCAGCGGTGGCGGATCAGATCAGATTTTTAATGCTCCATCGAGAATGGCTTTTATAAAAAAAGTGACTATTCTTATGGCTTGTATATTTTTGTTCACTTCTTTAATGCTTACAAAACTCTCTCCAGCCATATCTGTTGTTAATTAGCTCTCTAAATTATCGCGGTAAAACAGGGATTTGCTGGGGTGGCGGAACTGGCATACGCGCACGTTTGAGGGGCGTGTCCTTGACTGGATGCGGGTTCAAGTCCCGCCCTCAGCATTAAAAAATAAATGTATCTTTTTTTATAAAAATTACTGCGGGTGTAGTTCAGTGGTAGAACGCCTCGTTGCCAACGAGAAGGTCGTGGGTTCAAGTCCCATCGCCCGCTTTTGATTTTCAATTGAAAAGCTAGTCTCTAAAGACTGGCTTTTTTTATTAATAATATTATAAAATTCTATTGTATTAAAAAGGATTGCTTGATGTTAATGTTAACAAAAGTCGCTATAGTGGGCAGGCCAAATGTTGGTAAATCTGCTCTTTTCAACAGACTTATAGGAAGAAAAAAAGCTATCATCCACGAAACGCCCGGCACAACAAGAGATAGAAATGATCATGAAGTCTCTTGGAGAGATAAAAATTTTATTGCTACGGATACCGCCGGCTGGAGTACGGATATTTCGGCGTTCTCAAAAGATATGTCGCGGCAGCTTGATATTGCTGTTGAAAAATCTGATATAGTGTTGTTTGTTGTTGATGGAAAGACAGGTGCTCATCCGACAGACGTCCAGATTGCTCAGCAAATAAGACTCAAACGAAAAAAAACGATTCTTGTCGTAAATAAAATAGATACGCAAGCGGAAGAAATCAAAGGATACGAATTCTACGAACTTGGTTTTGATGATGTCATTTTTGTATCCGCAAACCATGGAAGAAGCGTACACGATTTACTGGATAAAATCTGGGAAAATATCAAATATGACAGAAAAGAAAAAAACACATGGAAAACATTAAAAATTATTCTTGTAGGAAAACCAAACGTAGGGAAATCTTCTTTTATTAATACTGTTGCTAAAGAAGAAAGAAGTATTGTTCACGATACTCCAGGAACCACAAGAGATTCCCTTACAGCGCGCATTCAAAGTGACGGTAAAGAATACATCTTGACAGATACCGCCGGACTTCATAGAGGCAACAAGACAAAAGATGGTATGGAATATCTTTCAAATTTAAGCACAGGTCATGCTATTGAAGACGCCGATGTCGCCGTTTTAATCGCAGACGCTTCTCAGGGAATAGGCGAAACCGAAGTCAAAATTGCAAGACTCCTGCTTGAAAAAAAGAAACCGGTTATCGTAACCGTAAATAAATGGGACTTAATAGAAGAAAAAGAAGAAGCAGCAAAATATTTTACAGGGCAGCTGAGAGAAAGAATAAAATTTATGAACTGGGCGGATATTATTTTTATATCTGCAAAAACAGGACAGAGATTAGGCAGAATATTTCAGGAAGCGAAGCTTGTTTTTGAACAGTATTCAAAACAATTGACTAAGGAAGAACTCAATGATGTTATAAGAGACGCTCTTGCCAAAAAGCCTTATACGAACAAAGGCAGAACTTTGAAGATTAAAGAATATGTACAGGCGACTTCAAAACCTCCTGTATTCATTTTTTCGGTCAATGATACAGATCTTGTGCATTTTTCTTATGAGAGATTTCTTGAGAAC
This sequence comes from Candidatus Endomicrobiellum trichonymphae, assembly GCF_002355835.1. Lineage (NCBI taxonomy): Bacteria > Pseudomonadati > Elusimicrobiota > Endomicrobiia > Endomicrobiales > Endomicrobiaceae > Candidatus Endomicrobiellum > Candidatus Endomicrobiellum trichonymphae. The sequence goes on along the minus strand of NZ_AP017459.1, from coordinate 216,089 downwards.
TGTTTAAGGGCAAAATTCGATTTTCACGGAACTCCGATAGTTTTAAAATTCAGAAATTATTACAAAAAGAAAATGGATTAATAAAAAATTAAAAATGCTAATAAAGATTTTATATATTATTATTACATATTTATGCGGTTCAATTCCTTCTGCCTACATTGTTGCAAAAGCAAACGGAAAAGTTGACATACGCACTGTAGGCTCGGGCAATTCCGGAGCTACAAATGTTTTCAGAGAAATAGGAAAATGCGCGGGAGTTATAACACTTATCGCGGATATTTTAAAAGGTTTTATTCCCGTATATTTTGCGACATTTATAGACAATTCTTTTTCTTATTCTGTTGCTGTCGCTGCAGCTGCAATGGTCGGACACGTGTTTACGATATTTTTAAAATTTAAAGGCGGTAAGGGCGTTGCGACTGGACTTGGGGTGTTCTTCGCACTCATGCGTTGGCCATCGTTGATAGCGCTTGCCATTTTCGGGTTGACTTTTGTTTTTTCAAGATATGTCTCTTTAGGATCAATATGTGCGGTTATAAGTCTTCCTTTGACATCTTATTTTTTAGGATACAGTGCCGAAGTTGTAATTTTTACTTTTGCCATAACGCTTTTGATTATTTACAGGCATAGAACAAATATAAAAAGGCTGATAGAAAGATCTGAAAACAAATTAAGAATATTTAAAAAGAAATAATTCCCCTTCGTGATATTTATATCACGGGAATTTTTCTTATAAATTCCATCATATCGTAATACTTTACACAGAGAAATGATTACCCATCTTCCCTTGCGGCGACATTACGAGAGACAATTCAGAAAGGGAAAGAGATACAGTAAAAGCTGGCTGATGAAAAAAGACAGTCAGACATATTTCTTAACAAACATTTATTTACAGACACAGATTGACTAGCACTATAAACACAATTCATAGGAAATAATATGAAAATTACTGTTTTGGGAGCAGGTTCGTGGGGAGCAACGCTTGCTGCTCTTTTATTTGAAAATGGACATGATGTTACTCTCTGGGAATTTGATGCAAAAAGGGCAAAGGACTTACAGGACAGAAAAATAAAACCGTTTAATGCAGGCACTAACTTACCTTCAGCGCTGGTTGTGACAAACAGCATAAAAAGCTTAAAAAACAGCGAAGCCGTTTTGTTTGTAATCCCTTCGCAGTATGTGAGATCGTTGTGCCTGCATCTAAAAAATAACGGAATATTGCTTGACGGAAAACTTATAATCAGCGCGACAAAAGGCATAGAAAATAAAACTCTTTTGAGAATGTCTGAAGTAATAGACGAAATTTTTAAGGGAGTTTACAGAAATATTGCAGTTCTTTCAGGACCGAGCCATGCTGAGGAAGTATGCAGAAAAATACCTACTACAGTTACATCAACAGCGTTAAATCTTGAAACTGCAGAAAGATGCAGAATGATTTTTATGAATGAATATTTCAGGATCTATAATCAAAACGATATCATAGGAGTTGAAATCGGATCCGCATTAAAGAATGTTTTTGCGGTAGCTTCCGGAATAGTAGATGGATTAAAATACGGCGACAATACAAAAGCTGCAATTATTTCAAGAGGTCTTAAAGAACTTTCAAGAGTTGGGATTGCTTTAGGCGGCAAAGAGCAGACTTTTTACGGACTATCCGGAGTGGGCGATTTAATGGTTACCTGTTTTTCAAAACATTCAAGAAATCGTGCCATAGGACAGGCTATAGGAGAAGGTAAAACTTTAGATGAAGCTGAAAAAAATCTCGGCATGGTTGCCGAAGGCGTAAAAAACACAATAAGTGCTTATGAAATAGGGAAAAAACTCAATATCGAACTTCCTATAATAAATGAAGTGTACGCAGTCTTATTTGAGGGTAAAAATCCTCTTAAAGCTGTAAGCGATTTAATGACAAGATGTCCATGTCACGAATAACTATCCTACTTTTCCCCGGCCAGCCGCAGCAGAAAATTTTGGTTAAGTGTGAAAAAGGAACGGGGGTGATAAAAATGACAAAAAACGATATAGCAATAGCATTGTCAAGAATTCTAAGTTCAAAAAAAGAAGCTGAAGAAGCTGTAAATAAAGTTTTTGAAGAAATGTCGAATTCTTTAAAGAACGGCGATAAAGTTATTATAACGGGCTTTGGAAGTTTTAATATGTTTGAAACAAAAACAAAACGTGTAAGAAATCCCAGAACATGTGAAAAACTTCTTATCGCCCCGATGAAAAAAATAAGGTTTAAACAGTCAAAAAAATTTTTTAAGTAATGCAGGTAATATAAGTGTTTCAAATTCCGCCGATACCTGATAAAGAATATTTTACAATAGGGGAAGTTTCGCAGATAACGCTTGTCCCAAAACATACCTTACGGTATTGGGAAAGCGAGTTTAAGCTTTTGCGTCCTATTAGAAAAAGTTCCGGACAAAGAAGTTACCGCAAAGAAGAAGTGGAGTTTGTTTTTAAAATCAAAAATTTATTGTATAATCAGCGCTATACAATTGAAGGTGTTAAGAAATATTTAATCGGCGATAAGCGTAAAAGACTTACAAATTTGCAGACGAATTTAAATTTAGATTTGGAATATATGCCGGATTCTAAACTTTTAAAAGATATAAAAGAAGAACTTAAACACATTTTAAAACTTTTAAAGAAATAATACAAAAATCATAATTGCAGTATAAAATCCACTCCTTTACAATCTGATGACATAATCGGGGCGTAGCGCAGTTGGCTAGCGCACTCCCTTGGGGTGGGAGAGGTCGCTGGTTCAAGTCCAGTCGCCCCGATTACTCGAAAACAGCTTAACGTTGAGATTTCGGCATGAGCATTTAAACTAACTAAACTAATCAAGCACAGTTTATCTCAAAAACCGAATAAAAAATTATTTTTTAGTTGCAATCTTATTGGCATTGCTGGTCGTTAGTTGAAATGCTGTGGAGAAGATATCACATATCATGTGTGTCCGTCATAACTTGCTAAACTTGTCGCAATAGCCTGTATTTGTTGTAATCTAGAATCCAGATTGATAATCAAAACGAAGCAAACAGTCAGCCAAACCTATATTACTACAGGCCAATCTGATAAATTTCTAACAAGCAAGAGATGAACCAGTCCTAAGCCCCCCCCTATACCCCCACAATCTGAAAAAAAACGCGGACGATAACACGCGAACAAGGGAATCAGTTAAAACCAGCGTAAAAAAGAATTCAATCGCGTGGGAATATTTATGCTGATCAAAAAACTGATAGAGTCCGTTACCCATTTCCTTTGTACCGCTTTGCTATTTCAGCTATATTAATCCTCCGAGTGGGAAAGTATTTTTCGTTGATTTATAATGATTATTTATGATAAAATTCATTGTAACGGGCAAAAACTTGTACGCAGGAGAGACAAATATGGCAAAAAAAGATTTATTATCAATTTATGATTTATCAACAAAAGAAATAAAAGAGATATTAAATAAAGCATTTAAACTTAAAAACGATAGAAAACATCTCGATGTTTTTAAAGGGAAAATATTAGGACTGATATTCGAGAAACCTTCTACAAGAACAATGGTTTCCTTTACTGCGGCAATGTTGCAGCTTGGCGGAACACCTGTTTTTCTTAATACGGAAAATCTCCAACGCAAAAGAGGCGAATCCATACACGATACGGCAATAGTTTTGTCGCGTTATTTAGATGGTCTTATGATAAGAAGTTTTAAGCATTCCGACCTAGAAGAATTTGCAAAATATTCTACAGCTCCCGTTATAAACGGTCTCACAGATCACGAACATCCCTGTCAAATCTTAGCAGATATTATGACTGTCATGGAGATCCATAAAATAAAAACGGTTGAAGCCTTAAAAAAGATTAAAATTGTTTACACGGGCGATAGTAATAATATCGCAAATTCGCTGCTTGCTATATCTGCCGTTTTAGGATTTGATTTTACGCTTATATCTCCCAAAGAATATTCGCCTAAAAAGAGGATATTAAACAAGGCTCTGGAATATACTTCGTCAACCGGCGCTGAAATTAAAATTACAAGCGACGTCAATGATGCGAAAAACGCCGATGTAATATATACGGATGTATGGACATCAATGGGCTTTGAAGCAGAAGAGAAAAAGAGAAAAAAGATTTTTGCGCCTTACCAGGTAAATAGCGAACTGCTAAAAAAAGCTTCTTCAAAATGTATTGTTCTCCATTGTCTTCCTGCAATAAGAGGAGAAGAAATTACCGAAGAAATTATGTACAAGTACGAAAGCTCTATATTCACGCAGGCGGAAAACAGGCTTTATGTGCAGAAAGCTGTTCTATTATATTTGCTGAATACCTCTCTGATTAGCCCGCCCCACAGAAGCCATGCGCGTAAATAAACAAATTATACTCGCATCCTCATCTGTGCGCAGAATATCTCTTCTTAAACAATGGGGTTTATTTTTTAAAATCATTCCAAGCGGTGCGGATGAAAAAATCAATCTTATAAAGCCTTCGTATATAGTAAAAGAACTCGCTTACAGAAAAGGCCGCCATGTAGCGCAAAGATACCCCGATGCTTTAACTTTATCAGCGGATACTGTTGTTGTTTTAAACGGAAAGATTATCGGGAAACCGAAAAGCAAAAAAGAGTCAGAAAAAATAATCAGGGAATTAAACGGAAGTATACATAAAGTTTATACGGGCGTTGCAGTAATACAGAAAGATAAATGCTCTGTTTTTTATGATATCGCCTGCATAAAAATGAGAAAACTGCCTGAAAATATGCTCAAGCAGCTTTTTGGAAAACATATGGATAAAGCAGGCGCTTATGCCGTTCAAGATACCGGCGATAATTTTGTAGAAAAAATTTACGGCGACTATTACACAGCTATAGTTCTTCCTTACAAAAAACTTGCTACAGAATTAAAAAAATTTAAAATCAGATTGAAATCCAGTCATGACTTATCTAAAAATCATTCCCACCACCGGTTATTTCGGGACTTGATATTGATATTGCACGTTATAGACGACAACTATTGGGACGTCGACAGATTATTATAGGTCTTCCTTACAAAAAACTTGCTACAGAATTAAAAAAATTTAAAATCAGATTGAAATCCAGTCATGACTTATCTAAAAATCATTCCCACCAACGGTTATTTCGGGACTGCTATTTTCGAATTTCTGACAATATCTAAATACCACTCGTTCAAAATAAAGTTTACCTTTGCCTGAATCAAAGTATTTTCTGTTATCGAAGGCTCTTGTTTAAAAGCATTTTCCAGTTCGTAATTCCATAATTTTACGCAAGAAGCAATAAACATTTTAACTTTAATTGCGGCAATTTGTTTCCTCCGCATAGTTTCATATTCTTTCGCCGTCATTTGTATAGAATCTAAAAATGCGTGATATTTCCGTATGTTAAAAATATTGTTGTCTTCAAATTTTACCGAATTCCGCAAATCGTTTCTCAATTCCTCGTCCGTAACCACAATACTGTAAAGTTTTGATTGCTGATAAAGAATTTCATCCTGCACTAAAGAGTAAATAACTTTAGTTTTAAGTTCTTTTAAATCCGCATCAGAAAGCTGTTCATTTATCATTTGACGGAAGTCCGTATAGACCGAATTAAATAGTTTCTCAGGTACTTTGATGCCGTTTACAACAACGAAAGTTTTAAAATCATTTTTAAAACTGAAAAAATAATACCCTACTCCTGCAAAAGAGCTGCCAATAAAAGCAACGATTGTCACAATAAAAATTATACGAATATGTTTTCTTAAGAAATTCATCACTTCTTTTTCACTCCGCTATCTATATTCTTTTGTTATAATTGAAGATTTGCCGTAAAAATATGTTTCTTCCGCAATAGTCAATATATCTGTTTTTATGTCACCGACCACAAGCATCATGTCGCACTTAATTTTATCGTCGATGCCCACCCCTACATTTTCGGTTTTGATTGTACCTTCAAAACCGCATTCCACACACAACTGCATCAAGCAGATTTTTTGATCTTTTATTGAACATAGCACTCCTTTTCAGACTGGGCGAAAGAATAATTTATTAAATATGGTTTAGGGTTCACAGGATTTTCTTTAAAATGAACTTCGTAGTGCAGATGCGAATCATTTGAATTGTCCGTGTTTCCCATTTTCGCGACAATAGTTCCTCTGGATATATATAAATCTACAAGCTGCTTGGAAAGATGAGCGTAAATGGTTCTATAACCTTCATAGCTCTTAACATTTTACCCATCGCTTTTCTTTCTGGTGACTTCATTAATCCCCCTATAATAATCTGTCGACGTCCCAATAGTTGTCGTCTATAACGTCTACAGTGTCTCTGAAGCATCTGGATTTTGCTTTGTTTAAAAAAAACGTTTCATCTACATTTCAAAAACATCGGTGAAGACATCGTGATCTCTCCAGTCTTTTGGTAAGCCTCACACGCCGCCCATCCAATCACAATCCCTTCCTTTCTAAACATTATGTCTCCGCATCCTGATAACAACATCATTACTAATGCCATTAAAGCTATTTCAGTTTTTTCATTTGTCTTCCTCGCCCGTGATTTATAACTATTAGACCGATAGTCTGGAAAAATAATTTTGCCACCGGCGGGAGGGAATATAAAAGTATTAGACATAATTTTCAATATCAATATCAAGTCCCGAATGAAATTCCTTGTCGCGGAATATCTATATCGAGTACAATATGAACCTGTAAACTGAATATATAATATACATCCTTTGTACGGACATCTGGAAAGTGTTAGCCTTTGCTTATGAATATGCGATATTATTTCATTTGTAGCTTCACATAAATTTATACTGTTCATAAAGAGCACCAGTCTCACGCGAAATCTCGGAATAATTCATTTTATTTTAAACTGTGCCCGATAGAATTGCAGCAAATGCGTTCGTCTGGGTCAGCGTAGGTCCGCCCTCTCCGAAATTCCACCCCAGTCACTCTCCCAAAATTGACTTTTTTGTATTTATTCATTGCAAGCGACAAGCAAATCTTTTCGTCGTTTCCCTGCACTTTTTCAAACATATTTTTGCTTTTTTAAGTCTATTTCTAAAAAGAAGCAGTCCTACCTGCATAACCTTATTGTCAACTTTTGTTTTGACATAATCAAAGCGTTTGCTTGCAAAATAGACATATAAAAGGGTTAAAGCTGTCAATGAAATCATAAAAACACACATAAACAAAAGAGAAATGTTTATTTTTAATGGATTTGTTTTTCCGCGTATAATAACTATTACTATAATTCTTTTATTTTATATATTATTTTTATAGATAATACTATTATTCACACATATAGGAAATTTCTATCAATGTATTTTTGACATCAGCGAATTTTTTTTATATTATTTTCTATATTATCACATATAATCTTTTAGTACATAAACAATACTCGCATCCTCCCGGAAACAGATGCGGTGTGGTCAGGTAAAGCGAGAACGTTGTTGAATAACTAATACCGTCTCGTTTAAAATGGATGAAATTCTCTGAAAAATCACAGCAGCGTAACCATATTATATATCTCACTGGCACGCCGACGTAGCTCAGCTGGTAGAGCAGCGGTTTTGTAAACCGCGGGTCATAGGTTCAATTCCTATCGTCGGCTGCAGGCAGTCCGGCCGATATTTGATCTCTGCATTAAACTCGGGGGGGGGGGAAATATCTGTTCCGAACAAATCCGCTTAAGCAACAGCAAAGCAGAGCATAATTAAAAATACTCTGCCGTCCTTAAATTACAGCGCATTTTATATCACTTAAAGCAAAATTTCGCCAAAATCTGATTGACAACTTACAATAATGTACAATTTAATGGAAAAAAAAACACTTTCATCAAACAGAAAAGCTTATTATAATTATGAAATCCTTGAAAAGCTGGAAACAGGAATTGTATTATCGGGATACGAAGTAAAATCCGCAAGGCAGTCTAATATAAGTCTTGTTGACAGTGTTGTGCGCTTTTCTGACTGCGAAGCTTTCGCTGAAAATATGTTTATAGCTTCCTATGAACAGATATCAACTCATATTGCCGATTATGACGCCAAAAGAAAACGAAAACTTTTAATGCATAAATCGGAAATCAACAAAATGCGCACAAAAGTTAAAGAAAAAGGACTTACTGTTATTCCTTTGGAAGTTTATATCGGTAATAGAGGTAAAATCAAACTTCTTATAGGTCTTGCAAAAGGCAAAAAAACGTATAATAAAAAAGAAGCGCTAAAGAAAAAAGATATTGAAAGAGAAGTGGCAAGAGAATATTAGTACGAATAATGCCGGCAGACCGCAAAAACCTATGAACAAATCTCAAATAATTTCAGTGCTGGCATCCGCAGGAACAGGCAAAACATATAATCTTGCAAAAAGATATCTTTATCTTTTGCTCAGTTCCAACGATAACACCAGCATAAAAAATATAATAGCTGTAACTTTTACTAACAAAGCGGCTGTAGAAATGAAGTACAGAGTCATAGATTATCTTAAAAAAGCAGCTTTGTCTTTGGATACCGGTGATTTTTTTGACGAGTTAGAACTTACAAAAGACAAAATAGCCCAAAGAAGCGCCGCAGTTTTAAAAGATATTTTTAAGTTTTACGATAACTTTAACATAAGCACCATAGACAGTTTTAAAAACCGTATCTTAAAATCCTGCGCTATGAGCATTGATATTTCGCCGAACTTTGTTATAGAGCAAGATTATTCGGACAATCTTTTATTTTCCTTAGAAATCTTTCTGCAAAAAGCGCGGACCTCGGAAAACCTGAGAAACATTATATTGCAGTATCTGTCTCAGTATTTAATGAAAGATTCCGGTTGGTTTCCTAAAAACAATATCTACAATGAAATTGAAAAAGTTTTCAAAGAGTCAGGAAATACAGGAAAAGATATTATGCCGTACGAAGGAGTACCTTTCAGAAACGAAATTGCTTCAAGAAGTGCGGCAATTATCAGAAAAATCAAAAAATTTGCAGTACTTCTTCCCAATATTCAGGCAAAGAAATATTATTCGGAAGCTGTTGAAAAAGTTTTAAGCACCGGCGGAAAAATATTTTTCTCAATGGATATTCCTGTAAGATTCGCATACGAAACCATTAAATACATAAAAGACGCTAAAATTAACGCCGAAGCAGACGAGCTTTGGAGCGAAATAAACAAAGATATTAAATCTCTATGCGATTTTTATATGGAAAACTATTACAGCGTTTATTCATATATATACTCAAAAGTCGCATTTGAATTTGACCTGCGGTCAAAAAAAGACGGCATTGTATTTTTAAATGAAATAAATAAAAAAACAGTCGGTTTTTTTGAAAAAGATAACACTGTTATGCCCGAAGTATATTACAGATTATCAGAAAAATATAAGCATTTTTTAATTGATGAATTTCAGGATACGAGCCTTGTGCAGTGGGTAGGAATCAAAAGATTTCTGGAAGAAAGTCTTGCCGAAGGAGGAACGTTTTTCTACGTCGGCGACATAAAACAAGCAATATACGCTTTCAGGGGCGGGGAACCCGAGATTTTTGATGCGCCGTCAAGGGAATTTTTTTCTGCGGATGTCAACATAAAGACCCTCAACCAAAATTTTAGAAGCGGCAAGACTATCGTAGATTTTAACAACGATATTTTTTCAAAAGAAAATATCGAGAGATTTCTAAATGAATTTTACAAAAAGAAAAATATTGAATGCGGTTTTTCAAAGTTTATCAAAACTTATTCTTTCCTTCGTCAGGAAACGCCGGCAGAGCATAATTACGGTTATATTGAAATAGACGTAATAGATAAAACCTGCGAAAACGTTAAAGAAAAAATAAAACAAAGATTTATAAACTGCGTTGCTCAGGTATCGGAAAGGTTTAATCCCAAAGACATAACTACTTTATGCAGAGCAAACGATGAAGTGCTTACGGTGAGTTCATGGCTTTTGGAGAACGATTTTGACGTAGAATCATCGCAGACTTTAAATATAAGAAACAACAGCGTAATAAAACAGATCATATCACTGCTTATGTTTATTAACTCTCCCATAGATGCGCTGTCTTTCTCCTCTTTTATCCTTGGAGATATTTTCAGTAAAATTTCAGGTATTGAAAACGTTGAGTTTGAAAAGTTTATTTTTGCCTGTAACAAAAGAAACAGAGCTGGAACTTTTTACAAAACCTTCCAAGACAGATATGAAAATCTGTGGGACAAATATTTTAAAGATTTTTTTGTGAAAGACGGTTTCGCACCTGTCTATGAGTTAACTCTTGCAGCGCTTGAAAAGTTTAAAGTTACTGATAATTTTTCTGACAGCAGAGCGTTTATAATGCGTTTTTTGGAACTCGTAAAAGATTTTGAAACACAGGGTTCGGGGATTAAAAACTTTTTAGAATATTTCGACGATTTAAAAGACAATGAAGAATCTTTATATATAAAAAGCGCTCTCGGAAACGGCATAAAAGTTATGACGGTACATAAAGCAAAAGGACTTCAATTTCCTGTAGTGATAATTCCTTTTCTCAAACTTTCAGTAAAGCCCGACAGAAAACCGTATTTTGACAGCTCAGGCAATAAAATAAAACTGTTTAACATATCGAAAAACATTACAAAGTTTTCACACAAAGCTAAGGAAATATACGACAGAGAAAAGATAAGTTCTTTATTGTCTGAACTCAATGTGACGTACGTTTCAATGACAAGAGCCGAATATGAACTTTACGCGATAGTTCCTCCGAAATCCGGAATTTCAAATAATGAGATTCCGGTACTACTGGGAAACAAAGCTCTCACTTCAGGCGTTAAGCAAACATACGCTCAGGACAACAACGGAAAAGACAACATTGTCAAAGATTCTTTCGACTCCGGATATAAAGATATACAAAAATATTTAAAAAACGCAGATAAAACGACGCTTGATATAAACAACAGCAGTAAAAAAAATTCAATTATATGTTATGCCTTGTCAAAGATAACGTCATTAAAAAATAAAAATATAAACGACTGTATCAGTTATGCACTCAGGATTACAAAAAGAAAATTTTTCTTTGAAGACGTTAAATTTTGCAGAGAAAAACTTAACAGATTATTTGCAACGAAAAAAATTCTAGATTTGTTTATGCATGACGAAAAATATATTTGCAACGAAAAAAAAATCGTAAATTCGGCAGGCGAAACTTTCAGGATTGATAAGCTGATAGTGCTTGACGATGAAGTTATAACAGCAGATTTTCAAATTTCAAACGACAAAGAAGAAAAAAATAAAAAGCAGGTGGAGTATCGCAACACTCTCATTGCTGAAATTTATCCCGGCAAAAAGATATCGGCTTATATTGCAGATATTGACACCGCAGATTGTTTATTATTGAAACGACAAACGCTACTACTTTAAAAACGGCGGAGAGTTTACCGTTTAAGTAATTGTTATTTTTAGAAAGCATAGTTTTAGAAATCCAGAAAAAACAAAAGAAAAGACGTTTCAGTGTTAAAGTCCATCTATATGTATGACAAACAAGAGATAGAATTTTTCAGTCTGCTTTGCTACCCCACGTTAAGGTATTATCTAAAAATGTAAACAGGAAATTCATTTTCGTCAAGCTCGCACTCTGCCATCTCATCATTTGTCCGCTCCTGCTGTCAGATCGCTGCTACATCATTATTACGGAAACGAGCATCCGGATTCTAGAACAATTTCACTGACCGAACATGCAGTAGTATTAACAGTCTGTCGTTAAAATATACATAGGAACGCAAAATGTCAGGAAAGATATTAAATATAGACGTTCATGAAAGCATAATAGATTTTACAGCCGACTATATTTCCAAATCAGACAAAAAAACTGCTTTGATCAGCGGAGGACGAAGACCTTTTTTGTTTATTAAAAAGAAACTTGCCGAAAAGCAGAAAAAAGCTTTTTTTTCTCCAGAATTCTTTACAAATGACGGATTTATTGAGGAAATTATTTTTGACAACACGGAACTTATAAAAATTTCGGATATTGAAGCGACGTTTATGATATTTGAAACCGTTAAAAATGAATCGCCTCAGCTTTTAAAAGATAAAACTTCTTTTGCATCTTTTATGGAATGGTCTTTTGAAATTTTGTCTTTTATAGAACAGCTGGACTTGGAAAATGTTTCCGAAGATAAGCTCAAAGCTGTAAAAGCAAACGCCGAAATAGGCTACGATGTTCCCGAAAATATCAACAGTCTGTTAAAAAATATATTCAAAATAAGAAAGAGTTTTTACAACAGCATGGAAAAATCATCAAAAACTACAAAGGGGCACAGTTTTTTAAAAGCTGCGGAGATAGAATCAAACCTGCTGACTGGGAATTTTGATGAAATAATATTAATGTCGCCATTTTATCTTCACAAAGTCGAAATTGAAATTTTTAAGAAGATTTACAACGCTGGAAAACTAACCGTATTCATTCATGGAAATCCCAAAAAATACGAAGCTTTAATGCAAATATATTCTGTGTTTGGTGAGCCGTTGCCGGATATAGAAAATAAAAAAGATGAGTACAAATTAAATATATATTCTGCTTTTGACGATCAGTCTCAAGGCGCTCTGCTTAAAAATCTTATCAGCGGTTATTCTGAAAATGACTTAGATAAAACGGCTGTTATTGTGCCGGATTCCAAAATGCTACAATCTGTAATATCTGAAATTTCAATAGTTACAGATCGATATAATGTTTCCGCAGGATATCCTGCGGAAAAAACGCCGGTTTTTTCTTTGCTCAACGCAATTATAGAAGCGCAGCTTTCAAGAAAAGGAGAATATTACTATTCAAAAGACGTTATGAAAGTATTGACTAACCCTCTTGTAAAAAATATGGAATTTCTCGGAGAAAGTTCAATATCAAGAACTGCTGTTTACAAAATTGAGGAAGCTTTGAACCAGTATTCAGGAAACTGCTTAAGCGGCAGAATGTTTGTCGCTTTTAAAGAAATTATCGGTGAAAAACAAATTATTGACGAAATAAGTCTTGCCGTAAACGAAGTCTGGGAATATACTGCCCCCGAAGAAATTATGAAAATGTTAAAAGAGATTTTCGACGTTTTCTTCACATCGTGGGAAAAGATTGAAACTCTCAATAATCTGTCTTATATTTTGTCTGAATTGTTGAAGAAAATATATTCTTTAAGCGTAGCTGCCAATTATTCATTAAATGCTGAAGCTACAGAACTGTTGCTGTCTTTAGCAAAAGAACTGAAATTTGGAGAAGTATCACAAGCAAAATTTCAAAATGAAGATGTTCTAAACACTTTTAAAAAACTGATTAAAAATAAAAGAATAGTTTTGCCGGGATCACCTCTTAAAGGACTGCAGATTTTAGGACTCTTAGAATCAAGAAACCTTTCATTTGAAAATGTTTTCATAGCGGGCATGATAGATTCGGCAATACCTGCCGTAAAAAAAGAATATTCCCTTATACCCAAAGATATAATGTACGCTTTAGGAATTGAAATAGCAAAGAAAGAACTTGAAATACAGCAGTATCATTTTGACAGGCTTATTTCAGGGGCAAAAAATTTAAATCTTATCTATCCTGACAATGATAAAGATGAGAGGAGCAGATTTATCGAATCTCTTATTTGGAATAAGCAGTTTGAAAATAAAGACATTAATATCGTAAAAATAAATAAATTTGTTCTGCCTAAATTTTTGGCAAAGCAACCTGCAAAAAGAAAATATGCAAAAACCAAAAAGATTAGGGAATATCTTAAAAATATGTCTTACACTCACAGCAAAATTGATGCTTATTTAAGCTGCAAGCTTAAATTTTACTTTATGCACGTACTTATTCTTGATGAAAGAACGAAAGTGGGACAAGAGTTTTCCGCCGTCGATATAGGAAATTTTGTGCACAGTTTCTTAAAAGACACCCTATGTGAAAAACTTGACAGTAAAAAACTGCAGACTTTAGAATTTGAAAAAGAGTATTTTAAAAAATTTGAGAACAGTTTTGATAATTCTCCGCATTTTAAATTCAGGGAAGACGCTTTTATGATAAAAGAAGTTTTACTATACAGAATGAAAAACATTTTACATTATGAAAGGCTAAGATCTTATAAAAATATTTACGGCTGCGAGAAAAAATATTATTCAAATATTAAAACAGCGTCTGGAGAAACTTATAAATTTAACTGTAGAATCGACAGAATAGATACGGACGGTGAAAATTATATGATATTTGATTACAAAACCGGCGCTGCTCCATGCAGCATTGTTTCAAACAAATATTTTGATCTGATGTCAAATAATTTTGACAGGCAAAACATAAAAAAAGCAGTAAGTTCTATGCAACTTCCATTGTATAAAAATATATTTGAGAAAGAAACAGGTTTTGCCGTTTTGGAATGCGGAATTTACGATATAAAAAAAGCTGAAATTATTAAATTTCCTGAAAGAAAAGAAATATATGATAAATGCATTGATGCGGTTAGGTCTCTGCTTGACGAAATAAATACTGGGGAAAGTTTTGAATTTGATGAAGAGGATAAAGTTAACTGTAAAACATGCAAATATTTTTATATATGTACCTAAAACAAAAATTTTTTACAGTTCTTAAATAGGGACAGACATTACGACTCAACACGTTAAGACTGAGTTTTCGGATTCGTTCATTCCCAGTTGTAAAATTGAAGTTTTAACTAAATATGCCGACGGTAAATATTATTAAACTAAAAGTGAAAAAGTTTTTATAGTAATATTCCCAAGCTGCTGGTTTTACATCTGTAAAAAGGCAGTAATCAATCAATGAAAAAGCTAGTTCGTATTTATATTGTTTTTTTTGTTCCATTTTTTCTTATCTCAACAGGGTGTACAAAGAAAATAAAGAGAACAATAAGCGTAATAATATATGAAGTAGGCATATCAGAGAAGAGGTACAGGCTTTGCACTTAAAAATCTCAGAATAGTTCCATTTGCTCAAAAAGCTTCTGACTTGTTGCAACAAAACACAAACAGGAACTTGAATATATTTTGTGAGGAAAAGGACACGCAAAACTCTTTGACTGTGAAAAAAAGGATTGTTTTGGATATACGGCAAAATATATGTTGAAGCAAGACGGATATATCTACCAGCGGATATTAGCTCATGCAGGTCCTGACACAAAATATAAAAACAAACGTGTAGCGCCATGTCCTCAGGACTTGGAAAGCATTAGATAGAAGTACATAAAATGAAAGATAATGAAATTCAGACATAATATAGAACTTCCTCGAAAATATAAAGTATTTTATGATAGTCTTGACAGAGAACATCGTCAATACTGCCCCCCCCCCTAAAAAAATATGTAATCAATGCCTCGCTATTATATTGAGAGAATGTATAACAAATTAGAAATGCCTTATGCTAAGCTTATTTAGAGCAGATAAAGTTCGTAAAGATTATTCAGAGCATGGGTTGAATACTATAAAAAAGGGAATAGATAATTTTAATGCGGAACAGAGTAAAGAAATGTTTAAAAATTTTAAAATAGGTAAAAATTGGCGGATTAA
Organism: Candidatus Endomicrobiellum trichonymphae; assembly: GCF_002355835.1. NCBI lineage: Bacteria > Pseudomonadati > Elusimicrobiota > Endomicrobiia > Endomicrobiales > Endomicrobiaceae > Candidatus Endomicrobiellum > Candidatus Endomicrobiellum trichonymphae. The sequence continues at coordinate 200,609 of NZ_AP017459.1, read as the reverse complement.
AAATGCCTTTAACGGTGAGGAGGCATAATAAAAAAATTGTATAATAATGACATGGTAATTATTAGCTATAGTTTCATTACCTGTAATTTGTGTTTGAAAAGATAGGTGATAATAATGGGCTTTAGATGGAACAGCTTGAGACCGTAAGCAGAAAAAAAGATTATTCCTTTAAATCGACGTTCAAGAGGTGGTTTCTCGTTTTAATACAAATCAGACAATAAACTATAAACCCGATTATAGTTTAAAACACATCAAATGTGTCAATCTTAATTTAATTAAAATTATTTTATATTTGTGAATGATTTGACAAAAAGCGATAAATATATTACATTTATTGTAAGGAGAGGCTATGCAAATGTCAAAAAATCAGGAAAGGTTAAAGCGGTGGCTCGATTATTATCGTAAAGACTATCCATATTTGCTTATTCTATTTTTTTCATCATTATCATCACTGTCTATAATAGTAACTCAGTTCCACTAATTCCGATACAACCTGTATATCAACAAACACTATATAACAATATAGTTTCTTCCAAGCATCTTAAAAATATTCCCGATACCACTGCCATAGCAACAAAGGCTTGCTGAACTGCCCACAGTTTTCCTTCCGCTCTATGGAATATCGCTACATCCCACATACACTCCCAAACTTGCGACAATCCCCTAAGAACTATTTCTTTATTTCTATCGCTTTCATAAAAGTTCTTTTTCTGCGGTATCCGTCTGGGCATTATAGCGGCAGATAACAAACGTTCTTTTATTTTAATTGTATCGGTTTTCCGCAAGACGTCAACACAACTAATCCCACTGTTAAAAGCATTATTATTTTTTTTCACTTTTTCTGCACCACTAATCGCTTCCAGTTGGTACTTTAGAAAATGGAAAACACACATATAAAATCTCAGCAACAAAAAGACACAAATACACTCATCTAACAATATCACGATGTCTGTATCCAAGTTTCAAACTTAGTCTGCATTTTCACTTAACCTCAATTTTTATATCATCTGCTTTTAGCGATTTTCTGCCTTTCTTTCGCTTTTTTACACCGCTATTCATTTTATAACTGTACTATAATTATTTTGTTTGTTCTCTCAAGTCAGACGCAATTAAAAAAATAATGATAGTGTTATAGTCTTTTGTTTCGTTTATTATCCTTAAAAGCTGTTATTAGAACAGGATATGTTTCTACGAAAGACGCGCTATATTGCTTGTACAGACTTATTGTTAAAAATTTTTGATTTTTGTACAATCTTAAATCTGATCTAATGAGGTGCTTTTATGCTAAAAGAAGAACTTGAAACTACCGCTTTTCTTGCAAGAATACACATTAAAGAAGATGAAAAAGAAAAATATCTTGCAGATTTAAGCATGATGTTTGACTATATTGAAATTTTACATGAACCTGACATAGCTGATTTAGAGCCTACAACTCATGTTACGAAGATAAGAAATGTCTGGAGAGAGGACGTCGTAAAACCTTGTCCTAAAGAAATTATAGAACAAATGCTTGACAGTGCACCTGCTAAAGAAGGAACTTTTTATAAAATTAAAAAAGTTATATCGGGCGCATCTTAACTTAATGCAAATACAGGATGTGTTTTATTATGATAAAAGCAATTTATTCTATTAACGGCACAGTTACTACCAAGTATAAAGCATTAAAAATTTCGGAAGATTATAAGAATAAAAAACCCAATCTCATATGGATCGACATCTATTTAGAAAACCACGAGTTAGAACAGGAAGAGACACTGATCCTTTCAGAATCGTTTAAATTTCACGAGATGTCAATTGAGGACTGTCTATTTCCTCAATATCCGAAAATAGAAGAATTTGGAAATTATATTTTTACTGCTGTGCATGGAATACAGCTTAAACCTCATTATTTTCAAGAATTTGAAGACAGCATTTACGAATTAGATATTTTTATAGGTAAAGACTTTGTGGTCACCGTGCATGCGGAAGAGCTGTTTTTTCTTGAAACCATTTTTGAAAAAGCAAAAACAAGACCGCAGATTGAAATGAAAAGTCTTGAAAATCTGCTTTACAATATTTTCAATAAAGTTGTTTCCAGTTACGAGTTTACTCTGGAAAAAATTGACGATAAAATGGAAAATCTGGAAGATGATATTCTTGAAGAACCGGAAACTGTAAATATGGAAGAAATACTCAATATCAAAAAAGTAATTTTTGCAATGAGAAAAATAGCCGAATCTCAACAGACGCCATATATTTATTTTACAAGACCAAACAACAATTTAATTTCAAAAGAGCATTTTGTGTATTTCCGCGATATTTATACGCAGTGCGCAAAAATGAATCAATCGATAACGATGCGAAGTCAGGCGGTTGTAAGCCTACTTGAAGTTTATATGTCGAGTGTAACGTTAAGACTTACCGAAGCTATGAAATTTTTAACGGTAATAGCGACGGTTTTAATGCCTGTTCTTATTATATCCGGATATTATGGAATGAACATAAAGTTCCCGGAGTATTCAATTTTCGGAGAAAGAGAATTATGGATTTTTGCGGTGTGTTTGATGTTTGTCGGCATAATAGCTATGCTCATATATTTTAAAAAGAAAAAGTGGTTTTGAGTATGGATGAGATTTTAAAAACCAGAGTAAAAGATTTGTGTGCGAAAATTCGTTCCGGCCAGATAAAAAGCATAGAAATTGTCAAAGCCTGTTTTAAACGCATTAAAGAAACTGATCCAAAAGTAAAGGCGTTTCTTAAATTGAATGAAGAACGCTCTTTAAAACAGGCTGCCCAAAGTGACGACAAAATAAAAACTGGAGCGGAATGCGGATCTCTTGAAGGAGTCCCCATCGGCATAAAAGATAATATTATGATAAAAGGCGAGAGTATGACCTCCGCTTCTAAATATCTTGAAAATTATATTTCTCCTTACGATGCCGCTGTTATAGAAAAACTTAAAGAAGCGGGCGTAATTTTTGTAGGGAGAACAAATATGGACGAGTTTGCGATGGGCGGTTCTACGGAAACGTCGGTTTATCAGAAAACTGCAAACCCATGGAACATCGACTATATTCCGGGCGGATCTTCAGGCGGCAGCGCGGCAGCCGTAAGTTCGGGAATGGTGCCTTTTGCATTGGGTTCTGATACCGGCGGTTCAATAAGACAGCCTGCAGGTTTTTGCGGCATAGTAGGTTATAAACCCTCTTACGGATTGATAAGCAGGTACGGCGCATGCGCTTTAGCGTCTTCTTTTGACCAAATAGGCGTGTTTTCAAAAACCGTAAAAGACGCTTCTCTGCTTACAAGCTTTATAGCAGTCGGAGACTATAGAGATCCGGTCTGCGAGACGGGAGAACAAACTAATTATGCGCATGGTATTTACAATCCGGATATATTGAAAACTGTGAGAATAGGCATACCCAAACAGCTTTCAAACTATAAGGCAGATGAGGAAATTACAAAATACTTCGGCGAAGCTGTAAATAAACTCAAACTTGAAGGAGCCGCAACTGTAGAAATTGACGTTCCAGCTTACAAATATGTTCCTGCCTTATACGAAGTCATAATGTGCGCTGAAGTTTCTGCAAATATTGCAACTTTCGACGGAATCCGTTACGGATACAGATCGTCAAACGGCAGGAATCTAAACGACGAATATGCGAAATCCCGCGCGGAGTCGCTCGGGTATGAAGTTAAGAAAAGAATATTGTTTGGAACTTACGTTTTAGGCGCAAAAAATTATTACAGATGTTATCATCAGGCTCAAAGAGTCAGAACTCTTCTCATAAATCAGATAACCGATGCATATAAGAAGTGTGATTTTATATTTTCGCCGGCAACTTTGCAGATGCCTGTAAAATTTGGCGAAAAGCTTTCGGAAGAATGCGATATTTTCCTTACGGCAGCAAATCTTGCGGGACTTCCTGGTATTACTGTTCCGTGCACTTTTACAAGTTCAGGCATGCCGATGGGAGTGCATTTTATGGGATCACGCTTTTCTGATGCAAAACTCTTTCAGATTGCTGATGCTTTTGAAAGAATATCGGGTTTTGATATAAATAAATATCCAAACCTTTAGCAAAGATTTTAACTTCTGAGCTGACGCGGCTGAAAAACTTATACGCTCCCATTTTATCCCCGATGTTCTAGAGAACTGTCAGATATCTCCCCCTCCGTCTTTAAAAAATCTTATAAAAATTTATGAAGCAAAAACATGAACAGTAGACTTAGTTGTCGCTTATTTAAGACAGAAAGGAACAGCTATAAAATGAGACTGTTTTTTTAAATTTAATAATGTCGTTTTATATAAAGATGATGTTTTTAATCTAGATAATTTTAAAAGCAATTTCTGTGACTTAATTGTTACTTCACCACCGCATTAATAATATCAGGATTGAGTGTAATTCAAACAATGATGTTTTAAGTTATGACGATTATTTAATTTTTATTGAAAAATGGTAGAAAAATTGTTATTATCGGGCAAAAAACAGCGAACGTTTGATACTGAATGTTCCTTTAGATAAAAATAAAGTCGGACAAAAAAGTGTTGGCGCAGATATAACAAAAAAAGATTTTGCGGATTGGACGAGCGGCGGTTGGAAATTTAGCTGTTGACTGACTGCGAAGTATAAAAAACTTACTGACAGAACTTTCAGTGATTCTGACAAAGGACAAAAGAGAGTTTACAGACACGATTCAAGAGCGGTTAAACAAAAAAATTAGAGGATTTTAGTTATCATCAGAAAAAAACAATGTTATAAACTGGCATATAGTTTGGGAGAAGTAAGCATAAGCTGCATTTTGATTAGGTTTAAAAATATAGACAACTACAAAAGGTAAAAAACAATGGCTGATTATGAAACAGTAGTAGGACTTGAAGTCCACATGCAGATCAACACAAAATCAAAGGTTTTTTGCGAATGCTCTACACGGTTCGGTGCCGAACCAAATTCAAATACGTGCATAATATGCACGTCCCAGCCAGGAGCAATTCCAATATTAAATAAAAAAGCAGTTGAAGCTGTAGTTAAAACAGGGCTTGCACTGAACTTCAGTATAAATAAACGGTGTACTTTTGCGAGAAAACAGTATTTTTATCCCGATGTCCCCAAAAACTATCAGATAACCCAGTCCGAACCGCCTTTGTGTTCTAGAGGAAAACTTGCGATAACCATCGATGGGAAAGAAAAGATTATAAACATAACAAGAATACATCTTGAAGAAGATGCCGGAAAACTTGTCCATGAAATAGGCAACAAAAAACTTGATTATTCTCTTCTTGATTTAAACAGAGCCGGCGTAGGATTAATGGAACTTGTCACAGAGCCGGAGATTATTTCTCAGCATGAAGCGTTAGAATTTTTAAAAGAACTCAAAAATATTGTCGAATATTTGGGAACTTCAGAGTGCAATATGGAAGAGGGTAAAATGCGTTGCGACGTAAACGTAAGCATACGTCCTGTAGGACAGAAAGAGCTTGGAACGAGAGTTGAAATTAAAAATATGAATTCAATATCAGGCGTAAGAGATGCGATAGCCTATGAAGTTGAAAGACAAAAAGAAGTTCTTAATTCCGGCGGCAAACTTACGCAGGAGACAAGACTTTGGAAAGCGGAAGAGGGAATAACAAAATCAATGCGTTCAAAAGAAAGTGCTTTAGATTACAGATATTTTCCTGAGCCGGATCTGCTTCCTTTTAATTTACCGGACTCTTTTATTGAAGAATTGCAAAAACAGATTCTGGAACTACCGCGAGCAAGAAAAGCGAGATTTATAAAAGATTACGGAATATCGGAATACGATGCGGATTATTTAACTTCAACTAGAATGATTGCAGATTATTATGAAGAAGCATTAAACGCTTTAAAAAATCAAAAATCCGACAGCTTATCCGGAAATTTTGTCGTTGCGGCTAAGCTTCTTGCAAACTGGATTTCTACGGAATTGAACGCAAAACTTAACGCTTCAAAAACCTGTATTGCGGAAACTCACATTTCAAGTCAAAATTTGGCAAAATTGGTTTCTCTTATCTTAAACGGAACCATTTCGGGGAAAATTGCGAAAACCGTTTTTGAAGAAATGTATGAAAAATCAATAGAGCCTGAAAAAATAGTAAAAGAAAAAGGACTTGTGCAGATTTCTGACGAGTCAGCTATTTTAAGAATATGCGAAGAAGCTATTTCTGAAAGTCCTAAAGCTGTTGCAGAATTTAAGTCAGGAAAAGAAAGAGCAATCGGAGCAATTGTCGGTCTTGTGATGAAAAAGTCAAAAGGAAAGGCAAACCCACAGCTTGTCAATAAAATCCTGCTGGAAAAACTGAAAGCATATTGAGCGCCGTTGCCATCTAAAAAAGCGAAGATTTTGACAATCCCGGAAAAGAAAAATAAAAGACTAGATATTTCGGGGATTTCGTCACCTCAATATTATAAGGCTACAAACATGGTAAAACTTAAATATTTTTGTATAATATTGAAAATTTTTTAAAAAGAATAGCAAAATTGAAAAATAAAAATTAAAGCTTTATTTATTTCTGGTAATTTTGCAATATGTCAGCTTATGACAAAGGGAGAAATCATGGCAGACTTGAAAAGAGTGTTTTATACAGGTATAGGATTAGCATTAAAGGGCAAAAAGAAAGTAGAAGAAGCGGCAAAAAAATTTGTTGAAAATAACAAAAGGGAAGCCGACGAAGGCAAAAAGTTTGTTGACAAAACTATAAAACACGCTGAAACGACAAAAAATGAATTATCAAAAAAAATTAATAAAACTGTAAAAACGACAGTCAATAAAATTGGTTTTATAACGCGTAAAGAGACCGATAATCTTAAAAACGAAATAGAAAAACTTAAATCGCAACTGCATAAATCCGAAAAAAAGAAAAAGTAAATTGTAAATTTCCTGATAAAGTTATTTCCAGTCCACGTCATGTCAAATAAAAATCAGCTTCTAACGCAAATGCATATTTTTTTACTGCTTATTTCCGTTCTTCGTTGACTGACTGATTAATAAGTTCCGAAGCTGTCGCAAGCAAACTCTGCTTTTCTAAATCATCAAGCAGTAAAGAAGTCAGGGCATTTGAAACTTCTTCTTCTTCAAAAACTATTCCCGATATGCCTGCTTGTTTTAAGGTTTCTTTACTGTCAAGGAAGTGCGCTCTTACAAGTATGCGTGTTTTTGAGTTTAAGGCAGACGCAAGCAAAGCGGTTTCTAACGTCACCTGTAAAGAAGGGACTGTAATAATTAAATAGTCCGCGCTTTTTATGCCCGCTGCAAGTAAAATATCTTTTTTTGCCGAATCCCCGTAAATTACCGTTTGTCCCTGCGAACTCAAACTGTTAACCGTATCGATATTTATTTCAACAACAATAGGTTTTACACCATATTCTATCAACGCATCCGTAACCTTTTTACCGGTAGGTCCGTAGCCCACTATTATACTTGTTTTTTGGGCAAGATATTCTTCGGTGGGAAGCAAATTCTTCGCAATCTCCTTACTTCTGTTGCTTTTATTTATTCTTCTGTCGGCTACAAAATTCAAAATATTCCACAGTTTTTTTCTGGAATGCAGAAATTTTTCAATTGGCGGAACTTTTTTAAATAACAACGGATTTAAAGTTATTGATACGATAGAACATACGACTATCGTATTGTAAACAATATCTCCGGCAAGATTTAACCTCTTCGCTTCCTGAGCCAGTATAAATGAGAATTCTCCGACTTGTGCAAGTCCCGAGGCAACCGTGAGGGCGGTTTTTACGGAGTAGCCTAAAACTGAAACCGCAAATACAGCGGTTAGAGGTTTTACAAGCAAAACAATGACAAGACATACGCATATAAGCTGGGGATATTCAACTACAAATTTGAAGTCAAAAAGCATGCCGACCGCAAGGAAAAATAAAACTGCAAAGGCATCTCTTAACGGAAGAATATCAGCACCTGCCTGATGGCTTAGTTTACTTTTCCCTACAACCATGCCGCCCAAAAATGCGCCCAGCGCAAACGATGCCTGAAACACTACAGCCGCGAGAACTGCCGTTAAAAAAGCTATAACCAAAACCGTAAGCGTAAAAAGTTCTTCCGAACGGACCTTTACAATTTTTGACAAAAGCCACGGAACAAACCGTCCTCCGACTTTCATAACCAAAATCCACAATAAAACAAGGCGCGCTAGAGCAATTCCTATTGCCTTAAGTATTTCAATGCTTCCTACTACATTTCTCGTATTGGACAATATTATAATAAGACTGGGAAGAGCGACAAGTATTAATACGGTTAAAATGTCTTCTACAATAAGCCATCCGATAGCTACGTGCCCGTGTACGGTGCCGACAATATCATTATCGTTTAAAACTCTTAAAAGCACGACAGTGCTTGCTACGGCGAGACCAAAACCGAGTATAAGCGCTGATTTTAAATCAAGTCCTAAAGCAGTGCCAGTCAATATTCCGCAGACAGTTGCAATAGCACTTTGTATGATAGCCCCCGGAATAGCGACACCTTTGACCGCTACAAGATCTTCTGTTTTAAAATGTAATCCTACGCCGAACATCAAAAGAATGACGCCGGCTTCTGAAAGCTGGGATGCTAAACCGTAATTTGCAACAAATCCGGGAGAAGCGGGACCTATAAAAAATCCTGCTAAAAGATATCCGACAATGGAAGAAAGTCCAAGTTTTTGCGTTATAAAACCAAATGCAAGAGCAAGGGTAAAGCCTACTGCCATAATTTCAAGTAAGTGATACTCGTGCATTTAAAACCGCCTGGAAGTTTTGCGATATTAATATTATAACATAAAAATTAACAAGTTTTTTATATATCCATCCTTAGGTTTTTATTGCGGACTTTTATATTATTTGACAGTCAGTCTTCACAAATACTGCCAAAATACATTGAAACGTAAAGTAAAGAAAGATTTGTTTTGGGTGCAAATTGTGTATAATTATACTGAGTTTCCAGAAAAACAAAAAAAAGATATCTCAGAGAGGCATATATTCAATTTTATACTGATTGGTTTTTGGTATGATGTCCGACAAAATATTTAACTATCATTTTAATTGGGGGCACATCATTTTTTTTGTTATTGCCTACTATCGGATATACTTTTCAGCTTGATTTTCCTCGAATAAATAATAAGCAAAGGAATAAAAGCTAAGAGTTTAGAGACAGGTTAGGTTCCCTTTCCCCGTCCCTGTAGTTAAAAAAGGGAGCATAAAAAGAGGAAAAATGAAAGAAAATACAACGATGGAAAACTGCTGGAAAGTACGAGAGAAAAGTAGCTGTTATACGCAACTTATGAAAAAACTGTCCAAAATTAACGAAATATTAAATATTGTGAAAAAACCCGCAAGATATATAAATAGCGAGTTAAATTCGCATCCCGCCGATATGTCTGCGGATTTTTCGGTAGTCTTATGTTTTCCTGATATTTACGAAGTCGGCGCCTCTAATCTCGGAATTGAAATCCTTTATCATTTAATTAATGAAAAAAAGCTTGCCCGTTGCGAGAGAGCGTTTGCTCCGGACATCGACTTAGAGTTGCTTTTAAAAGAAAAAAAACTTAGTCTTTTCTCGCTGGAATCCGGCAGCGATTTAAAGAGTTTTGATATTCTGGGCTTTACAATTCAGTGCGAACTTGTTGCGACAAACATTGTCAATATTCTTGACTTATCGGGCATTTCCATATTTTCAAAAGACAGAAAAGACGACGAACCGCTAATAATCGCCGGCGGGCCCGCTCTGACTAATCCCGAACCTTTCTGCGATTTTTTTGATATGTTTGTTTTAGGCGACGGCGAAGAAGCGATAGAAAATATAATAAGCGTATGTAAAGAATCTAAGAAAGCCGGGCTTTCAAGATTAGAAACTTTAAAAAATTTGTCAAAAATAGACGGCGTATATGCGCCGTCGTTTTATAATGTCAAATATAATGACGATAATACTGTAAAATCTGTAATCCCCGTATCAGAAGATATAAAGCCGGTTGTTAAAAAAAGAATTTTAAACCTTGAAAATGCGTATTTCCCGGAAAAAAAAATAATCCCTTTTGTAAAGACTGTGCATGACAGATTGAACATTGAAGTGGCAAGAGGATGTCCCGGACAATGCCGTTTCTGTCAGGCGTCAAAATATTACCATCCATGGAGGCAGAGACCTCCTGAAAAACTGCTTGATCTCATAAAAAAGGGTATACAATCTACAGGTTTTGAAGAAATTTCTTTTTCGTCTCTTTCGTGCAGCGACTATAAAAATTTAGACGAGTTGTTAATTGAAACAAACAATTTGTGCGGCAAATCAAATCTCAGCATTTCGCTGCCGTCTTTAAGATGCAACAAACATTCTCTTAAAGCCGCACGTTATGTCAACACAAGCAAAAGACCTACACTCACCTTTGCGCCTGAAGCAGGCACGGAGAGAATGCGTAATGTAATAGGTAAATATCTTTCTGAAAAACAAATAGTTGAAACTCTGCTTACCGCAAGCGCTATGGGATGGAAAGTTATAAAACTTTATTTTATGATAGGTCTCCCTACGGAAGCCGATGAAGATATAGCGGGTATAGAACGCCTCGTAAAACTTGTTAGAAAAAAAGCAAAGGATTTAAATTTTAATATTACTGTTTCGCCTTTTGTCCCGAAAGCACAGACAGCCTTTCAATGGGCGCCGATGGCAGGCGCGGACGAAATAAAACGAAAAATTAATCTTTTAAATAAACTACTTCCGGCAAATGTAAAAACGCATAATCGCAGAGCGGGTATCTTAGAGGCTTTAATTGCAAAAGGTGACAGGCGGCTTTCATCTGTAATTTATAAAGCATGGCAGAAAGGTGCGAGATTCGACCAGTGGACTGACAAGTTTGTCAGTGATATATGGGACGAGGCTCTCGCTGAAAGCGGAATTGATTTAAATTTTTATGTGTACAGAAATATAAAATATGACGAAATTCTGCCGTGGGAGCATCTGAATTTCGGTATGTCAAAAGAAGCGCTGTATAAGGAATACACTAAAGGCATAAATGAAACAGTCGATATTGCGGCGATACAATCTTATGAAGCACAGTGCATTCTGCCTGAAAATTATGCGGAGATTAAAATTCCGACTGACGCCCCCGTTATGCGCTTAAGACTTCGTTTTTCAAAAAAAGGCGCCGTCAGATTCGTGTCTCATTTAGAACAGGTTGAAGTATTCCGCAGAACCGCAAGACGTTCTGGACTTCCCGTAGCATTTACTGCGGGTTTCAGTCCTCAGGTTAAATCATCTTACGGACCGCCGCTTTCTGTAGGTCAAGAAAGTTCAAGCGAATATATGGAATTATATTTTACGCAGAAAGTGAATATTGAAAATGTTAAGCTGGAATTTTCAAAAGCGCTGCCGGATGGATTTAGATTACTCGACGTAAAAAAAGTACCTTTAAATTTTCCGGCTATAAACATTTCGTCAAACATTTCAGAGTATAAAATAAAAAATGCAGATATCGCTCAGGAAAAAATCGATAAATTTTTATCTCAAGGTTTAATTATAGTGGAGAAAACGAAAAAAGGGAAAACCGTTGAGATCGATGCTAAACCTTTAATAAAATCTTTCAAAAATGAAAACAGCGTTTTAAAATTACAGCTTCGTTTTAGCAGCGGCAAATCTGTAAGACCTGAAGCGGTTTTAAAAAAACTGCTGGGGAATCAAGACAATTCCGGGAAAATATATGCAGTTGAAAGAACTAATTTATATATTGAAACAAAAAATGGGGAAATATATGAACCATAAAATATCAGATTTATGCCTTTAGTCGTTATTCTCTGTTTAATCGCGTTATAAAAATGTGCCTTTCTGTTGCAGAAATAATACCAGAAAAACTTATTTCGCCGGCAGGAAAATTTCTCCCGCTGTTTATGAGAAGTTTCTCAATGCTACAAACATATTTAATACCTGTTAAATTTGATTTTTAAATTCTTATAATAGAGTAGGAAGTTTATTGTTACAAGCATATAAACTTTTACAAAGTAACCATTAATATGCGTATATATTTTGCTTATTTTTGATGTTTGCTTTCAGTGAAATTATTGTGAGTTCCGCTAATCAAAGAATCTTATAGCTTGCCCCTAAAAGGTTTTACTTCAGAAAAGAAAAATCTCCATTAGTATGCCAATATGTCTTATATTCCCCCCCCCCCCCCCCTATGGGATTTATTGGTATCATCAGTATAAAGCCTTAAATCAAACTCAATATTTAGTCCTTTATAGGGATAGGGAGTGTTGAGACTGAGGAACAACTTTTCAAAATCATCAACCTTGTTCTCATAATCGGCATGGCTTGTTCCTTTAGGATCTATGAATATAATTTTATAATTATTCCCTTTTTTAATCCAAAAGATGAAATCAGGGGAAAATTTTCTGTATCTGTTATCTTTTCTGTAAAAATACGGTATTCCAATTTTTTCGTCCAAAGTTTCGTCTATTTTGCTAAACATCCATTCTGATGATATATTTTCTCGACTTATATATTTTTCAAGAGCCTGAATAAATTTCACTTCGCTCTCATTTACTATTAATTATATGGTTTATATAATCTATTTTTTCTTTTCTTGAATAAATTAATGGCAAATAATAATGTTTCGCTATATTTTTTATTTTTAATTCTCTAAATTCAGCCTCTTTCTTTTTGCCTATTTTTACATCTTCAATTTCTGAGTTTAACAATTCAACATTTTCAGTTTCTAAATTAGATATTTTTATATGCTTAAAATGTATTATTTCGTCCTCAAGTTTTTTAAGTCCAGAAAATTTTTTATTTTTTACAGCAGTATGAGAAATCAATTTGTTAAACAAAAAATCCATATCATTATAAACATTATCCTCTTTTATTTGAAAAAAATTATCGTCGTCAATTTTCTCAAGTAAAAGATTGAGATTTTCTAAAGATAATAATAAAAGGTTTTTATTGAATTCTTTAATATATTCTCTAATGTTTTCTTTTGTTTGCTCTGAAATATTAAACTTTGCAAAATTATTTCTTGGCGCTTCTTCCTCATAATGAGGAGTGTTTTTAAAAATACCTTTTAACTCTTCGTCTTTTGTTTTCTGTTCTTCAATTGTTTCAAAAATGCTGGCTATAGAATTCTTATCGGTTGCAAAAATAAAAAGCGTTTCTAAAAGTCTATTTTTATTTGTATCATTTTCAGGTAATCTCTTTCTTTTGCCTTTCACAGGCTCTATTCTAACGCCTCGTCCTATGCTTTGTAAAACAAACTTTTTAGCCTCTTTTCCGCCGATATTTATCATATTTATTACATTCGGTCTATTACTGTCCCAGCCCTCATAAAAACTACGGCTTCCAAGCAAAAGATTTATATCCTCATTATCATTTATCCCTTGAAATACAGTCTTTTTTTCAGGAGAAGTTACATATTGATAATTACCGCCTAATTTTTCCCTTTGAAATTTCTTAGCATCGCCTATTTTAATGAGCGCAAACGGTTTATCTGTTGTTTCTAATTTTAATACTATTTCTTTCTCCTTTTCGCCTTCTAAAAGTTCAATTTTGCCGGGCTTTTTAGTATTAAAAATATTTTCTAACAAATCCTTAAGAATAATTTTGTCAAATAATTCTTTATCAAAAGAAAATTTTTCTTGCCCAAATATATATTTTTTGTTGTCTGATAATTCTTGTTCAAACTCGTCTTTTGCTTTATCAAAAATTTGATATGCGATACTGTCGGTTGCTATCTCTTCTATCTTCTTAAAAAATAAAAGTAAGTCAGAGTCGGCTGTATTTATTGAATTTACTAGAGTTATAAGCAGAGGATCGTGATAATATCCTTGTTTTTTTGATTTCTTGATTAAAGTAAAAGCTAGTAAAGATTTTAAGACTTGTTGCTGTTTTTCTATCTCGCTTAATTCGTTTTTTTCGGCTGCAAAAGTAAAACAAGCATGACTTAAATATAAGTTTTTTCCGTAGCCTTCTGAGATAAATTTTTCAAGATTAAAATTAAAACAAGTTGTCGAGTAATCTATATTCTCCGTAAAAGTTGCAGAGAAATTAAATAAAAACCCGTTTCTTGATAAAACAGAAACATAATTTTGCGCTGAAGAATTTTCTTTTTCTCCGCGATGCGCTTCATCTAGAAATATATACCAGTTTCCTTCGTTATCGTAATTTCTGTAGTCTAAAATACTTTCTTTGCGCTCATCTCTTAACAAATCGCTTCTATAATAAACCTTTATGGAATGGTCGTAATTAAAGCCTTGTTTATCATCCTCATAGTTTATGAGATTTATAAGTTCAATTTTTCTTTCTCTGCTTTTGTTGAATTCTTCTATTTCTCTTTTAAACTGTTTTATCAAGTCTTCTCTTGGAAGCAGCATTATTTCTTTTCTCGGGATAAGTTTTTGTTTCTGTAAATAATCTAAAAGTTCAATAGTTTTTATCAAAACAATACTTTTCCCCGAACCTGTCGACATCCAAAAACAAGCCCTGTTTAAAAAAGCGGCATCTGCGACATATTCTTCAGTTCCTCCCCCTAAAACTTTATAATCTTTTGAATAATTTTGAAAAAACTTAAATCTGCCGCTTGTATTGCCTATGCTTTTATCTTTATTGTTTGTAAATTTACGTACAGCAAAGGCTTTGTCTTTAAGTCCGATTTTGTATGGAGAGTTTGTTTATCGGGACTTGCATTGCCGTTTTGAAAAGTTTTAAAAGACAAATAAAGCGCTTTTGTTATATTTTTAAGCGCTTGTTTTTGATATGGAAACCCCTCTAAATTTTTATTTTCAGAAAAACAAGAAATACTAGGAAGCTGCCAATTGTTCAACTGGGCATAATCTATCTGTTCTAAAATCTTTTCAAGAGTGATTTTCATTATTTTTTTCTCTAGTTATATTATTTACTGCTTTAACTAATGAATTATAGTGCGTTGAATCATCTTTTTTCACGGCTTTTATTATATCAGTACTTTCGGCTAAATCCGGGAATCCTATTAAGTTATTGATCGTCAAACTATGACTGTGATAATGCATAAATTTTCTTGCTCTTTCACAATCAACCCGATTAGAAATCAAATCATGAATGTTCTCCTCAATACTTTTACGGGACAAATATTTAAAACTCAAATATGTTTCAACAAACCTCCTTAAGACATTAGGTAAATAATATAGATGTTCAAAAGTGTCTTTTGGCTCGGGATCGTTATTAAATTTATTTATCAATGAGAATAAATAAACATATTCAGACTTATATTTCTCAATCACATCCTCGCTTTTAGTTAATATAGATTCGTCACAATGTGATTTTTTTATTCTTTTAATTAAATACCCTTGCTTTTCAGACCAATCGCAAAATAAATTATAAAATTCAATATTATGTGTTGAAATAAATAACTGCTTGCATTTGCAAATATGTTTTTTATTTTTGTACTCATAAAATATATCTCTTATAAAAGAATAAATATTGAACAAATGATTTGAATCCAAACTTGAAACCGGATCGTCAATATAAACTATTGTATCAGCTATATTGTTATTTTGTTCTTCAAGTTTCGCCGCAAAATAGGCGAATGAAATTGCTGTTTTCTCTCCTTCACTTAAATTCTTTGCTATTTCCGTTCCGCGAACCAGCTTAAACTTTTTATCCTCTGTTGGTTCAATCTTAATATTGTCTTTTTCAAAAAATATTTTTAAGTATTCATTTACTTTTTCAGCGCCTTTACCACTTTCATCTAACTGTGCTTTTATTTTGCCGATTTCTTCTTTATCTTTCTCAATTTTTGTTCGTTCACTTTCTAATAGCATTTGCCTTTCAGAATACTTTTCTATCTTTTCAAACTCTGCTGCAAAATGCTCTTTTAATTTTGCAATTGCGGCATTTTTCTCTCTCTCAAAATTATCTGTTCTATCATTATTTTTTCTTATGATAGCGTTGAAGTCTGCTAAAGCTTTTTCTAATTCTTTTGTGTTATTTACAAATCGAGTAACTTCTAATTTATCAAAAGGTTTTTCTTGCTTTGTTTTTAAATCTCTACAGCATCGTTAAAATTATGAATTTCTTTTTCAAGAATAGGTTTGGCTTTTTTAAAATCTGGTTGAATATCTGTATAAAAAGCAATTTCCTCAGGCAAAGAATTTAATTTTATTTCAAAGATATTTAATTCTTCCAGCAGTGTTTCAATATCATTTTTTAATAACTCATAATCTCTAGAAAAGTGTTCATTTAATTTAGGCAGCAG
Source organism: Candidatus Endomicrobiellum trichonymphae (assembly GCF_002355835.1). Classification (NCBI taxonomy): domain Bacteria; kingdom Pseudomonadati; phylum Elusimicrobiota; class Endomicrobiia; order Endomicrobiales; family Endomicrobiaceae; genus Candidatus Endomicrobiellum; species Candidatus Endomicrobiellum trichonymphae. Next base: position 184,414 of record NZ_AP017459.1, on the reverse strand, counting down.
ATCTATTGGCAGCGGGTTTCCGCAAAATTCACAAACTGTTTTACCTCATGCAGATTTTTGCCTGTTTCTACCCAACTGTTAATTTGTGGATCTTTAAGTAATTCTTCAATTTTATTAGAAGATATTTGCCGGTATAATTTTTCTTCAGATTTTTCTCTTAGTATTTCCAGATCTTTAATATTAAATGTTATATTCTCAATAATCGGTTTTTGTTCTGTTGACAGCGCTCGCGTTTTATATTTATCAAAATCAGTTTTTAAAATATATCCTGAAGTATCGTTTTTTACCTTTTCAATAATTTTTTCCAAATATTTCTTGTCAAAATTGCTTAAACTTAGTATACTTTTAATTTCTTTTGCTTTATATGTAGCTGCCTTATCTATGTCTTTTTTGTTTCTTCCATTTTCTTCGCGGATTTTTATTAATGTTTCTTCTTTTTTTCTTAACTCTGTTTGCAGTTTAATGTTTTCTTCGCCTAGCATAAGTATTATGGGTTCAATAATATCATCTATATCCCACTTTAGATTTTCCTTCATGAAATCGGAATTGAAAACGCGGATATTGGGTTTCGGCGATGAAAAATTATTGTCATATTTCTTCCCTGATATTTCGAGTTCAAATTTTGCGTCTGCGTAATCACGGTGCTTTTCGCTCTTTTCTAAACATCTAAACACTCTTGAAAGCATAGTTTTGCCTGAATAATTCCAGCCATAAATAAGATTGAATTTCTTAAACTCTGGAACTTCGCCATTATTTTCAAAGTTTTTAAAACCCCCAAAATCTTTTATCTTATTTATTCTACTAATCATTGTTCTTTATATCTCCTATATCTGTTATTCGCCCCACCAAAGTAAGGGTTTTAACAGTCTTATAAATTCAATCTTTTCAGAATTCGCCATATCTTTATAATTAGTTTTCATCTCTTTGTTTTCGCCGTCTAATAATACGCCTGTTTTAGTTATTCTCTTTATAGGTAATCCCTTAAGATTAGATATTGTTTCCGCAAAATCTATATCTTTGTATAATTTGTTAAAATCAACTTCCAAAATTTCGCTTTCTATGCTTAATACATCGGCAAATTTTTGGTCTGCTTTAAAAGTATAAGTTTCAAATGGGTTTTTGGTATCCCATAGAGTAGATGGAATATTTTCTGAATACTTCATATTTCTTAAAGTATTTTCGTATTGTTCTAAAGAATAATACTTGAAAAATTGAGAAACTCCTTTCCCATTTTGACTTATTCCATTTTTCCAACAATCAGAAAAAATAATTTTTTTTATTCTTGGAATAATAATAGTATCAATATGCGCTCCTAATTCAATAATGATATATTTTCTATCACCATCATCCTCTTTATTTGCACTTATTATAGCCTCTGCGGTAGTTCCCTAAATAAATTCCAGTAGACTCAAACATTGAAAGAAATTGCTTTATTGTATTTATACTTTTAGGAGTTTCGAACTTATTGTGTCCTAAAATATCTTTTAGATATGAACTTCCATATTGGGGGTTTGAGAATTTAGCGTCTTGCCATAGAGTTTTTGGTATTTCTACATCAGAGGATGATGTAGAAATAATATTATTTTTGACAATATAAGTTTCTTTCTCTTCTTTTACTCTTTCGAATTTTCTCTGCCAAACTACTTTTTCGTCTCTCTGATTTATAGATAAAATAAAAGAAAACCCCTGACTTTCATATTTATTTTTCAGACTTTCTACGAAATTGTCGTTAAACAGCTGTTTTTCTCTATTATAAATTTTGCTATATTCTTCATCTGTTATCATATATATTTTATTATCTTTAACAAGTATTGGATAATATCTATTTGGTCTTTCTACTCTTTTTGAGTTTGTTCCGCCTCTTTTCAATGGAAATGGCTTTTTTTCGTCATTTTTCTTAATGAACAATTTACCTGAGTGCAGTATATGAAATTCTGTATGTTTTAGAAATTTTGTCAGCGACTCTTCCTTGAGGATTGCACTTTGTTATAATGGTTGTTATATAGTTATTTTTACCGAATACATTATCTTGCAAAAATGTTAAATATCTTAATTCAATATCGTCAATAGCTGTTATGTTTATTCCATTATCTTTTAGTAACTTCCTGGATAACTCCATTCTATTATGTATAATAGTTAGCCATGATGAATCCTTATAATTATTAATATATATTATAGGAGATGAATTTGTATTGTAAGGCGGGTCGATATAAATACACTGTATTTTTTCTTTGTATCTTTCCTGCAAAGTATTAAGAGCCTGATAGTTCTCGCTGTGTATTAACCTGCCGTCCAACGCTTCGTCTAAATTATCAAATAAGGCTAAAATATCTAATTCTAAATCTTTGAAACGTTTTGTATCTATCGACAAATATTTATGCGCTTCTGATCTTTCGGAGAAACTAAAATTATTATCTACCATTCCCAATTCTTGCCATTCTTTTATCTGCTCTTTTAGGTTTGAATGTTTTGATAATTTGTTTATTATTTCATCCGTTATGAAATGTCTGATTTGCATATAAAAGCACTCAGCTTTTATTCAGCTTCTGCTATAGAGATATTTAAGAATAATAGAATGTATAAGACTGAACAAAAAATTAGACGATTAGTTTCCAGAGGTCTTATTTACTTAATAGAAACTAATTTAAGTCTAAGACGAGAAAAAAATACTACTATAAAATGTAATCAAGAAAATTTTGATTATCTATTGTGTTTTGCTCATTGGTTATCAGAACTGCAGAATAATGCTGATTTTTTACCATAACGAATTTGATTGTTTTATCGAAGTAACACCAGATTATCGTGTTAATACTGAAAACAGTACGAAATATAAGAATTTTTTAGAAAAATATAAGCAGCGTCCTGATCCTAATGCAATTTACCCAATCAAAAATGATGAAATCGATAAAAATTTTATTGAAGAAGCAAAAAAAGCTTTCTTTCAAGATACTGATATTAAATTTGAAGAAATGTGTAATATGATTGAATTACCTACCGAATATACTAAAAACGGCTATGAAATTGCCAGCAATATACTTTCAAAATTAATTAACGATATTATTAATCTTCCAGACTTAAATATTGATGAAGTTAATATTGATAAAATACTTAATTTTTTATGCATTTCAACAGATAAAATAAGACAAATAGAAGGCAAAAATTTTGAGGTTCTTCCTTGTTTGGGAGCGAGAAAAAAGAGATAACAGATTTTAAATAAAGTCTATATTAGAAATTGATGACAATATTATTTTTTCTCCGGTTACGCTTCATAATCTATTAAATATATGGATGTCTGCTTTTTTATTTAATAAGCAGGTGGAAAAAAAGATATGAAAAACAAATAGTCGTAGATATTGTTGACGTTTTAAAAAAGAAACAGTTTCAATATGTTAGAATTACATTCTAGAGATAGTGCAGGCAATCATCCTAATGATTTAGGAGATTATGATATAAAAATAGAGATATCTATGTTATTGAGTGCAAATTCTTACAAAAAGTAGGCTCTATTTTTGAAGCTAGTATGGAACAGAAAAGATTTTTCTTTGAAAAGAAATCTGCTGAAAAATTTCAAAAACGAATTGATTATATAAAGGGGGATTATATAAGATTTTTTAAAAGTCAGAATCTAATTGTAGATTCTAGTTATAAAATTAAACCCTTTATGATAACAAATAAAGTGTTTGCTTCTTTTTTAAAAAAATTAATTCCCCAATACTTTCTTTTTATGAATTTAAAAAATTGTTGATAGTATAGCACTATTCTAAATCTAACTTGAAATATTATTTAAGGTATGCTATTTGGCTGTCCGACAATGAAAACTTCTGAAACAATATTCTACAAACTGTTGGAATAGTAGAAACAGTTAAAAAAGTGTCATTTCTGCAAAAGTAAGAAATCCGCTTTTATCAAAAATATATGGCAAGAGGTAAGAATTTTAGTTCTGCCTATCACAAGAATAATACGGCGACTGAAATAATCCTAAACTTATCTGTTGAAATTCTTTTTTGTTACGTCAACCCTATCTTGTCTTTTCCTAAAACAACAACTTTCGCTTTTTCCTTCCCTCAAAAGAAAAAGTCTATGGCAGGAGCTATCATAGTCTTTTGGCAGGAAACATCTCTTCTCTTTAAAGCTATTGATATTTCAAACCATGAAAGTCGGGTAAAAACATTTTTCCGGCATATTTTAATCTCAGTCCTGTATAACTCTCTTGATTTCTGAAACATATTCCGCAAGTTTGGAAGCGGCGCTTTCTTTATACTCTGCAATTATTTTTACAACAGCGCTTCCTATTATCACACCGTCGGCAGACTTTGTCACTTTTTTTGCCTGCTCGGGAGTAGAAATCCCAAATCCTACAGCAACAGGCGTATCCGTCACTTTCTTTATTTCAGAGACTATAGCGTCAATATTGGTGGTTATCCTGCTTCTCACTCCCGTAACGCCAAGCGATGAAACAAGATATATAAAACCTTCCGCCTGCTTTGCCAAAACACTTATTCTCTCTTTAGACGTAGGAGCTATGAGCGTAATAATCGTTATGTCGTATTTATCAGTAAAACTTTTGATTTCGTCCTGCTCTTCAAAAGGCATATCTGGAACGATTATGCCGTTTATTCCCGTACTGGCGCACTTTTTAAAAAACTTTTCATATCCATAAGAAAACAAAGGATTTAAATACGTCATAAATACAAGCGGAACATTTGACTTTTTTCGGACGTTTTCAACAACATTAAAAATATCATCTAAATCTATATTTTTTGACAATGCTCTTGTCATTGCATTTTGTATCGTCTCACCCTCTGCCACAGGATCCGAAAAAGGTATGCCTATTTCTATTAAATCAGATCCATTTTCAGCCATTGTCAAAACGTAGTCTTCAGTTTTATCAAGAGACGGATCTCCAGCCGTAAGATATGTTATCAGAGCCTTTCCATTTTTAAATATTTCTGTGATAAGCCACCTGCTTTTTGAGGCAGCAGTAGAAGAACGGATATTATTCATTAATATTTACCCCCTTGTATTTGGCAATCATTGCAACATCTTTATCGCCTCTGCCAGAAATACAGACAACTATTATCTCGTCTTTTTTCATTTCAGGGGCAATCTTAATTGCATAATGCATTGCATGCGCAGATTCTATTGCGGGAATAATTCCTTCGGTTTTTGATAAAAATTCAAATGCTCCGACAGCTTCATCATCGGTAACGGGAACATACTGCGCTCTTTTTGTATCGTGCAGATACGCATGTTCCGGACCTATGCCCGGATAATCAAGTCCTGCAGAAATCGAATATACAGGCGCAATTTGTCCTTTTTCCGTCTGGCAGAAATACGATTTCATTCCGTGAAATATTCCAAGCCTGCCTTTTGCAATTGTAGCAGCGGTTTCAAAAGTGTCAACGCCTTTGCCAGCAGCTTCGCAGCCTATAAGCCTGACTTCATTATCGTTTATAAAATTGTAAAAAGCGCCTATTGAATTTGACCCTCCTCCGACGCAGGCTATAACAGCGGACGGAAGAATAGATTCTCTTTTCATCAACTGTTCTTTTATTTCCTTGCTTATAACACTTTGAAAATCCCTCACAATCTGCGGATATGGATGTGGTCCCATTACCGAACCCAAAACATAAAATGTATCATCAACCCTTTTGCTCCACTCTCTCATAGTTTCGCTTACGGCATCCTTTAAAGTTTTCGTGCCGCTTTTTACAGGATGAACTTCTGCGCCAAGCAGCTGCATTCTGAAAACATTTAAAGCCTGTCTTTCGGTATCCTCTTCGCCCATAAAAATTTCGCATTCCATGCCAAGCAGTGCAGCGGCTGTCGCAGTCGCAACTCCGTGCTGCCCCGCTCCAGTTTCCGCTATAACTCTTTTTTTGCCCATTTTTTTGGCAAGCAGAGTCTGCCCCAAAACGTTGTTTATTTTATGCGATCCGGTATGATTTAAATCTTCCCTTTTTAAATATATTTTTGCCCCGCCGAGTTTTTCGGTAACATTCTTAGCATAATATAACTCCGAAGGTCTTCCAGCATACCCGTTGAGCAGAGCAGTAAGCTCCTCGTTAAAATGCCCGTCATTTTTAAAACTGTTATAAGCCGATTCAAGTTCGTTCACGGCACTCATAAGAGTTTCCGTAATATACTGGCCGCCATGAATCCCAAATTTTCCTTTTGACATTATCTATCTCCTTCCTCTATGATTGTCATTCTGAAAAACAAAAGCCTGAAGGTGTTTTTAAAACTATAAAATCCGGATTATTCCATCCGCAACGTCGCTGCCAGCCTTATAATGACAGACAAAGAACTCTGCATCCGGTTTTTATAAACTTCTTAAAATTTTTACCGTCTCAATAATTTTATTCAAATCTTTTACGCCATTCGTTTCAACGCCGCTGCTTAAATCAACGCAATAAGGATTCAACTTTTTTAACGCTTCCGCAATATTATCTCTATTCAGTCCACCAGCAAGAAAAAATGGGTTTCTGAACTCTTTAAGCAAATCCCAATCAAAAATTTTTCCGCTGCCGCCGTATTCGAAGCTGCTATACGTATCAAAAAGCATAAAATCCGCTTTTGTCGCGGCGCTGTAAATTTTATCTTTTACCCTCACGGCTTTTACAACCGGTTTTTTAATTCTCTCTTTTAATCTGCCTATGTAAGACTCATCTTCTCCGCCGTGAAGCTGAACCAAATCTATGGTTTTATCCTCACACAAATTTACAATATTATCAATTTTATCGTTTACAAAAACGCCGACCGACTGAATTGTATCATCAAGTAAAGATCTGAATCTTACAGCAGTGTTAAAATCTATTTTTCTTTTTACGCCTGCAAAAACAAAACCGGCATAATCCGGCTTTGCAATGTTTACAAAACTTACGTCCTCTTCTCTTTTAAGTCCGCATATTTTTATTTTCGGCATTAACTGCAATTCTCCGCTGATTTTTATCACTTAAAACCTGACGTCCCGGCCTTCGTCGTCTTGTATCAAATCAAACCGGCAAGTCTTGCCGCAAAAACTGCGAAAAGACCCGCTATTGTCTCAAATGTCAGGCAGAAACCGTTTATTATTTTCTACCCATCCCCACACCGATAGATTTATCAGACCCGGCGACAGACGGCAGTCAGTTCTTTTTCAGTCTTTCAATTCTCTAAGACGTTCCGCAATATTTCCGCTTTTCATAAGTTCTTCGCCTATCAAAACCGCATTGACATCATTTGCTTTAAGAATATCTATATGTTTTTTCGTTTTAATTCCACTTTCTGAAACAAAAATTTTATCGACCGGCACAAGTCTGCGGAGTTTCATACTGTTGCCAAAATCAACTTCAAAAGTTCTAAGATTCCTGTTATTTACGCCTATTATCTCCGCACCGGCTTTCAACGCTGTCTCAATTTCTTCCTCATTGTGAGCTTCAACAAGACAAGACATACCGAGTCCCTGCGCCGTCTCCAAAAATTCCTTTAAAACATCGTATGATAAAACAGCACATATTAAAAGAACTGCATCCGCGCCGATGACTCTCGATTCATATATTTGGTAAGAATCTATTATAAAATCTTTGCGCAAAACAGGTATTTTAACAATACTTTTTATCTCCTGCAAATACCTTATGCTGCCAAGAAAAAAATTCGGTTCAGTGAGAACGGAAATCGCGGCGGCTCCAGTTTTTTCATATTCCAGAGCAATTTCTTTATATTTAAAGTCAGTTGAAATCAATCCTTTTGACGGCGATGCCTTTTTAACTTCGCAGATAAAATTTATTCCCGCTTTTGATAATGCTTTTTTAAAAGAAACAAAATTCTTTTTTTTATTTAATAAGGCTTCTCTTTTCGCTGTTTTAAAAGATTTTTGAAGTTTTGCTTTTTCCACTCTTACTTTTGTTGCCGCGACAATTTTATCCAATATCATTTTTATTATTATACCTCATTAACACTTTTACAAAAATAAATCTCACGTTCAAACATTTTATGCTTTTCAGGACAATGGAAAAACGACAACTTATCATCAATTTCTTTATATCCCTTGACCTTCAGCTTTTAATCTTTGATTACCTGCACTTTCCGACCTTTACCTCAATTCACTCCACGATATGAGGAAAAAGAAATAAGAGAATCACACTCCGCAACGATTAAATCCCGCTGCCTTTGACTGTGCTCCGTTCGTCCGAATTACACCGACCGGACAACATCTCTCAAACGGACAAGCAAGACAAACCGCTATCAAGCACATTCCTTTTCCTTTAAGTCTCATGCGACGCCTTTATAAACTCGTCAAGTTTATTTAACGCTTTTTTACTGTCAATCATATCCTGAGCCATTCTCAAACACTGCTTAAGCGTCATATTATCATAAAACATATATAAGCACACAGCGGAATTTAAAACAACGGTATCTCTTTTAGCTCCCTGCTCGCCGTTTAAAATATTTAACGCTATTTCTCTGTTTTCCTGAGGCGTTCCGCCTATCAATTCAGATAAGCTGCATCTTTTTAATCCAAACTGTTCCGGCGTAATAAAGAAACTGTTTAATCTGCCGCGATTTACTTCGCAAATAGTCGTAGTGTCAGACAATGTTATTTCGTCAAGTCCGTCATGCCCGTGTACTACCATCGCTCTTTTTACACCTAGATTTACAAGTACACTCGCTATAGGCTCCACAAGATTTTCATCGTAAACGCCGATAAGCTCATAACTTGCTTTCGCCGGATTTGCAAGAGGTCCTAAAATATTAAATATCGTTCTTATACCAAGCTCTTTTCTCACTTTAGCCACATATTTCATTGACGAATGAAATGTCTGCGCCATTAAAAAGCACATTCCGACTTTTTTTAATATCGCTTCGCACTGCTGCGGGCTAAGCATTATATTTACTCCTAAAACTTCAAGCAAATCCGCGCTTCCGCATTTGCTCGATACGCTTCTGTTGCCATGTTTTGCAACCGGCACGCCAGCCGCCGCAATGATAAAAGACGATATTGTTGAAATGTTAAACGTCGCAAGTTCATCGCCGCCTGTTCCCACAATATCAAGCACGTCAAATTCGGGATTTAATTTCTGACATTTTTCCCTCATAACCATTGCGCAAGCCGTTATCTCTTCAATAGTCTCGCCTTTAAGTCTCAATGACGTAAGAAAAGACGCAATCTGCGCATCGGTAGCTCCGCCGTCCATTATCCGATTCATTACTTCTTTTGTTTTATCTATTGTAAGATTATTCCTGTTTACGATTTCATAAATAGCTTCCCGTATCATCTTGTCCCCCTCAAACTGAGAAAGTTTTCAATTATCGTCATTCCATTTTTTGTAAGCACCGACTCCGGGTGAAACTGCAGTCCGTAAAGATCGCAGTCCTGATGTTTTACGCCCATTACCTGCGATTCTTCATCTTCGGCTATCACAAGCAGCTCATCGGGAATAGTCGCTCTGTCTGCAATTAGGGAATGATACCTTGCGGCTCTAAGAACAGGAGAAAGTCCTTTAAAAACAGGGCTGCCGTTAGCAATATGTATATCGCTGGTTTTGCCGTGCTTTAACGTTTTTGCATACGTAATCTTTGCTCCAAACACCTCACATATCGCCTGATGTCCCAGACAAACTCCCAGTATCGGTATTTTCCCTTTAAAATATTTTATCGTTTCTTCACATACTCCCGCGGCATCCGGTCTTCCCGGACCCGGCGAAATAATTAAATTTGTCGCATTTAATTCCTCTATCTCTTTAACCGTCATTTCATCATTTTTTATAACTTTTACGTCCTTATTTATAGTTCCGACATACTGGTAAAGGTTATAAGAAAAACTGTCGTAATTATCTATAATCAAAATCATATTTTCTCCTCCTGTGCAATTTGAAGCGCATTAATAACTGCACGCGCTTTTTGACTACACTCGTTATATTCTTTTTCCGGATCGCTGTCTGCAACAACACCAGCACCGGACTGAACATAAACTTTCCCGTTTTGCAGTTTTACCATTCTTATTGCAATACACATATCCATATTTCCTGTAAAATCTATGTACCCTATCGCACCGCCGTAAGTCCCGCGTTTATGTTTCTCCAAATCGTTTATAATCTCGCAGGCTCTCTTTTTGGGAGCGCCGGATAAAGTTCCCGCTGGAAGAACCGCTGACAAAGCGTCGAGATGATCATAACCGTCCTCTATAGTTGAACTTAGTACCGACGCTATGTGACTTACATGCGAAAATTTCAAAATTTTCATATATTCCGTTACCTTTACAGAACCGAACTCGCTGACTTTGCCTAAATCATTTCTTCCTAAATCCACAAGCATATTATGTTCCGAAAGTTCTTTTTCGTCGTTTAAAAGCTGCGAAATAAGAAATTCGTCTTCGGCGGCGTTCGCTCCGCGTCTGCACGTTCCAGCTAGAGCATAATTTGTTATTTTTTTATTTTTTAAAGTAACAAGCGTCTCAGGCGAAGCACCAGCAATCTCAATATCTCCGAAATTGAAATAAAACATATACGGCGACGGATTTGTAGTTCTTAAAACTCTGTATGTCTGTATAAGACTGCCACTGAAATCCGCCTCAGCTCTGTTTGATATCACAGCCTGAAAAATATCGCCTTCGCGTATATGTCCTTTCACTTTTTCAACCATATTAATAAACTCTTTTTTATCATGAAGCATTTTGAAGTCCGACTTAAGTTCTGACTTTTGCTCTTTTTTTGCCACGCCGTTCCTTATAAGATATTCCATTTTCTTGAGTTTTTCTTCCGCTTTTATAAAATTCTTTTCAAAATCTCTCACGGGAACGTTTACTACAATAAAAATTTTTTGTTTTAAATGATCAAAAGCTATAATCGTATCAAAGAGCATAAGATAAAAATCATCAAAATTTTCGTCATTTAAATTTGAAAGATTTAAAGATTTCTTACCGTACTTAACAAAATCGTAAGAAAAGTATCCCGCTAATCCACCCGTAAACGGAGGCATATACTCTATCTTAGGACTTTTATATTCCGAAATGATATCTCTCAATATTTTTACAGGGTTATCCGTTGTTATTTCTTTCTTTGCGCCGTTGTCTATAAAAATTTTATTATTGTTGCATCTGACGGTAAATTTCGGGTCGCAGCCAAGAAAAGAATATCTTCCCCAAGTCTCTCCGAAAGCAAAACTCTCGACGCTTTCAAGCAGATAACATTTTTTATTTGCCGACGTAAAAATTTTGAGGATTTCAACAGACGTTCTGATATCCGCAAAAATTTCTGTACATACTGGAACTATAGTGCAATCCTCAAAAAACTTTTTCGCCTCTTCAAACGAAGGTCTAATCATTTTTCTCTCCTATGTAAAGTAAAAAAAAACGCCTGTCCATGACATAAAAATATATGTCAAGGACGGACGTATAAAATTATCCGCGGTACCACCTTGATTTACGGGAATAGCAAAAACCAAATCCGAACTTTTTAAGAGCGCTGATACCCACATCGCAAATAACGACTGCTATGCGTCGCGGAATACTAGGGATATTACAGCCGGATAGAGTCATAAACCGTAATCCTTTTGGCCGCGTCATTCATGGTCCATTTGATAATCTGCATCGTACGAGGATCTCAGCTGCGCCCGCTCTCTGTAACTGCACAATTACCGCTATTTCCACATCAACGACTTCAAGCAAGCAAATAAAACCATTTTAATTATGTTATAAAAAAACAATTTCAATGTCAATATAGCCCGCTACACTTAACAACAACCTCCATTTTTTACCACAAAAGTTTTATCCGCTACTATATTTATATTAAATTCCTTTGGGACTTTTAAATTTCCTCTATTGTTTTTTCTAATTTCTTTTGCAGATTTAATTGCGGCAAATAGATCTTCCATTTCTTTTATGGAATATCGACGCTCAGATAAAAGGCTTAAAATGGTCAAGAATAAATGATGTAACAGGTTTTGCAGTCGGATAGATGTATACTATTAAAAACTTACAAAAATAGCAACGAAATACAAATAGAATTAGAATTGTATTATAACTTTGCGGTAAATGACTACGTCTCTATAGCTCCAGTTATCTAGTATTTTAGAAATCAAGACAGAAAATTATCAGCTTTAGTTAAATGGAATAAGAATTTCCATCACTTTTTAAGCTATAAAATACTACAGCATAAATAAAGAGACTGTCTGTCAAACAGACAGTCTCTTTATTTTTTATTTGAGACGTAAACAACTTCTCACAGAACTTCAGCGTTTACCTACGTTTCATTTCGATGTAATTTACACCTAAAAGTACCCTTACATAAAAACAATCTCATCTTTTAAAGGCAATATCTCTGTCAAGTTATCAGAGAAAGAAATAAAATGTATAGATATTACAAGAAAAGCCGATAAACTAGTCTTGCAGCTGCTTCTGATGATACATTCATCTATGATAATCTTATACCCTTACTGCTGCAGCACATCTGCATTACTGCCACCAGGCTCTTGAACACCGCTTTCAACATTGCCATTTTCTGCTGAAGTATCTTCTGACTTACTGCCACTACAAGATACAAATGATAAAACAAATACTGCCGCTAATGCTACAAATAACACCAGTTTTTTCATTTTTTATTTCTCCTTTTAGTATTTTAACTGTATTAGTAATTTTATATTTTTTACTATATTTTTGCAAACCTATCTACAAACGGCACATATTTTGAGAAAAGAGCTAAGAAAAAACATCAATAATAGATATGTCTCCTTATGTGAATAGAGCACAAAATACCAACAGCACACAGTGATGAAAAAATTGATGAACCGCCGTAAGAGAGAAGAAGCAGAGGCATACCCGTTACAGGCATTATACCCATAACCATGCCTATGTTGATCACTGCATAAAACGTAAACATCGCGGCAAATCCCACCGCAACAAGAGATCCGTATCTGTCACGAGCTTCCTTTGCTATAACAAGAGCCCGCCAAATAAAAAATATATATAAAAAGAGAGTAAGCTGCGATATAATCCAACCGCCTTCTTCGCCAATAACCGAGAAAATAAAATCCGTATGCTGCTCCGGTAAAAAGCCCAGCTGAGTTTGCGTTCCTCTTTTAAACCCCTTTCCCGTAAATCTGCCTGAACCTATGGCTATTTTAGACTGTATTATATTGTAACCCGCTCCACGCGGATCAACCTTGGGATTTAAAAACACCACAAGTCTTTTCCTTTGATAGTCTTTTAACGACTTTTCCACAGGTATAGAAGCCGCACAACCAATCAGTATCGCGCCACACAAAACAGCCGGATAAATAATAGGAATTTTAACCCGAAACTTCCACAGTAAATACCATCCGCCCGCTATCAGAAACAATACTGCCGCAATAATATAAATGCCGGTCCAGCCAGTCTTTAAAGAAACTCCCAAACTCGTTAAAAATGTTTCGCTTCCTAAAGATTTCAGAGGCATATCCAGAAATGTCTCTAAAAGAGGTATGCCTGCGGCTAGACTTCCTAAAACAGTGCTGCAAAGCAGATAAAAAGGGTTAACGCCTGCCATAAAAAGAAGAACTAAAGTGACAGGAAAATAAGAAAGTGTGGAAGAAAAATCAGGCTGCATCACTATAAGCACCAAATGACCCGCAAGTATTGTAAATGCGTAAATTAAAAAAGATATTTTTCTCGATTCTTCTGCTCTCTTATCAAGGAAAGAAGCAAGTGCCAAAATAAACATTACTTTTGCAATTTCTACAGGCTGAAAAGATATAAATCCGAAATCAAACCAGCCTCTCGTCCCCCTTTTTACTGAACCAAAAATCAAAACAGAAACCAAAAGAGCAAGAGACGAAATATAAATAAACTTATCAAAACGCCTATAATGCTGGTAATTAAAACTCGCAAAAAGAAAAAGCCATATAAAACCTATTCCAAACGCTAAAATCTGAACTGAAAGATACTTAAACGAAATTCTGTAATTAACGCCTGCAGAATATATTGCAATAAAACTTATCAACATTAAAATCAAAAGCACAGAAATAAGCCGCCAATCTATATCTGAAATAAGATGCTGAAAAAACTGTTTTTTATCAATCACTGCTGTTCTTCCTTTTCCGACTCTACATTAAAATAAGCTTCATATATTTTCCTGCCTACGGGAACAGCGTTAAGTCCGCCGCCACCACCATTTTCAACAATAACCGCTATTGCAATTTCAGGAGAATCGGCAGGCGCATAGGAAATAAACCAAGCATGGTCTTTTCCATGCGGGTTTTGGGCTGTTCCAGTTTTACCTGCAATTTTAATACCGGAAAGTCTGCTTCTTCTTCCCGTACCGCTTTCAACGACTTCCAAAAGCGCTTTATACAACAGATCCCATGTCCTGTCCGACACATCTGTCCGCCCAGCGCATTCTAACGTATGTTTATAAACTTCATTGCCGTTAAAATCTATAACTCTATCCACAATATAAGGTTTATAATATACACCCTTATTTGCAACAGCAGCTATTATATATGCCATCTGAAGAGGCGTTGCCCAAAGCGCACCCTGACCTATTGCAAATATAACCGTGTCGCCTTGAAGCCATGACACTTTTGATTTCAATTTTTTCCACTCCGGACTGGGAACAAAACCCCTTTTTTCATTAGGCAAGTCTATTTCCGTTTTTTGTCCGAGATAAAAATTTTTTGCATATTTTTCAAGATTTTTTATACCAAGTTTTAGCCCTAACTGATAAAAATAAATATTGCACGACTGCACCGTCGCGGAAATAAGATTCATTTCGCCGTGGCCCGGCTTATACCAGCAGGAATAATGCCTGTCGCCAAGTTCAAAACTGCCGTCACAATGCATTGTTTTTTCAGCATCAACATTTAGAAGTTCTACGGCTGCGACAAACGTTATTATTTTAAATACGGATCCCGGAGGATAAAGGGCTTGAAGCGATCTGTTAAAAAGCGGCAGCTTTTTATCTTTTAAATATATCCCAAAATCTTTAGTGCCAACTCTATTTGTATCAAAACCCGGACACGAAACCAACGCTTTTACAGCACCGGTTCTTGTGTCAAGCACTACCGCTGCTCCTCTGCCGGTACTGCTGTTTTTTAACGCATCGTAAGCGACTTTCTGGAGTTTTAAATCCACCGTTAAGTAAACACTTGCCCCGATTTCCGGCGGAACATATTTAAACGACTTTACCTTATATCCTTTTGCGTTTACTTCAGTCTGCCAGTCGCCGTCTCTGCCCTGCAAGTACTTGTCATAGGACTGTTCTACGCCCCCTCTGCCTATATAATCTCCTACTTTATATCCCTGTTCCGACAATTCTTCAATTTCGTCAGCTCTTATTTCACCTATATAACCTATTATATGACTTGCAACTTCCGGATAATAATAAATTCTATGCGGCTTTTTTATGACGGAAATATCTTTTAAAATCAACTTTTTTTCTTTTATTTTAAACATCTCTTCAATCGTAATGTTATCTGCAAGTTTTATAAATGTGCCGTATCTCCAATTTTTATCTGCAGTAAATTTTATATTTCTTCCTAAAATTTTATTGAGTTCCTTTATACTCTCGTCTGACAAAGTCCACTGCTGCTCAAAAGGATAAAATAAAGCAACGTAAGAGAATTCATTTTCCGCAAGTATGGCGTTGTCCGCAGAATAAATTACTCCTCTTGGAGCGCGTTCGTACGTATTATGTATCCTTTGCTGCTCCGAAACTTTTCGGTAGCTGCTACCCTTGACAATCTGAAGATAAAAAAGCCGCATAGAAAGACAAATAAATAAAAAAATAAAAAACACAAGAATCATCTTGTGTTTTTTAAGAAAAGCTTCATAAGCAGATATATCTTCCTTCTGCCACACCATTTACGCAACCACCTTTATTAGGTAATATTTCTAACTGACATTGATTGCAAATTCGCAACTTCATCCCTGATATCATAGACGGACTGTATTATCTTCAACCGCTAAAGCAACACTAAAGACATCAAAACATAAATACTAATTATTTTTTTCATAAATATGTACACCTACGCTTTTAATAGTTTTTAAAATGAGCAACAGTTTACTCCATAGCGAAACTCTGTGAACACTGCTCCCTTTTTTTAATAGCACTTTGGTAACTAACAAAGAAACACCCAACGATTTCTCTAAGCATACTAAGCAACAGCTTTAACGACAACACCAGACGATGCCAATACTGCCAGTGCCCTCTGGACTATACCTAAAGAAACATATAAGGCAGGCTCTTTTAAAGTTGTTATTAATACTTGTTCTAGTTTCTCTTTATCTACCAGCAGTTACAAGAGAGCTACTATCAACCTCTTTGTTGCTATTTTAATAACTCTCTCAGCTATACCACCAGCTTATTTCTTTCATTTTTGCGTCCTTAATTTCTATGTCCTGCATTGCATTAACAATGATCAGCCTTCTTTTCAGTTTAAAACTCATCCTTTTATCCTCGCTTGCAACATTTATAAAGGTACAATAACTGAGTCATTTCCTCATCAGCTAAAATACATCCTCTTTAGAGTAATCGTTTCAATTAACATAACCATCTAATTTCTTGAAAACACTCATATCTTTTTTAGACCCAGATATTCTTTTATAAATCCATTTTCTACCCTTCCAAACAACGATAAAGCCTAAACTATCACCGCAACTGCATGGCATGATTTATATTCGTACGCAAATGGGGGGGGATACCACCCCAAGAGAGCTGCTATCAGCTTCTTTGTTGATGTTTAATAAAACTCTCTCGGCTTTTCATGAGACGTAAACAGCAGCAACCCTAAATTAAAAGTATTATTATTATTTCATTTTTAGTCGTTCCTTTTTTCTATCTTTCAGTTGTATCGCGGTGCCAGATAATATCCATCTTTTCTAAAATATAAAATACTAAGGGAGTAAACGTCGCTGTGACAAGAATTTTTGAAGAAACCGAAAGAATACTAAAAGAAAACGCACAATTTCCATTATCCCCAAAAATAAAATAAATTAAACCGAAGCCTAACCAATAAATAGTACCTGCAAAAAACATTATCACAATCTGCGTAAAAATCTTTTCTCTATCAAAGTCTTTGCAAAATCTGCCGGCAAGGTATCCTATAACTGTAAACATTACCGTTCTTATGCCGAAAATGTCCGTTGAGAAAACATCCCATGTTAAGCCAAACAGAAAACCCATTAACTGCGTATTTATTATTCCTTTTGAAAAACCAAGGTATACAACAAAAATCAGTATAAAGTTTGGGAAAATTCCGTAAATATTTATGTATCTGCCAAAAAAAAACTGAAGCATACAAAAAATAAAATAAAGGAAAAAATAAAAAATTAACTTTTTCATTCTTTTTGCGGTACAAGAACAACTGCTTTATTAAGAATATTATTTTCATAAAAAACTTTAGCCGTTGCAGTTTTAAAATCCGCAGAAACTCCTTCCGATACTGCCGTAATAACGCCCACAGGCATACCTTTTTGAAAAACCGCGCTCAATCCGCTTACAACAATTTCATCGCCGGGTTTAACATCAGCATCGAATGGAATATAGGTAATCTTTAATAAGCTTGAATTGGATCCTTCGGCAAGACAATTAATGCCTTTATCTTTAATTTCCACAGGAAGTATAGAAATTGAATTTGTTATCAAAACAACCTTTGACGAAGTCTTATAAGTTTCTATTATTTTCCCCGAAACACATAATATATCGTTTTCTTTATTAAGCATTGCCACTGGAAGTTCATTGTATAAACCGTCAGCTCCACCTTTATCTAAGATATACCACTGGTACCGTTCATCCAGCGCTCCAAAGGAAATTCCAGCAAAAACGCATATGATATTTTTTATTTTTGTTAATTTTAAAAGTCTTGATAGGTTATTACATTCTTCAGATATTGCATCATAACTGCGAAGTTTATCAGTAAGTTCCTGATTTTTTTGTTTAAAGACAATATTTTCCCGATGCGTATAAACTATTGCTTTAACATTGTCGGCAAAAGTTTCCATGGAACGAAAGATACAATCCGCCGTTCTGAGAGTGGGATAAGAAATGTAGTAAACAAGATTTTTTATAAGTTTTACAGGAGAAGTAAGTCTGCCGGCTATTAAAAAAAACCCAATTAAAAGAAGAAATACAAAGATGATATTTTCATATTTTGATTCTTGATGTTGGCACATTTTATCAAAACCCGCTGCAGAACAAAAAAAAGATTTGCACAGCCAGATAATTCAACTACATGCGTCTTTTCCTGGAATTTTTTATGTTATCCAGTTCATCTAAATATGAACCTGTTCCTTTTGCAACACAGCCTAGCGGATCATCTGCCCGATTTACGGGAAGTTCAGTTTCTTTTGATAAGAGATCCGGAAGTCCTTTTACAAGAGAGCCGCCTCCGCTCAATATTATTCCACGGTCAATAAGATCTGCGGAAAGTTCCGCCGGAGTTTCTTCAAGGACATTTTTTACAATTTCCGTTATTTTTTTGATAGGCTCCGACAATGCAACCCTGACTTCCTCCGAACTAATATTGACCGTTTTAGGAAGACCAGTAAGAAGATCCCTGCCTTTTACATCCACAGATAGTTCTTCTTCAAGCGGAAATACGGAACCTATTTTCATTTTAACTCCCTCCGCCGTATTTTCACCTATAGTAAGATTATATTTCCGTCTGAAATACTGAACTATGGCTTCGTCCATTTTATCGCCCGCAATATCAAGCGACTTTGCAATAACCATACCACCCAAAGATATAATGGCAACTTCGGTCGTACCTCCGCCGATATCAACTATCATACTCCCTTCAGGCTCCTGAATTTGTATACCAGCACCGATTGCAGCAGCCATAGGCTCGTCGATAAGATAAACTTCCCTTGCACCAGCTTGTTCTGCGGATTCTCTGACAGCTCTTCTTTCAACTTCAGTAATTCCGGAAGGAACGCCTATAACTATCCTGGGATGAAGCAACGTTCTTTTTTTGTGAACTTTTCTTATAAAATATCTTATCATCTTCTCGGTTGCTTCAAAATCCGCAATAACTCCGTTTCTCAAAGGTCTTACGGCAATAATATTCGCGGGAGTTTTGCCGAGCATTTTTTTTGCTTCCACGCCGATAGCTAAAACGCACTTTGTATCGCGTTCCATAGCCACGACAGACGGCTCTCTTAAGACGATATTCTGCCCTTTAATGAAAACAAGAACGGAAGCCGTTCCGAGATCTATACCCATATCATTTGAAAACAATCCGAAAATATAATTGAACATTTTTTCCTCAATGCGAAAAAAAGAAAATAAAAAGCGGAGCAAACCACAATAGCTGACGGTCAACGAATAAGAAACACATATTATTCAAAAGCGAAAAAGATACAAAAAATCCTAAACCGTTTTATACAGAGCTGCCTTTAATTTCTTTTTACATTCTCAATTCTGTTTTTAAGTAACAAGTTTAACTATAGCAACATCCGCACTGTCACCGCGTCTCGTTCCAACTTTTAAAATCTGCGTATAGCCGCCGCTTCTCTCTTTGTAGCGCGGCACTAAAATATCAAAAATTTTCTTTACAGCAGCCTTACTATTTATTTCGCCGTTTATTGCTCTCATAGCACTTAAATCGGCTTTTTTCGCTTTTGTTACAAGTTTTTCAGAATAACTTACAAGTTCTTTTGCTTTAGACAGCGTAGTCGTTATTTTTTCATACAGAAACAACGCTGCTGCCAAATTGCGAAGCAACGCCTTCCTATGCGAACTTGTAATTCCGAGTTTGCTTCCATTATAAGTTTTTATCATTCACTTCTCCATCCTCAATTTTCATTCCAAGAGATAAACCTAGCTCTTTAACTCTATTTTTAATTTTTTCACACGACCGTTTGCTTAGATTATTAAAATTCAATAAATCTTCTTCTTTTATCTTAACAAGATCCTCTACGGTCTCAATGCCAGCGCTTTTTAAGCTTTTCAGGGTTTTGACTGAAATATCCATAATGCTCACCGGCTTGCCTAAAATTCCATCTTGTTCTTCTTTATCAGCGGAAACTTCTTCAGTCCTAAATGCGTTGTCTGTAAAAATTACAAGAATTTTTCTCAGTATTTCTGCAGACCGCATTAAAGCGTCTTTAGGAGATACCGATCCATCTGTCCATATTTCTATAATAAGCTTGTCATAATTGAGAGTCTGTTCCACGCGTGTATTTTCAACCTCGTAATTAACTTTTATTATCGGAGAGAACAATGAATCAAGGATTATCGTTCCTGATGAATATCCGTTTGATTTCATTTCTTCGGCAAGAACGTATCCTTTGCCCAGAGAAACTTCTAATTCCATTTCAAGAGTTGTTCCGTTGTCTATATTCGCAATTTCCTGCTCAGGATTCATTATCTCGACGCTTGCGTTTGCTTCAATATCTTTTGCGGTAACTGTTCCGGCTTTTTTAACTTTTAAATAAAGCTTTTCCGGACCTTCAGAGTGGAGTTTTACTTTGATTCTTTTTAAATTTAAAACAATCTGCGCTACATCTTCTTTAACGCCTTTCAAAACCGCAAATTCATGAAAAGCTCCCGCAATTTTTACGGAAGTAATAGCAGCTCCTTCAAGACTTGAAAGAAGAATTCTTCTCAACGAATTGCCTATTGTGTGTCCATAACCGCGTTCAAAAGGACCCGCACTAAAATGGCCGTAAAATTTCGTAGCAGTTTTTTCGTCTAAAATAAGTTTACGTAATTTTTCTAAATCCAATGCTTTCATTCTTCAATAACCTCACTCAATAAACCTTTCGGCGGTTAGTTTATTTCGAATAATATTCTACAATAAGCTGGCTGTTTATGGGATGAGAAGTCTCGCCAGCAAGCGGCTCGCTTACTACTGTTCCGGCAATACGGCTTTTATCAAAACTGAGCCATGCAGGAATACTTGACACCATTTTTTCAATAAGTTTTTTTATAATCACATTTGATTTATACTTCTCAGGAAACGTTATAACATCGCCGATTTTTAATCGGTAGCGCGGAACATCTATTTTTTTTTCGTTAACCAAAATATTGCCGTGATTTACAATCTGTCTTGCCATTTTTTTTGACGAAGCAAGTCCGAGACGGTAAACTACGTTATCAAGTCTCAATTCAAGAAGTTTAAGCAGATTATCGCCGGCAGAACCTTTCATTTTTTCTGCTGTTTTATAATAGTTGCTGAACTGCTCTTCGGTTAAACCGTACATTCTTCTAGCTTTCTGTTTTTCACGTAAATGTTTTGCGTAATCAGACATCTTAACTTTCGAAGCTCCGTGCTGTCCGGGACTGTTTTTACCTCTTTTTCTGTTAAGGGCGCAATTTGAAGAACATCTCTCTCCTTTCAGAAAAAGTTTTTCTTTTTCACGGCGACACAACTTACATACTGACCCTAAATAACGTGACATCTATCAAAATCCTCCAGATTCTTTACATTACTCTAAATAAATACCCGACAGCAATCCGCTGCTTGCCGAACATCGTTTTTAAATTATACCCTTCTAAGTTTCGGCGGACGGCAGCCGTCATGAGGAACGGGAGTAATATCTTTTATAGTCGTTATACCAAGACCTGAACTCTGCAAACCCCTTATCGCCGTCTCCCTTCCGGGTCCGGGTCCTTTTATAAAAATCGCAATCTGTTTTACGCCTATGCCCATAACTTTTCTGCCGACTGAAGCCGCCGTCATTTGCGCCGCAAAAGGAGTCCCCTTTTTTGTGCCTTTAAATCCAGAGACGCCTGCCGACGCCCATGCCAGAGTATTTCCTTTTTCGTCTGTTATATTAACAATCGTATTATTAAACGTCGATAATATATAAGCTTTTGCCACTCCACCGGTATACTTCTTCTTTTTAGATCCGACGGCATTCTTTTCGCCTGCCATACTTCTTCCTCCATATTTTATTTATTATTCCTATCCTATATTAAATTGTTCAAGATTTTCAAGCTTTCAAATGTGTAAGGAAACAAATAACTGATTATAACTTCTACAAAGCTCTACAGACGGCCGGATTATTTGGAGCAAACTGCCATTTCCACAGTACAGAGATTTTCTTATTCTCTCTCCCGACAACTTCTTTTTTCTGCATTCTTTACTTCGCTATGTCCGTTCGTCTGAAATACAGATAAATAACCAGACGCTTTATTTTGTCCGCACAATGAACGATAGACAGGAAACTACTTGTTTCTGCCATACTACTTAACCCTCTTTATGGAAGACGTCGACTTACCCGCACCGACAGTTTTTCTCTTACCGCGCCTTGTGCGTGCATTGGTTTTAGTTCTCTGCCCTCTTACAGGAAGATTTCTTCTATGTCGCAAACCTCTGTAACTTCTTATTTCTATAAGTCTCTTAATATTTGATTGGACTTCCCTTCTGAGATCCCCCTCAACTTTAAGGTTTTTCGTTATAAGATTATTTATCCTGCCGACTTCCTCTTCTGTTAAATCCTTAACTCTCTTTGCAGGATTTAAAGAAAGTTCCTTAATGATTTCGTCTGATATGGCAGGTCCGATACCGTAAATATATCTTAATGCTATATCAAGTCTTTTATTATTCGGTAAATCTATTCCAGCTACGCGAGCCATTTATCTATTCCTCCAAATCGGTTTATCGGAAATAATTCTGATGTTGCTGATTTCCCTTCCCCTATTGGGATTGGGGGGGGGACATGCTACAGCTTTCGTCGACGTTTGTCAATTCTGCCCTCTTAAATCTGTCTCTATTTATCCTTGTCTCTGTTTGTGTCTGGGATCCTGACATATTACTCTTACAACGCCTTTGCGTTTTACCACTCTGCATTTTTGACAAATCGGTTTTACTGACGCTTTGACTTTCATTTTATACTCCGCTTTATTTCTATATCTGGTATCCCCTCTCTATAACTCCTGCTAGAGAGGGAAAAAAAGAGACTCTTTGCTTTTGACGCGATATCTACAAACAAGTTTTGACAATAAGAATCATACAGCACCTAAAGCTGTCTGCAATAGCATTCAGTTTTGACGACGACTACTGCCTGACACAAATCCCCTTTCTCACAACAGTAGAAAACTACTAGGAAATAGGAATATATAAATAGTTGTCTATATTTCAACTATAATAAAATCCAAAGCGGTTTCTATTTTTCTCTATATGTTATCCTGCCTCTTTTTAAATCATAGGGAGAAAGTTCAACTTTTACTTTATCGCCGGGAAGGATTTTTATATAGTGCATTCTCATTTTACCGCATATATGCGCCAAAACTATATGCTTCCCCTCAATTTCTACCTTAAACAACGCATTCGATAGAGATTCTAAAATTTTTCCATCAACAATAATCTTTTCTTCTTTGCCCATTCTACACCTTTGTTAAAATTTCACAGCCATTTTCAGTTATTGCGACGGTATGTTCAAAGTGGGCGCTTAATCCGCCATCTTTTGTAACAACCGTCCAACTATCATCTAACATACAGACCTCATAACTTCCGGCGTTTACCATAGGTTCTATCGCAAGCACCATACCTGGAAGCAACTTAATACCCACACAAGCTCTGCCAAAATTTGGAATCTGGGGTTCTTCATGTAAAGATCTTCCTATCCCGTGTCCGACAAAATCCCTTACGACGGAAAAGCCGGCATCTTCCGCCGTTTTCTGAATCGCATAAGAAATGTCACCAAGTCTTTTCCCCGATAACGCCTGTTCAATTCCTTTCTGCAAAGATAATTCAGTAATTTCAAGAAGTTTTGCGGCGGAAGTGGAGATATCTCCTACCGCGTAAGTCATTGCCGCATCGCCATAATAACCTTCGTGAATCACGCCCATATCTACGGAAACTATATCGCCTGATTTGAGTACACGCGAAGTATTCGGAATTCCATGAACTACCTCGTCATTTACCGATACACAAGCCGAAGCTGGAAAAGGACAACTTATTCCTTTCACGCCTAAAAATGCCGGTACCATATTCAGCGACCTTATATACTTTTCCGAGAAAATATCTATATCTTTTGTCGTTATTCCAGGCTTTATTATCTCGGAAAGCTTTTGCAGAATTTCTCCTACAACACTGCTGGCAGTTCTCATTCTCTCAATTTCTTTCATCGTTTTTAATTCTATGTTTCGTTTCTCAAAAAACAATTTATTCCCCATTTATAATGCAACCGCTTATCTGTTCAAATACGTCGCTTTCGCTCTTCAAACCATCTATATAAATAAGTAGTCCACTCTCTTTATAATATTCAATTAAAGGCTTAGTCTGCTTTTCATAAACACTAAATCTATCCCTGATGATATCTTCTTCTTTATCATCGCTTCTATGAAATAGTACTCCGCCGCAACAGTCGCATTTTCCGAATTCTTTCGGAGGAAGCAACATTGTATGATAACTTGCCCCACACGCACAAACTATTCTTCCCGCTATTCTTTTAGCCGCTTCTTCAAAAGGCACGCTTATCAAAAAAACCCTATCTATTTTTATATTTTCGGACATAAGCATTCTGTCTAATTCTCCAGTCTGTTTTACGGTTCTAGGAAATCCGTCTAAAAGAAATCCTTTTTTTATATTATTTTTTTCAAGCCGTTTTCTTACCATATTGACAACTATTTCATCAGGAACAAGCTGTCCCGACGAAAGAAGTTTGCTTATAGATTCGTCCGACTTTTTTGCTTCTCTAAACATATCGCCAGTAGATAAATGAAGTATACCGAACTTTACGGCAATCTTTTTTGCCTGAGTGCCTTTACCTGCTCCGGGAGGTCCTAAAATTATATAATTCATAATCTATTTTACTTTAAACCATCTTCCTTTTACACGCCCGTCTTTAATAAATCCTTCATAATGGCACATAATAAGATGTGATTCTATCTGCCCGACAGTATCAAGCGAAACACCTACAACAATAAGCAGCGATGTTCCACCGAAAAAAAACGGACTGCCAATCGCCGACCTTAAATAATCCGGCAAAACGGCGATACAGGCAATGAACAGTGCCCCGACAAGAGTAACCCTTTCCAAAACTTTTTGTATATATATGGAAGTCGATTCACCAGGTCTTATGCCTGGTATGAAACTGCCTGATTTTTTCATACTGTCCGCCAAATCTTTAGGATTAAAAGATATAGAGTTATAGAAATAGCAGAAGAAAATAATAATAGAGGCATAAACCAAACTGTATATTACAGAATTGGTGCCGCTAAGCCACTCAGTAATTTTTCTGACTATAGGAAAATTCCATACCGTCCATTCCGTAGTAAACTGAACCAGAATTAAAGGAGCAGATAAAACAGAAACTGCAAATATCACGGCAATAACGCCCGACTGATCAACTTTTATCGGCAGAAAAGATGCCTGACCGCCGTACATTTTTCTGCCAATCACTCTTTTTGCGTAATGAATAGGGATCTTTCTCTGCGCCGTTTCAATCCAGACGACTAAAACTAAAACTATTATCACAACAACAGCAAGCATTAATGCAAAGACTACCGAAAGTTCTTCCATTTGTATAAGCTTTACAATACTAAGTACTGTATGAGGAAGTCTTTCTACAATACCCGAAAAAATTATAAGAGAAATGCCATTGCCTATACCTCTTTCCGTGACCTGTTCGCCAAGCCACATAATTAAGACAGAACCGGCGACAAGAGTCGAACCCGCTAAAATAATCCATGGCCATGACGGATCAACAACCACAGGCATTCTAGACGGAGAATGTATTCTGATTATCATCATCATCCAACCAAAAGACTGAAACATACCCAACAGTACCATTCCATACCGCGTAATCTGCGTAAGCTTTTTTCTACCCTGTTCTCCATCTCTTCCAAGCCTATCTAAATAAGGAATCATATGAGCGCCCTGCAACAAACTCATTATAATAGACGAGTTAATATAAGGTATAATACCCATAGAAAAAATTGACATCCTGTTGAGAGCGCCACCTGAAAACATATCCAAAAAACCCAAAAGACCGTTATTTTGTGTAGCAAAAAAAGATTTTAATGCTTCCACATTAATACCAGGAATAGGAACCATAGCTCCTATTCTATAGGCAATAATTATAAACAATGTAAATAAAACTTTTTTCCGAAGTTCCGGTACTTTAAATATATCAGCAAAATTATTCAGCATATTGTTTCCCATTATTTACAATTACAGCACATCTTTACCATTTCTTACTTAACAATTTCAGCCTTTCCGCCGGCTGCTTTAATTTTATCAAGTGCAGATTTTGAAAAAGCAGCGACTTTTACCGTAAAAGACTTTTTAACATTGCCACCGCCCAAAATTTTCACAAGTCTAGTTTTAGCAACAAATCCCGCTTCTTTTAATGATGTCGGAGTAATTTCAGCACCCGTCTCAAACTTATCTAATTTGTCAACGTTGACAATTTCATATTCTCCGCGAAAATGATTATTCCTAAAACCTCTTTTAGGAATCCTTCTGAAAATAGGCGTCTGCCCGCCTTCAAAACCTATTTTTTTCGACCCATCTCCCGAACGCGATTTTTGCCCTTTACAACCACGCGTAGAGGTGCGTCCGTGACCAGAACCTACCCCGCGTCCAACAATTTTTTTTCTGTGTTTTGAACCCTTCGCAGGTTTTAAATTATTCAAACCTATCATACAACCTCTTTCATTCTGATTTTAGCCACATCTTCCTTTGAGCGAAGTTTTTTAAGAGCTTCAACAGTCGCATAAACTACATTAAAAGGATTTGAAGAACGCATTGACTTTGTAAGAATGTCTTTTATTCCTACCGCTTCAAGCACTGCTCTTACCATTCCTCCCGCAATAACACCCGTTCCGGGAGCAGCAGGTTTCAACAAAACCTTTCCCGATCCTGAAACACCGATTATTTCGTGGGGAATAGTATTTCCTTTAAGCCGCACAGAAATCATATGTTTTGAAGCATACATACTGCCCTTTTGAATTGCCGACTGTACTTCATTTGCTTTACCGAGTCCGCAACCCACTTTTCCAGATCCATTACCTACCACAACCAAAGCGTTAAAAGAAAATCTCTTGCCGCCTTTAACAACTTTTGCAACTCTGTTAACGGTAATAACCGTTTCTTTTAAGCTGCTGTCACTTTGCTGTTGTATTGCCGATTGTTCAGCCAACTTATCCTCCTCCTAAAACTGCATATTATATCTCTACAATATGATTATCCTCTATAATTTACCCCGTTACGACCTGTCGACTCGACTCTGTCAAGACAGTCGCAGTTCACTCTGCTTTAACAAACGATCGCCACTTTCACCACTAAATAATTAAATTACTACAATAATTTATTTCCGCTGCAGTTATAAAAATTCTCAATACTTTATATATGTCTGTCCCCTCAAATCCATTCCCGCGGTTAAAGTAAATTCGAGTACAAGTCTTACTCGCCGTTTCCGTCCGCTCATCACCCTAGGCAAAAGAGAAAAGAGATGAAATTATTACATTCCTTAGAATGTATTGCAGCAACTGAATATAATATTATATCCTTCTCTTATTTAATTAAAATTATTTTTTTATTTTATCATTTTTCTATATTTTCCACAACTATAAAAAATGTTGCTTCAATTTCTGCTCTGACGGTAAAAAATAATTTGAAATTTAGAGGACGAACGCTCTGAGCAATTGATTAGATATCAGCACAAAGTAAAACTTCAAACCAGACGGTTTAACATTTATTTAAAAATCGTATGAAGAGCAGTCGTATTATAAAAAAGACTATCCTTGGGTTGTAAAAAATAAGAAAGAACATTTCACTTAATAACTCTTTAATTTTTTGATAAGTATATAAACGGAATGAAGTTTTATGCAAATAAAGGCAATAGAAAATAAAAGCTTCTAAAATTTAAGTCCGCTTTCTCTTGCAGCATCTGCAAGCGCTTTAATCTTGCCCGTATATTCATATCCCCTGCGATCAAAAACAACTTTCTTTACACCTTTTTCAACTGCTTTTTTTGCAATCAAACCGCCGACAGATTTAGCGGCTTCAACAGTATCGTTAATTCCCAATTTCCCCTTAAGCTCCGGCGACAATGTTGATGCCGAGGCAAGGGTGACGCCTCTGCTGTCGTCAATAATCTGTGCATAAATATGTTTATGTCCGCGGTAAACGCTTAGACGCGGTTTGTCATGAGTTCCGTTAATTTTACTTCTGACTCTTTTTACGCGATAATCAAATCTTTTATTTGAATCTTTCATTTAATCCTCTATTTCTTGCCTGCACCTGCTGCAGCTTTTCCGGCTTTTCTTATAATATTCTCACCTGAATATTTTATACCAAAACCTTTATAAGGCTCAGCCGGTTTTACAGCTCTTATCCGAGCGGCAAATGCTCCAACTTCATATTTATCAATTCCCGTTACCGTAATTAAAGTATTTTTATCGGGCGTAAGAAGTACACTAGCTTTTACCGTGCAAGGTATAGGAATAGTTACCAGATGTGAGAAACCCACAGCCATAATCAAATTTTTCCCGCTTTCTACATTTGCTTTGTAACCAAGTCCTATTATTTCAAGTTCCTTTTTAAAACCTTTTGTAACGCCTTCAACCATATTAACAACAAGACCTCTTGTAAGACCATGCAACATATTGTGCCGGCGTGAATCTCCCAGAGCCTCGACAAGAATAGTGCTTTTGTCAACTTTCACGTTCATCTTCTTATCAATTACCTGCGAAAGCTTTCCACCAGGACCCGTTACTTCTAATATTCCTTTTTTAAATTCTGCTTTCACTTTTTCCGGCATATAAACCGGTTTTTTCCCTAAGCGACTCATTATTTGATCCTCAATATAGATTTCTTGCCAAACCGCCGGATCTTTCAAGATTTTTTATCCTTCACAACTACAATCGTACCGTCACTTTCCTGTCATACACCTCACCAAACGCATCCTATTACTTCTCCGCCGATCTTATCTTTTCTCGCCTGTCCGTCAGTCATCAAACCTTTAGATGTAGAAATAATGGTAACGCCCAAACCGCCAATGGTTCTAGGCACATCAGCATGACCCTTATATATCCTCAAGCTTGATTTTGAAATTCTTTTTATACCTTGAAGAACCACTTTGCCTTTAGATGTATACCTAAGATGAATCCTCAAAACACTCTGAGTTTGGTTTTCAATGCCTTTGATTTCGTAATTCGAGATATATCCTTCCTCCTTTAAAATCTTTGCAATTCCCAATTTCAATTTTGAAGACGGAACATCGACTTTTTCGTGCAGTTTTAAATTTGCATTACGAATGCGCGTAAACATATCTGATATTGGATCTATGATCATTTTTTAACCGACCTCTTCTTTTAAAAGTTATTACCAACTTGATTTTGTGACGCCCGGTATTTCGCCATTGTACGCTAATTTGCGCAGGCATATTCTGCAAATTCCGAAATCTCTATAGTAGCCACGCGGTCTTCCGCACAGACGACATCTGTTCCTATACCGCGTTGCGAATTTCTGAGGTTTACGCATCTTTGCTTCTGCTGAAGTTGTTGCCATAGAAAAATATCCTTTAATTTATTTGTTGTTTATCAACCCTTTCTTAAACGGCATACCGAAAGACTCAAGCAATACTTTTGCATGATCGTCTTTTTCCGCCGTTGTCACTATAGTAACATTCATTCCTCTAGCTTTATCTGTTTTTTCAACGTTTATTTCAGGAAAAATGTACTGCTCGGCAAGACCTAAAT
Organism: Candidatus Endomicrobiellum trichonymphae; assembly: GCF_002355835.1. Classification (NCBI taxonomy): domain Bacteria; kingdom Pseudomonadati; phylum Elusimicrobiota; class Endomicrobiia; order Endomicrobiales; family Endomicrobiaceae; genus Candidatus Endomicrobiellum; species Candidatus Endomicrobiellum trichonymphae. The sequence goes on along the minus strand of NZ_AP017459.1, from coordinate 154,808 downwards.
TAAAATTGCCTTTCCCGTCAAAACTGCTAGATTCAATACCCCTGAAGTCTCTTATACGCGGTATTGCAACGTTAATAAGCCTGTCTAAAAATTCATACATCATAGCGCTTCTGAGCGTTACTTTAATACCTATAGGCATTCCCTGCCGTATTTTAAAGTTTGACAACGATTTTTTTGCACGACAAATCAAAGGTTTCTGTCCAGTAATTGCCGCAAGCTCTTCAGTTGCGATGTCCAAAACTTTAATGTTTTCTTTTGCTTCGCCCAGTCCAATATTTACGACAATCTTCGTAAGTCTGGGGATCTGGTGAACATTTTTAAAGCTAAACTGTTTCTTAAGTTCTGCCGTTATACTTTTATGATAAAACTCTTTTAAACGAGGCTGATTCATTATTCTTTCCTTATATATTTCCTTTATACTTTCGCCTGTTTTACGGCAATACAAAATGCTTTGAGCTTTCTTTTCTGCCAAGCAAAACCGGAAAAAGTCCACTAAAAATTGCAGACGGGAAAAACTTCGCAGTTCAAAAAACCCAAAAGACAACGCATCAAACTATCACCTCGCCGCAACGACGACATACTCTTATCTTCTTACCATCCGAAAGCTTATCAAATTTAGCTCTTGAACCCCGACTGCATTTCGGACATATAAGCATAACTTTACTTATGGCAATAGGAGCTTCTTTTTTATGAATTCCTCCCAGATCTTTACGAGTAGGATTAGTATGTCTTTTGACAACATTTATTTTTGTAACGATAACCTTGCCCTTATCAGGGGAAACATAAATGACTTCGCCTTTTTTTCCTCTGTCTTTTCCCGATAAAATTAATACCTTATCTTTTTTCTTAATGTTAAGCATTTGTTATATTTCCCTTTCTTCGTCTACATGTTGAGAAAACAGTCATTTCAGGAATACCCTGACATTTTTACGCATCTTCTGCTTTTTCTGACTGTTCACTTCGTCATTCACAATGATGATGACAGACAGAAATCCGCATTCTACAATTTATAATTTACAATAACCGGGCATAGGCAAAGACAAATAAAAAGCACAAACATTTATATCACTTCCGGCGCCAAAGAAATTATTTTAAGATAATTATTTTCCCTGAGTTCTTTTGCAACTGGTCCGAAAATACGAGTTCCTTTCGGTTCACCTTCGTCATTGATAATAACAGTTGCATTGTCGTCGAATTTAATATAAGTTCCGTCTGCGCGGCGTATCTCTTTTACCGTGCGCACCACTACAGCTTTAACGACATCGCCTTTCTTAACATTTGCATGCGGCAATGCATCTTGAACCGACGCATGGATTACATCACCTATGCTGGCATACCGGCGTTTTAACCCCTTAGTAACTCTGAAGCAACGGATTTTTCTTGCTCCTGAATTATCTGCAACGTTCAAAATAGTTCTTTCCTGAATCATTACGTTATCCTTCGAAAAACTTATTTTAGATTTCTGACGTTTTATTTACAACTTCAACCAATACCCATCTTTTCATCTTAGACAACGGTCTAGACTCCATTATTTTGACCGTATCTCCTACATGAGAAATATTTTTTTCATCATGTACTATAAATTTACTTTTACTGCGAAGCACACGGTCGTATAAAGAATGGCGATATGTTCTCTCAACAGAGACTTGTCTTGTCTTATTGCTTTTATCGCTTACAACTATGCCCGTACGAAACTTGCGTTTTCCACGTTCTGCCATTATTCCTTCCTGTTATTTTTTCTTATTCAAAGTCTTTACTTAGTCTTTTTCTTCTGAGCAATAAGAGTTTTAATTCTCGCTATATCTTTTCTTATTTCTCTTATTTCAAGAGGATTTTTTACAGGAACTGTCAAATGACGGAATCTTAATCTGAAAATTTTATCCTGTAACTCGCTAAGTTTTTCATTTAACTCAACTCTCGACATATTTTTCATCTCATTCCAATTTTTACTTTTCATAGCATCCTCAAATATCGGCTCTGACTAAAATCTTTGTATGTATAGGAAGTTTATTTGAAGCAAGCCTCAGGGCTTTTTTTGCCTCTGCTTCCGGAATACCTTCCATTTCAAACATTACTCTTCCGGGTTTTACTACCGCAACCCAAAACTGCGGATCGCCCTTACCTTTACCCATTCTTGTTTCAGCAGGCTTTTTTGTGACAGGCTTATCAGGAAATATTCTTATCCAAACTTTTCCACCTTTTTTTATAGACCTCGCCAGCGCGATACGAGCTGCTTCTATCTGGTTGCTGTTTATCCACACAGGTTCAAGAGCCTGAAGTCCATACTTGCCGAAAGCTAAAGAAACTCCACCTTTAGCTTTGCCTTTCATTCTTCCCCTATGCATTTTTCTATATTTAACTCTTTTGGGCATCAACATTATATAAATATCCTCTGATTTTATGTTTTAGTCTGTTTAGATTCTTCCGCCAGTGTCCGTCGCGTTACCTGACTGCCTACCCCTGTTTTACTGCCGTATCTAAGTCAACGACAACTTTTGCATCTTCAGCTAATTCTTTAGCCGTCTTTTTAAAAAATTCTTTTTTAAATATCCATACTTTTACACCTATATGACCCATAGGCGTACAAGCTTCCGAGAAACCGTAGTCAATATCGGCTCTGAAAGTCTGCAAAGGAATTCTTCCTTCTTTAAGCCATTCGGTTCTCGCAATTTCTGCTCCACCAAGCCTGCCAGAAACCATCACCTTTATCCCCTGCACTCCCGACATCATTGCTTTCTCTATTGTTCTCTTCATCACTCTTCTGAAAGCAATTTGCTTTTCCAGCTGAAATGCAATGTTCTCGGAGGCAAGTTGAGCGTCGATTTCAGGTCTTTTAATTTCCATAATGTTCACAAAGGTTTTCTTTGCCGTCATAGTTTCAATTTCTTTTCTTAAACTTTCAATGCCTTGTCCACCTTTTCCAATTACAATTCCCGGACGAGCTGTATAAATACTCACGCGTAAATACTTGCCGGGTCTTTCAATCACAATTTTTGACACGGAAGCTAATTTAAGTCTATTTTTTAAATAAACTCTTATACGGTAATCTTCCTCAATAAAATTAGGCATCTCTTTCAAGTTAAACCATTTTGATTCCCAATCTTTGATATATCCTAATCTTATGCTTTTGGGATGTATTTTATGACCCATTTTGCCTTACCTTTCCTAAAAAAATTTTATCTCACTCCGCTTTTTTCGCTTCAACTTCGTTTTTAATTGCTTTTTCCTTTATTTTTTCCGCAGATATGTGCTAGCATCTGTAACAATTATCGTGAGATGAACCGTTCTTTTTTTTATAGGCATACTTCTTCCTTTCGAGCCCGCTCTTATTCTTTTTAATATCGGACCGTTTCCGACCCATGCTTCTTTCACTTTAAGACCCGAATAATCCTCAAACTTCCCCGCATTTGCTGTCGCACTTTTCAATACTTTTTTAACAAGCACCGCCGTAGATTTTGGAAGAAAAGAGAGAATTTCAAGCGTTTTCTCAACTTTTTTGTTTCTTATAAGCGCAAGAACCTGATTTACCTTCCTTGGAGTATATCTGACAAACTTTGCCGTTGCTTTTGCTTCCATCTCAACATCCTTTTATATTTAACAATAACAGCACGTGTGCAGACGACAACTAACACCGCATCTCTGAAAGAGTAGCACAGCCCAGTCGCACATTTTCGTTCACGCTTGTTTATACAAGAGAAGTCTCTTGCTTTGTCATTCCGCCATGACCTTTAAAAGTCCTTGTCGGAGCAAATTCCCCTAATTTGTGCCCTACCATTTGTTCTGATATAAATATCGGAAAAAACTTTTTGCCATTATGTATCGCTATCGTATGTCCGACAAATTCCGGAGTTATAACACTTGCTCTTGCCCAAGTTTTAACAACTTTTCTGTCGCCGGTTTTATTAAGCTTTTGCATTTTCTCAAAAAGCTTTTCATCTACGTAAGGTCCTTTTTTTGTTGAACGACTCAATCTACTCCCCCTTATCCTGATTAATTCTCAACTTTTATTACGGCGGCTAATTATTACCCAGTCCCAGATTTTTTTAGGTCTTGTCTTAAAACCTTTAGCAGGCTGGTTCCAAGGACTTCTGGGCTGGTTATTGCCTTTTGATCTACCTCTACCACCTCCATGAGGATGGTCGACGGCATTCATTGCAGTTCCGCGCACATGAGGCTTTCTGCCCATGTGTCGGCTTCTTCCCGCAGAACCCAGTGTAATATTTTCGTGGTCTAAATTTCCCACCTGACCGATTGTCGCATAACACTTCACACGGATAAGTCTTATCTCACCGGAAGGCATTCTTACATGAGCGTAATCGCCTTCTTTAGCAAGAATCTGCGCTGCAACGCCGGCAGAACGGACAAACTGTCCCCCTTTACCCTCCACAAGCTCCAAATTATGCACAAAAGTACCCACCGGGATATTTGAAATAGGAAGAGAATTTCCCGGTTTTATACCTGCATCCGGGCCGGACACAAGTAAATCCCCGACATTTACGCCTAAGGGGTAAAGTATATATCTTTTTTCACCGTCCAGATACTGCAGAAGAGCTATACTGCTTGAACGGTTAGGATCGTACTCTATTGACATTACTTCCGCCGGAATATTAAATTTATCACGCTTAAAATCAATAATTCTATAAAATCTTTTATGACCACCGCCTCTAAAACGAACCATTATTTGTCCGGTATTATTGCGGCCGCCTTTTTTCTTTATTATTTTTGTCAATGACTTTTCAGGACTTGTTTTTGTAATATTCGAAAAACTTGAAACTGACATATGTCTTCTTGACTGCGTATACGGCTTAAATGTTTTAATCGGCATTGCTTTTTTCCTATTATCGGGACTTTTATTTTACCTACGCCCATATTTGCTTCTTTAAAAACAAATGCTGTTTTACTCTGCTATGCTTCCAATACCTCAAACTCCGCGCCTACCTGCACATGTAAAATGAGATTTTGAAAAATACAATACATTTGTATTACTTCATAAAACCCTGCCTGAAATCAGATCTATCAGACTTTGTCGGCTAATTGAATCTCCTGCCCTTTGCCGAGTTTTACTATTGCTTTTTTCCAATCGCTCCTGTAGCCAGCAGCATACCTGCCGACTTTCAGGCTTTTTCCCATGCAGTTTGAAGTATGCACACTCTTTACTTTTACATTAAATAGAGTTTCGACAGCATACTTTATCTGAAACTTATTTGCGCCTTTATCTACCACAAAAGTATATTTATTGCTTTTTTCTTTCATAAGTACAGCTTTTTCCGTTACTATCGGTCTCTTAATAATGTTTCTGATATCCATTTTATTCCCTAAATAACAAAATATAACTTATCTCAAACTTATGCGGATTGTCTTTCCTTTATTAAATCAACTGCTTCGGGAGTAATAACCAGTTTATCAGCCCAAAGAACTTGATATGCGTTGATATTTTTAATATTTTCAACTATGACGTTTTTTATATTTCTTGCCGCAACTTTAAAATCCGTATCGCTGGGAATAGCAAAGACAATTTTCTTGCCTCCAACTTTAAGATTTTTTATGAGTTCCGCTACTTTTTTTGTTTTAACTTCGCTAACTTTCACCGAATCGACAACAATTATATTGCCATTTTTAAGCTGCGCGGAAAATGCCATATCTAAAGAAAGCTTTTTTTTCCGTTTTGATATTTTTGTATAATAATTTCTGGGTTGCGGTCCGAAAATGATACCGCCTTTTCTCCACAGTGGGGAATTTTTTTGCCCTGCACGGGCATTGCCTGTGCCTTTCTGTTTCCATGGTTTTGCTCCTGAAAAAGACACTTCGCCTCTCGTTTTTGTTTTATGTGTACCGGCTCTTAGGTTATTTAAATACGCCATCGTAACTTCGTGCAAAAGTGCGACTGACACTTTCTTACCAAAAAAATCAGGAAGCTCTATTTTACCTTTTTCCTCACCCTTTGCATCATAAACTGTTGTTTCCACTTTTCTTTCTCTCTCTTATCTTTTCCCGAACGCTTTCCGGGGAAAAATTATTCCACTTTTAATATGAGAAACCACTTTTTTAAATCCTAAACTATGTTTACTGCAGCACCATTGAAATCTGTCAAACGCATATTCATCTTTTACATCAAGCCAAATCTTTCAACTGCCAATTTAACATCTCTCCCGCACCTTCCGCCTTGCAGCTTACTCTTTTGCAAAAAGAAAGGGAGACATTCCAAAAGTGTTATATGTCGTCTATGCTTTAGGTCATATCTATCTTTTTGACCACTGACAACAGGACTGTGAACTGACAAATCGGGAAAATATGTCGCGCAACTATTACTGCAAAACGTCTTAAAATGTACTTAACTGCAAATCTTAAATTAAATTAAGTAGTATGCGGCAATAGTGTTACTTTTTCTTAACCTTTGTTCCTTTATGTGCCACCGCGACAAGAACTTTCGGAATTTTTTTAAGCGTACTGCTTATAAATAATGTTCCCCTATTAGCAGAAGGAACTGAACCCTTGATAAGCAAAACATTTTTTTCGGCATCAACATTTACAATCAGCAGTTTCTGCACCGTAACATATTCATTGCCCATATGTCCGGACATTTTCAGTCCCTTTAAAACTTTCTGAGGACCCTGCGCACCGCTTGAACCTCTCGACCGAGTTCTGTCAGACTGACCATGAGAGACGGGCTGCATGCCAAAATTATGTCTCTTAATAACTCCGGCATAACCTTTGCCTTTTGTAACTGCAGAAACATCAACATAATCACCGGCTTTAAACGCATCCGCTTTTATCTCATGACCGACAGAAAATCCAGCTACTTCAGAAACTCTGAACTCTTTGAGGGTTCTTTTGTATGAAAGATTATTTCTCTTAAAAAAGACTGCTTGAGCTTTGTTAAGTCCTTTTTCTTTTATTTCCCCAAAACCAAGTTGAACAGCAGAATAACCGTTTTTTTCAACCGTGCGTACATCCGTAACGACGCAATGTCCCACTTCCACTACTGTCACAGGCACGAGATTTCCTTTTACATCAAAAACCTGTGTCATACCTATTTTTTTTCCAATGATAAATTTTAACATATTTTTTCTCTGCAATCAAATATTTTTAAAGACTACACTTTGATTTCAATATCAACGCCCGCTGGCAAATCAAGTTTCATAAGTTCATCCACAGTCTTTGAAGAAGGTTCACAAATATCGACTAATCTTTTGTGAATTCTCATTTCAAACTGCTCACGCGACTTTTTATCAGTATGAACGGACCTATTAACTGTATATTTCTTTATGTTAGTAGGCAAAAGCACAGGTCCTGTTACAGCCGCACCAGTACGCCTTGCCGTTTCTACAATTTTTGCAAGAGAATCATCTAATATTTTATGATCATACGACCGCAACTTAATTCTCAAACGTTGAGTCGGGACTGCTTTTTCATTTACCATAGATTTTAATCCTGTTTATTTAATCTCCGTTTTATAACATAATACTTAAGCGTCGATTATTTTACATTCAAGTCGTATCCAAACAATAAAGCTTCTTTCTTATTAAATCTAATAATTTCTCCACCCAAATCTTTCACTCACACAAACATAATCAAAAAAAAACCTCTCTCTATTCAACTATCTCGGTAACAACCCCAGAACCTACCGTCTTCCCACCTTCCCTTATCGCAAACCTTAACTGCGTCTCCATCGCCACAGGCATTATCAACTCTATATCCATCGTCACATTGTCCCCAGGTATCACCATCTCCACACCTTCAGGCAAATGCGCTATTCCCGTCACATCCGTCGTCCTAAAATAAAACTGCGGACGATACCCATTGAAAAACGGCGTATGTCTCCCTCCTTCTTCTTTAGTCAGCACATATACCTGTCCTCTAAACTTCTTATGCGGCTTTATTGAACCCGGATACGCTATTACCTGTCCTCTCTCCACCTGATTCTTCTCTATCCCTCTCAACAGCATCCCTATATTATCCCCTGCCTGCGCTTCATCAAGCAGCTTTCTGAACATCTCTATACCCGTCACCACCGATTTCCTCGTCTCCTGTATCCCCACTATATCCACATTCTCTCCTACTCTCACTCTCCCTTTTTCTACTCTCCCCGTCGCTACCGTCCCTCGCCCTGTTATCGAAAATACATCCTCAACACTCATCAGAAATGGCTTGTCAACATCCCTCGCAGGCAACGGTATCGTATTATCTACCGCTTCCATCAAACTCATTATCGAATCCACTCCATCCTGCTTCCCTTCCAACGCACCTAATGCACTCCCTCTTATTATCGGCGTGCTCTCCCCAGGAAAATTATACTTCGTCAGCAAATCCCTAACCTCCATCTCCACTAAATCCAACAACTCCTTATCCTCCACCGCATCACATTTATTCAGAAATACTACCACTGCCGGCACATTCACCTGCCTTGCAAGCAATATATGCTCCCTCGTCTGCGGCATCGGACCATCAAGCGCACTCACCACCAGTATCGCACCATCCATCTGCGCCGCTCCCGTTATCATGTTCTTTACATAATCAGCATGACCAGGACAATCTATATGTGCATAATGCCTATTCACCGTTGAATATTCCACGTGACTCACCGCTATTGTCACTATCTTTGACGCATCTCTTCTCCCTTGCGATTCTGACGCCCTCGCCACCTCATCATAACTAATGTACTTCGCTAACCCTTTATCACCCAATACTTTCGTTATCGCCGCCGTTAACGTCGTCTTACCGTGATCTACATGCCCTATTGTCCCTATATTTACGTGCGGTTTACTCCTCTCAAATTTCTCTTTTCCCATTTTTATTTCCCCTCTTATCCTCTAGTCGTTCTTTCTAATATTTTATCAGCAATCTGACTTGGAATTTCTTCATAATGCGAAGGTTCCATACTGTAATTTCCCCTACCCTGAGTAAGAGAACGTAGCGTAGTTGAATATCCGAACATCTCCGCGAGAGGTACGTTCGCTTTGATATGCTGCTGCACCTTATTTTTTGATTCCATACTGACAATTTTGCCGCGCCTTGAGTTCAAATCACCTATTACGTCGCCCATATATTCTTCCGGGACAATCACTTCGGTTTTCATTATAGGTTCTAAAATAACGGGACTTGCTTTCCTGCAGGCGTCTTTAAAAGCCATAGAACCCGCAATTTTAAATGCCATTTCTGACGAATCAACTTCGTGGAACGAACCATCGATAACAACCACTTTTACATCCACTACGGGGTATCCCGCCAAAGTTCCCGAAGTCATCGCTTCTTTAATGCCTTTGTCTATCGCCGGTATATATTCTCTCGGTATTACTCCACCTACGATTTTATTTACAAACTCATAACCTTTGCCGGGATCCTGCGGCTCAACAGTTAGAACAACGTGTCCATACTGTCCGCGTCCTCCGGTCTGCCTTATATACTTTGATTCGGCTTCTTGCACTTTTCTTATTGTCTCTCTGTAGGCAACCTGCGGTCTTCCCACATTTGCCTGCACATTAAATTCTCTTTTCATTCTGTCAACGAGAATTTCAAGATGAAGTTCTCCCATTCCCGCTATAATCGTTTGATTAGTTTCCTCGTTCGTTCTCACTCTGAAAGTAGGATCTTCTTCAGAGAGCCTGTTTAAAGCTATGCCAAGTTTTTCTTCATCGGCTTTAGATTTTGGTTCAATTGCGACATCGATAACCGGAACCGGGAAATCCATAGATTCTAGCAGTATCGGTTTTTCCTCATCGCACAGAGTATCTCCGGTGCCCGTATTTTTTAAACCTACAGCTGCTGCAATATCCCCCGTATTAACCGATTTTACTTCCTCTCTGTTGTTTGAATGCATACGGACTATTCGCGAAATTCTCTCTTTTGCATCTTTTATGGGATTGTAAACGTACGAACCGCTTTCCAAAGTTCCGGAATACACTCTAAGATACGTAAGTTTTCCTATATAAGGATCCGCCTGAATTTTAAACGCAAGCGCGCTGAAAGGTGCTTTGTCGTCAACTTCTCTACTGTCTGTTTCACTGGTCACCGGATTTATTCCCTTAAATGCTTTTCGGTCAAGCGGCGAAGGCAGGTAATCGCAAACTGCATCAAGCATAGGCTGCACGCCTTTATTCTTAAAAGCCGTCCCGCAAAGCACCGGAATTAATTTTATTTGAAGAGTCGCATTTCTAATTGCCTGTTTTATCTGAACTGCCGTAGATTCTTTTCCTTCCATAAAATTATTCATTATATCGTCGCTGTAATCCGCGATAAGCTCTATCATCTCGCTACGCGCAGCATGAGCCTTTTCTTCCAGTTCTTTTGGAACGTCCGTTATGTCAAATTTTGCACCAAGTTCTTCGCCCGACCATATATGAGCTTTCATAGTCACTAAATCAACTATACCCTGAAAACTCGATTCCGCACCTATAGGAATCTGAACAGGAATAGGCTTCGCCCCAAGCTTTTCTTCTATATCGTTTACAACCATAAAAAAATCCGCACCTACTTTATCCATTTTATTTGAGAAAACAATTCTCGGAACGCCGTATTTATCAGCTTGTCTCCAGACAGTTTCAGACTGCGGTTCAACTCCGTTTCCTGAATCAAACACAACAACCGCTCCGTCCAAAACCCTTAAAGATCTTTCAACTTCCGCGGTAAAATCAACATGCCCAGGTGTATCGATAATATTGAACTGCATATCCTGCCATCTACAGTATGTAGCGGCAGAAGTGATTGTGATACCTCTTTCTTTTTCCTGTTCCATCCAGTCCATAGTGGCAGCGCCTTCATGAACCTCGCCAATTTTATGCGTTCTTCCCGTATAGTACAAAATTCTTTCCGTCGTCGTCGTCTTACCAGCATCAATATGAGCCGCAATTCCAAAATTTCTAACTTTATTTAACGGATATTCCCTAGCCATATTTATAAACCTTTATATTTTTATTATACACTTTTTATCTGTACTGAACTATATTTTCATTTGCATTTTGTTTATACTATCAAAATTACCGACTTTGCCGTACGATTCAACAACACTGTCCGCTAAGCGAGTAAAATAGTCTCGCCTTTTACCATACAAAAAATAAACCAAATATTCAGAAACCACACTGCATTGCAATAGTATTTGGTTTATCAATAACTTTACAAAACACTTTGCTTCGTCATTCCCAATCTAAGATTATTCATTATTCCAACCATAGCACAAGAACCGAGGCTTGCTACGCCGAAGTTTACATATTAGTATCGAAATATAACAAAAAAAATATCAAAGTAAAAATTACCAGCGGTAGTGTGCAAACGCCTTATTCGCTTCCGCCATTTTGTGCGTATCTTCTCTCTTTTTTACCGCAGCACCTTCTTTCTTGCTGGCGTCAATAATTTCCTGAGCAAGTTTTTCTCTCATCGGTTTTCCGGTTTTACTTCTTGCAATCCCTATAAGCCAGTTAATAGCAAGAGTTGTAGAGCGAATTACGGGAACTTCCATAGGAACCTGATATGTAGCTCCGCCGACTCTGCGCGGTCTTACTTCAAGGAGCGGTCTTATATTCTCTAAAGCTCTGTTAAAAACCGAAACGGGATCTTCACCCGTTCTTTCTTTTATTATATCAAAAGAACCATACATAATTGATTCTGCTATACTTTTTTTACCTTCAAAATTGAGTTTACTTATAAATCTGGCTATCTGCACCGAACCAAACTTTGAATCCGGTTCCGGCAGACCTCTTTTTTCTTTCGGTTTTAACGCTTTGCGTGGCATATTGTCCTCTTATTACCTAATTTATTTCTATATATTTATATTATTCATCATGCCAAACCCAATTAAGTATACTATTTTTCTATATCTTTCACACTACAACTCTTATCTTGTGATATTCGAGCGGATAAGTATTCACACACTCAACTATCATCGACACAAACATATGAAGCACCCAAAACAAAGTGCTACCCTACCACAAACATTTTCAGCAATAATCATCCTTGCTTCTTTCCTCGGGCACTTCCAACTCTTTCCTGCCACAAACTTGCATTTGTCAGCAACATCAACACCGTCTCTGCCCATAAACAAAACAAAAACCAATAAGCGCAATAAAATAACACAGAGCATTACTTCGCTGAAGCTGTTTTAGCCACTTTAGCCTTTTTAGCCCCGTACTTGCTCCTTCCCTGTTTGCGTCCGTCAACCCCGGCTGTATCTAAAGTTCCTCTTATAATATGATAACGTACACCCGGCAGATCTCTTATACGTCCGCCACGGATAAGCACAAGAGAATGTTCCTGAAGATTATGTCCCTCTCCCGGTATATATGAAGAAATCTCATACCCCGACGTAAGTCTTACTCTTGCAACTTTTCTCAAAGCAGAATTAGGTTTTCTAGGAGTCACCGTATAAACTCTTGTGCAGACGCCTCTTCTCTGCGGACAATTCTTAAGCGCCGGCGATTTTGTTTTTTTTATTATGCCTTTTCTTCCATTCGTTATCAATTGATTAATTGTTGGCATCGTTTTGTTCCCTCGAATAAAATTTATTGTTATCGCCTATATCAACCGCCGCAAGTCCTGTTCCTGCAGGTATCAGTCGACCTATAGAAACATTCTCCTTTAATCCTTTCAAATAGTCAACCTGCCCTGAAATAGCAGCTTCAGTTAAAATTCGCGTTGTTTCCTGAAAAGACGCGGCAGAAATAAATGAATCTGAAGACAATGAAGCTTTTGTTATGCCTAAAAGAATAGAATGAGCAATTGGAGCTTTTCCTTTTTTCCCTTTAATGGCTTTTCTGTCAATTTCATATTTGTACCTTGAAACAATTTCACCGTTAAGGTAGTGGCTGTCTCCTGAATCAGTTATTCTTACATTAGATAACATCTGTCTTACTATTATTTCAATGTGTTTATCGTTAATTGACACACCCTGAAGCCTGTAAACCTGCTGAATTTCGTTGACAAGATATTCTTGAACTTCTTTAGGACCTTTAACTTTAAGAATATCGTGCGGATTTATCGCTCCGTCGGAAAGCGCTTCACCTTCTTTAACTCTATCACCTTCGTAAACAACAAGATGTCGACCTGCACGCACAAGATAACTCTTTTTCATTTTTGTTTCAGGATTTTCAACCTCAACTTTTACGTTACCTTTTACAGTAGGTCCGACTAAATGAACTATACCGTCGATCTCTGAAACAACCGCGACGTTTCTGGGTCTTCTTCCTTCAAACAGTTCCGCAACTCTCGGTAGACCGCCAGTAATATCTTTTGTTCTTGAAATTTCCTGCGGAATTTTTGCCAAAATATCGCCGGATTTAACCCTGTCTTTGTCGCGTACAACAAGAGTCGTATCCACCGGAAGCGGATATTCCACGACACTTCCATCGTCTTTTTTAACAACAATTCTGGGACTTCTCCTATCAGAAGAATGCTCAATAATAACTCTTTCTATCTGCCCGGTTATTTTTGATTTTTCTCTCTGAAGAGTTACGCCGTCTTTTACATCAACAAAATTCACCGTTCCGGCAAATTCCGAAATAATCGGCTTTGAATGCGGATCCCACTTTGCTATCAATATGTCTTTCTTCATTCCTGTGATGGGATTAACTCTAATTTCAACTGTCTGCCCGTCATAAATTTTAATTACCGCACCATACGGTATCTGATAGATCTGTTTACGGTAAACTGGGTATTCCGTATATACAAGTTCCGCATTTCTGCTTAAAACTATAGTTTCGCCATCTTTATTCTGAATGGTTTTTAAGTTATAATAATTGACTGTCCCATTGTTTTCAGCGTAAACTTCCGAACGCTGAACAACGCGGCTTGCGGCTCCGCCGATATGGAATGTCCTTAGAGTAAGCTGTGTGCCGGGTTCGCCGATTGACTGCGCCGCCAGAATACCCACTGCTTCGCCCATCTCAACCTGTTCTCCGGTAGCGGGATTTACGCCGTAACATTTTGCGCACACGCCGTGTTCCGACTCGCACGTCAAAACACTTCTGATACCAATCTTATCAATACCCGCTTCAACAAGCTTCTCAGCTTTTTTAGGAGTAATAAGTTCTCCCCTCTTTATTATCAGATCGTCATGAACGATATCCACAACGTTGTCAAGAGCTGTTCTGCCAACGACACGTTCGTCTATTTTTTCAATTATTTCATCGCCGCAGCACAGTGTCCCGATAAATACTCCGTTTACTGTTCCGCAGTCTTCTTCTCTTACGACAACATCATGCGCTACATCGACAAGTCTTCTTGTTAGATAACCCGCTTCTGCGGTTTTCAAAGCAGTATCAGCCAAACCTTTGCGTCCTCCGTGAGTTGAAATAAAGTACTCCAACACCGTAAGACCTTCCCTGAAGTTGGAGATAATAGGAGTTTCGATAATTTCACCGATACCTCCCGTAAGCTTCTTTTGAGGCTTTGCCATAAGCCCGCGCATACCCGCAAGCTGTCTTACCTGCTGTCTTGAACCTCTTGATCCGGAATCCGCCATCATAAATATCGAATTGAAACGATTCTGTCCCGGCTTATAGGCTTTCGTTTCCTCTTTTCTCATTTCGTCAAACATTATATCCGAGATTTCGTCGGTAACTCTCGTCCAAATATCAATGATTCTGTTGTAACGTTCCGACTCGGTTATCAAGCCGAGCTTAGCTTGTTTTTCAATTTCGCTGATTTTTGTTTTTGCCTCTCTCACCATCTTTTCTTTTTCAGTCGGAACTTTCATTTCGTCTATAGAAATAGAAATACCGGCAAGGGTTGCGTATTTATAACCTATCCTCTTTATCTCGTCCAAAAGAACAGTAGTTTTAAACTGCCCCAGCTCTTTATAACATCTATCGACAAGTGCGACGAGTTCTTTTTTCGTCATACTCTTGTTCTGGTATTCTAAAGCGTACGAACCATCGTCATTTTTAGGAAGCTGTTCATTAAATATGATTCTTCCCACAGTCGTATAATTAATAATTTCTGTGTCGTCTTCAGATTTGCAGTTTTTCCATTTTGTAACATCTGGTTGTTCGTCATCATTATTAAGGTTTTTATCTCTTATACTTGTAATTCCAGCGACTTTAATTCTCGCCTGCAAATCTACTTTCTCTGCTTGATAGGCGCTAATAGCCTCGCTTACCGACGAAAAAACTTTTCCTTCACCCACGACCCCGTATTTTTCTTTTGTAAGATAGCAGTTCCCCAAAACCATATCCTGCGACGGAACGGCAATAGGTCTTCCGGAAGCTGGTGATAGTATATTTCTGGTAGCCATCATCAAAACTCTCGCTTCAAGCTGCGCTTCAAGAGATATGGGCAGATGAACCGCCATCTGGTCCCCGTCAAAATCTGCATTAAAAGCGGAACATGTAAGAGGATGAAGCTGTATTGACTTCCCTTCAACCAAAACAGGTTCAAAAGCCTGTATGCCCAACCTGTGAAGTGTAGGAGCTCTATTTAAAAGAACGGGATGACTCTGCGTAACTTTTTCAAGTATGTTCCATACTTTTAAATCACCTCTTTCAAGCATTCTCTTAGCGGATCTCAGCGTTATATTTTCCTGTTTTATCAACTCTTTTACAATAAAAGGCTTGAAAAGTTCTAAAGCCATTTCTTTGGGAATCCCACACTGATTTAATCTCAGATTAGGTCCCACCACTATGACACTTCTTCCAGAATAATCGACTCTTTTCCCCAGCAAATTCTGTCTGAAACGTCCCCGCTTGCCTTTAAGCGTGTCAGACAGAGACTTGAGTGTTCTGTTGCCGGCGCCCGTCACTGGTCTTATCCTCGAATCATTATCTATTAAAGCGTCGACCGCTTCCTGCAAAAGTCTCTTTTCATTATTTATCATAACGATGGGAGCTTTCAGTTGCTCAATGTGACGCAGTCTGTTATTTCTGTTTATTATTCTTCTGTATAAATCGTTTAAATCAGAAGTTGCAAATCTTCCACCGTCCAAAGCAACCAATGGTCTCAAATCGGGAGGGATTACCGGAAGAACGGTCAAAATCATCCACTCCGGTCTTGTCTGAGAATTCAAAAATCCTTCGACTACTCTGAGTTTTCTGAGAAGCCTCGCTCTTTCTGCATCCGATTTTGTCTTTTTAATCTCCGCATAAATGTTTTTCATTTCATCGTCCAGATTAATTTCTTCCAGAAGACTTCTCACTGCCTCCGCTCCGATATTAACTTTTAAACTGTCCCCGAAACCATTTTGAATATTATTTATATCGCTTTCCTCAAGCAGAACAAAACTATCAGACCTTGAAAAATTCTCTATAAAAGGAATTTTATTTTTTAATATCTCAATTCTAAGACACCCTTCATATTTTTTTAGAGCGAAGGAATCTTTTCTGAGGTCATTGTAAATTTTGTCTTTTTCAATATCAAAAAATTCTATCCTAATTTTTTTATCAGTCTCCGTTATTGAAACCGTAGAACTTTTTTCAAACTTTTCAGAAAGAATTTTTTTTATTTCTCCGTGGCTTGATGGATCCAAATCAATATAATAATACACTGAATGAGGTTTAAAATAAACTTTATAATAAATGTCACCTTTTTTGACATTTTCAAGAATCTTTTTTGCGGCTTCTTCGGTAGATATTCCCGCCGAATCAGCTTGACCTTTCACTAAAACTTTAAGCTGTTTCAAAGCTTTTGTCAAATTGGAATCGAGCTTTATTTCTTCACAAACAATACCGTCAAAAATATTTTTGAATTCTTCCTTTACTATGGGATTGTTTATTCCGCACTTAAACAAATTAAAATCTTCTCCTCCCATGAGCATGCCTTTCCTGGCAAAAAAAGAAATTCCCGATCGATCTTTTAAATCTCCCATTACTATATATTTCGCATAGTAAATAACCTTTTCCAAATCGGAAATTTTCATATTTAAAAGTATTCCGACTCTTGACGGCGGTTTCCTCAAAAACCACAAATGGGCTACGGGAACCGCAAGATTAATATGACCGAACCTCTCTCTTCTCACTTTAGACTCAGTCACCTCAACGCCGCATCTGTCGCATATCGTTCCCTTGTATTTTATATATTTATACTTTCCACAATGACATTCCCAGTCTTTTGTAGGACCGAAAATTCTGTTGCAGAACAAACCGTCTCTCTCGGGCTTAAACGTTCTATAATTTATAGTTTCCGGCTTTTTAACCTCACCGTAAGACCATGTTTTTATCTGATCAGGACTTGCAACGGACACTCTTACAGCGTCAAAACCAATAAAATTGGGATCGTTTGACTTTTTCTTTTTGATTTGAAAATTTATTTTAACCATTATTTTTTATCGACACCTTTCATTTTCTCATGGTTATCCTTCTGGCGTTTGCCGTTGAAAAGCTCAACGTTAAGGGCTAAAGACTTAAGCTCACTTACCAAAACTTTAAACGATTCAGGAACGCCGGGTTTGGATATCGACTCGCCTTTTATGATTGAGTCATACATTTTCACTCTTCCTTCAACATCATCAGACTTTACGGTTAAAAATTCCTGCAGTATATGAGCTGCACCGTAACCTTCTATAGCCCATACTTCCATTTCTCCAAACCTCTGTCCACCAAACTGTGCTTTTCCGCCCAGAGGCTGCCGAGTAATAAGAGAGTAAGGACCGGTAGATCTTGCATGCATCTTATCTTCCACAAGATGATTGAGCTTCATAACGTACATAACACCTATCGTTACTTTTTCCATAAACGGCTCGCCGGTTCTTCCATCATAAAGCTTAATTTTACAGTCGCTCGTCGGCAGACTTTCATCGGCAAACTTACTCAAAGATTCTTCAAGTTCTACACCTTCTAACCCGTGATCAATCAGCAGTTTTTTCTTTTTATCCAATATTTTAGCTTTAGCCTTTTCTACATAATCTTTTATCTGTTCCTCGCTCGCACCGTCAAATACG
The DNA here is from genome assembly GCF_002355835.1 of Candidatus Endomicrobiellum trichonymphae. Classification (NCBI taxonomy): domain Bacteria; kingdom Pseudomonadati; phylum Elusimicrobiota; class Endomicrobiia; order Endomicrobiales; family Endomicrobiaceae; genus Candidatus Endomicrobiellum; species Candidatus Endomicrobiellum trichonymphae. The sequence continues at coordinate 136,951 of NZ_AP017459.1, read as the reverse complement.
GGTGTTATCATCTGCACTCCAAGCTCTTTTCCGGACCATCCCAGCATAATTTCGAGAAGCTGTCCCACATTCATACGCGAAGGAATTGCAAGCGGCGAAAGAACGCAGTCAACCGGCGTTCCATCTGGAAGATGCGGCATATCTTCGACGGGAAGTATTCTTGCAACAACACCTTTATTTCCGTGTCTTCCCGCAAGTTTATCGCCCACCTGAACTTTAAGTTTTGCCGCAATATAAACTTTTACCGTCTTATTTACCGAAACCGGCAGATCATCGCCTTTTTTTAATTTTTCTTTTTCAGATTCATAATTCTGTCTTAAAATTTCTTCTTTTGTCGCATAAATAGCTTCTATCTTTGCAGTTTCAGATTTCTTTGCAATTTCAAGTTGTTCTTTTTTATCTTTACAAAGTTTTGCTTTTGCCGCTTCATAAACACTGTACATTTCTTTCTGTTTTTTCTTCTTTTCTTTGTCTGTAATTTTTTCAAGTCTTATGAAAACTCTTACACCTATAACTTTACCCGATATTCCCGGCGGCACTCTAAGCGATACATCCTGCACATCTTCTGCTTTTTTGCCGAACAGCACTCTAAGCAGTCTCTCTTCGGGAGTCATCTGCTGTTCACCTTTAGGCGCCGTTTTTCCAACAAGTATATCACCTCTTTGAACCATCGACCCAACTTTAATTATTCCGTATTCATCAAGATCCAAAAGATCTTCCGCACCAACATTTGGAATATCTTTCGTTATTTCTTCAGGACGTTCTTTTGTCTCTCTTGCTTCAGTCTTAAACTCTCTGATATGAATCGAAGTAAATTTATCATCTTGTATTAATTTCTCCGACAGCAACATTGCATCTTCAAAATTATATCCATCCCATGGCATATAAGCAACCAGAATATTCTGTCCCAGAGACAACTGCCCATCGCTTGTCGCCGGACCATCTGCTATTATCTGTCCCTTTTTAACAATATCGCCCAAAGTTATCAAAGGTTTTTGGTTTATGCACGTGTCCTGATTGGAGCGCAGATATTTTTTCAATTCATATACTTCTATTTTCTTACTTTGGGAATAAATCATTATTTCATCAGAAGAAACAGACACGACTTCGCCGTCGGAGTCTGAAACTACAACCACGCCTGAATCTTCTGCAACTTTTTTTTCAATGCCGGTTGAAACCAAAGGGACTTCCGCTAACAGCAACGGCACTGCTTGCCGCTGCATATTGCAACCCATCAAAGCACGGTTGGCATCATCGTGTTCCAAAAAAGGAATCAATGCGGCTGAAATGGATATCACCTGCATAGGAGAAACATCCATATAATCAACCTTAGCGGGAGATTGAAATAAGAAATCATCCCATTTTCGTCCTTGCACCAAATCCGACAAAATATTTCCTTTGTCATCTAAAGGAGTGTTTGCCTGCGCAACAAAGAACTCATCTTCTTTATCCGCGGTCAGATATTCAATTTTGTCTGTTGCCCTGCCGTTTTTCACTTTTTTATAAGGAGTTTCTATTAAACCATAAGGATTTACACTTGCAAAAGCCGAGAGAGACGTTATTAACCCGATGTTCGGTCCTTCAGGCGTCTCAATAGGGCAAACTCTGCCGTAATGTGTATGATGAACATCTCTTACCTCAAATCCTGCCCTTTTTCTATTCAAACCACCGGGGCCCAAAGCGGAAAGTCTTCTCTTATGAGTAAGTTCTGCCAGAGGATTTATCTGGTCCATAAACTGCGAGAGCTGCGAAGTTCCGAAAAACTTTCTTATCTGGGCTATAAACTGCGTAATATTTATAAGAGATCTAGGAGTAACATTGAATTTGTCCTGATTATTCATATGCTCTCTTACAGTCCTTGCCATCTGGACAAGTCCTATTCTTATCTGGTTTTCCAGCAATTCTCCTACCGATCTCACGCGTCTGTTACCTAAATGATCTATATCGTCTAAAACTATTTTAGTAGTCTGTCCATTTTCGGTAAATTCAGTCTCTCCACTATAAAGCATCAAAAGATATTTCAGCGTCACCACTACATCTTCTTTCGTAAGAGTTCTTTTAGTTCCCGGAGGAATGTTTAAATTAAAATTCTTTTCGTAATATTTAAAAATTGGAGCAAGTTTTTTTAATATTTTATATCTTCCGATTTTAGTCAAATCGTATCTTCGGACGGATTTAAAGAGAAGTTCTTCCAAAAACACCTGTGCTCTTTCCTGTACAACAAATTCTTGAGTTTTTAAAACTTTATATATGTAATTAATAGCCTCTTTTTGGTTTTTTATAGTATCTTTCTTTAGGGTCAAAAGAATTGAAACATCTTTAAAAACCGTTACTTTAGTAAAACCCTTTGCCCAAAGTTTTTTTATAAGATCTTCTTGCAGTTCTCTTCCGGTATCCGCAATTATTTCACCCGTATTTTCGTCGGAAATATCTTCGGCAATATATTCGCCCGTAAGAGAAGTCAGAGCCGCATCCAGCGATACTTCTTTAACCTCTTTAAAGAGATTTAAAATTTCTTCGTCGGTTCTGAAACCCAGCGAACGCAGGAAAGTGGTTACAAATATTTTTCTTTTGCGGTCAATTCTAACATATAGAATACCGTTCTGATCAAATTCAAACTCAACCCATGCACCTCTGTAAGGTATCATTCTTGCAAAGTATAAAGGCTTGCCCAAAACGGTAACTCTTTTTTCTTCATCTTCTTCAAAAATTACTCCTGGAGAACGGTGAATCTGGCTTACGACGACGCGCTCCGCTCCATTTATAATAAACGTAGCCGTATCGGTCATCAAGGGAATATCTCCGAAATACACTTCTTGCTCTGAAAGTTCTTTCTCTATATCGTCTTCTTTTTTACATATAAGTCTTAACTTTACTTTCAGAGGAAGTGCATAGGTAGCATCTCTGGTAATGGACTCCTCAACAGAATATTTAGGTTCGCCAAAAGCATAAGAAACATACTCCAAAACAAGATTTCCATCGGAGTTTGTCAAGGGGAATATATCTCTGAAAGCACTTTCAAGACCTTGAAGCTTCCTTTTTTCAGGAGCAACATTCTGCTGCAAAAATTCAGAAAAAGAATCTTTCTGCATTTTCAAAAGAGGTGGTGGATCTATCGGAATTCTAATTCTTCCAAAGTTAACTTTATTCATTATTTTTCAACCTGTTTTTTTATTTATACACAAATGACAAATAAACATTTATTATACATAATAAATATCATTTGTCAAATGTTTTTTGATTCTTTAAACACTTTTTCAGGTTTACTTAAGTTCAACAGTTGCACCCACTTCGGTAAACTTTTTCTTTATTTCTTCAGCTTCGGCTTTTGCAACATTTTCTTTTACTGTTTTGGGAGCACCGTCAACAAGATCTTTTGCTTCTTTAAGCCCCAGCCCCGTAACTTCTCTTACAACTTTAATAACATTTATTTTGCTCGTACCAACGCTTCCAAGAATAACATTAAACTCTGTCTTTTCTTCTGTCGCTGCCGCCGGTGACGTCCCTGCTACGACTGCCGGCGCCGGTGCAGCTGCTGCTGATACGCCAAACTTTTCTTCTAATGCTTTTACAAGCTCTGAAAGCTCGATAACCGACATTGAAGAGATTGATTCAATTAATTGGTCTTTTGATAATCCTGCCATTATACTCTATCCTCCGATTATTGACTCTTTTTAATTTTTGTCAGTAGGCTCTCTGCTTTCTTTGCTTCTAGAGTGTCATATTTAAACTGAACTTTACAAGCCAAAGTTTTCAATCGCAGTTATTTACACCTTATTTTATGTTTACTTTCCCCTAAAGAGATTGAGAAACAAAAAAGGAACCTTCGCTTTCAAGTATAGAGAAAAGATGTCTATATCCGTTCATTTCAGCAACATCTGTTCCTTTCTTATCTCTACATTAAAACCAAGACGCTTCTTACACACACCTAATCTCTAAAAATGTGAACGGCAGTCAGAATAACTATACAATCACACCGCTTGTTTTTTAGCTACTGCATCCAACACCGTTACAAGCCCTCTGATATTTGCCGCCAACACATTCACAAAACCTGTTACAGTAGCATTCATACTGCCCAACATTCTCGCGATAAGCACTTCTTTTGAAGGAAGCGCCGCGAGCTGCTCAACGACTGCCACGTTGACAAACTTTCCTTCTAGAAAACCTGATTTGATCTTCAACTTTGCGTGCGTTTTTGCAAATTCCACAACGACTTTTGCCGGAGATATAATATCTCCGCTTTCAATGACAAGAGCCGTAGATCCCGAAAAATTTTCACATGCTTCAATGCCGGTTCCATTAAACGCTATTTTACTCAAAGTATTCTTAACAACAACATATTCGCTGCCAAATGGGCGAAGTTTCAAACGAAGATCTGAAATCTCTTCCACCGTAAGACCGCGGTATTCTGTTAATATCAAACCTTCCATGTCTTTAAATTTTTCAGTTAAACTTTTTACAATTTCCTGATTTTTCACATTCGGCATACTTTACTCCCTGTACTACATCTTGCATATAACAAAAAAACTTCCCGCGAGAGAAGTTTAGATTCAAAACAACAAATTCTTCGTCTCGGTAAGAAAAGGACTTATCATCTTTTTTAATATCTTGCAATATCTTACTGTCTTTGACTTTATATTTTTTTATAAGCCATGCTAATTATTCAGATTTTTCAGGACTGCATATTTATAATTGTATAAGTATAAATAATAATATACAGAAAAATCTTTCCCCACAAAATAAAATCTGCTGAGTGAAGTTTAATCCGGCAGCGACCTACTCTTCCAGGACCCTGCGGTCCAAGTACCATCGGCCCTGATGGGCTTAACTTCCGAGTTCGGAATGGGATCGGGTGTGACACCATCGGAATAACCACCGGAAAAATTTTATTTAAAGATCATTTAAAGATCACATCAAAAACTTAATAATGTTTTATCATGCTGAAAAGATGGGTTTTTAAAGAATAATTTTTTAAAATAATAAAAATCAGAATTCTCAATAACGACAAAACCGCCCCGTCTTTTGCAACGACAAAATATAAGATAAATCTGCATCGACAAATTCAATCACTTTTTGTACGAAATATTTATTGTTCAGGGAAATATCAGCAACAATTTATAAAACAGAAAACTCCACTGAATAAAAAAGTTTTGAACGTAAAAGGTAAAGTACAAAAAGATTAGAAAATGCGACCAAGCCGAACGGGCAATTAGTACTGGTTAGCTACATACATTACTGTACTTCCACTTCCAGCCTATCAAACTTGTAGTCTACAAGTGCCCTTCAGGGAAACCTTATCTTGAGGCGAGTTTCACACTTAATATGCTTTCAGTGTTTATCTCATCCATACTTGGCTACTCGGCAATGCTCCTGGCGGAACAACCGAAACACCAGAGGTATGTTCATTCCGGTCCTCTCGTACTAAGAACGAGTCCTCTCAAGTTTCCTGCGCCCACGGTAGATAGAGACCGTACTGTCTCACGACGTACTGAACCCAGCTCGCGTACCCCTTTAATTGGCGAACAGCCAAACCCTTGGGACCTACTCCAGCCCCAGGATGGGATGAGCCGACATCGAGGTGCCAAACTTTCTCGTCGATATGGACTCTCGGAGAAAATAAGCCTGTTATCCCCGGGGTAGCTTTTATTCGTTGAGCGACGGCAATTCCACACTAAACCGCCGGATCACTAGTTCCTGCTTTCGCATCTGCTCGACTTGTTTGTCTTGCAGTTAAGCACCCTTCTACACTTGCGCTCTATAGACCATTTCTATTGGTCCTGAGGGTACCTTTGAACGCCTCCGTTACTATTTAGGAGGCAACCGCCCCAGTTAAACTGCCCACTTAGCCATGTTCTCCCTGTCGATTCAAACATAGGAGTTAGAACCACAGAACTAAAAGAGCGGTATTTCACATTGCCCCTCAGCACAGCCCAAAAGCTGTGCTTCAAAGGGTCCCGCTTATTCTACGCATTTACTTCCATAATTCAAGACTAAGATACAGTAAAGCTCCACGGGGTCTTTTCGTCTAGCCGCAGGCAACCCGCGTCTTCACGGGTACCACAATTTCGCCGAGTCTTTCGTTGAGACAGTGCCCTCTTTGTTACGCCATTCGTGCAGGTCGGAACTTACCCGACAAGGAATTTCGCTACCTTAGGACCGTTATAGTTACGGCCGCCGTTTACTGGGGCTTAAGTTCAGAGCTTTACTTGCGTTAACTCCTCCCCTTGACCTTCCAGCACCGGGCAGGCGTCAGACCCTATACATCATCTTGTGATTTCAGCAGAGTCCTGTGTTTTTGTTAAACAGTCACGAGGGCCATTTCACTGCGACCTGTGTTGCCACAGGCACCCCTTATCCCGAAGTTACGGGGCCAATATGCCGAGTTCCTAAACGAAAGTTATCTCGCGCGCCTTAGGATTCTCACCCCACCTACGTGTGTCCGTTTGCGGTACGTTTACCTCTAGCACAGGTGTTTGGGTTTTTCTTGACTTTCCATACAGTCAGTTCCCCAAGTTGTCTTAGGTCCTCCCCCTCACGGAGCAACATCCACTTCCAATCGGATGATGACTTACTGAAAAGCGTAGCCAAACACATTATGCGCACCAAAGATAGTTCCGGAATATTAACCGGATACCCATCGCCTACGTCTTTTGACCTCGGCTTAGGATCGACTAACCCTGAGCAGACGAACTTTACTCAAGGAAACCTTAGGTTTTCGGCGGAGAGGATTTTCACCTCTCTTATCGCTACTTATTCCGACATTCTCACTTCCTGCAACTCCAGTACTCCTTACGGTATACCTTCAGCGCGGCAGGAACGCTCCTCTACCACTCTATATTGCTATAGAATCCATAATTTCGGTAATATGCTTGAGCCCCGGGTGTCTTCGGCGCAGAATCACTCGACTAGTGAGCTGTTACGCACTCTTTAAAGGATGGCTGCTTCTAAGCCAACCTCCTAGCTGTCTAAGAAATTCCACATCCTTTACCACTTAGCATATATTTAGGGACCTTAATTGATGGTCTGGGCTGTTTCCCTTTTGCACGTGAAGCTTATCCCACACGTACTGACTCCGGAGAAATACGCCAGAGAATTCGGAGTTTGGTTAGCATTGCAAAGTGGGTTACACCCGCTAAACTATCCAGTGCTCTACCTCTCTGGTTTAACGCTCCAGGCTAGTCCAAAAACTATTTCGAGGAGAACCAGCTATCACCAAGTTAGATTGGCCTTTCACCCCTATACCCAGCTCATGCAAGACCTTTTCAACGGTCGACGCTTCGAGCCTCCTCCCCTGATTAAAGGAGATTCACTCTGTCCAGGCATAGATCACTTGGCTTCGGGTCTAATGATAGATACTCTATTCGCCCTTTCAGACTTGCTTTCGCTACGGCTGCTTAATATGCAATAAACATAATAATTAACCTTGCATCTACCAATAACTCGCCGGATCATTCTTCAACAGGCACGCTCTCAGCCATTCCGGTCACTTGCGCTTCCGACATAAGCCTCGAACTGCTTGTATGCATACGGTTTCAGGTTCTATTTCACTCCGTTTCCACGGTTCTTTTCACCTTTCCCTCACGGTACTGGTTCACTATCGGTCTAAGACTTGTATTTAGCCTTGGAGGGTGGTCCCCCCTGATTCCCGCTGGATTTCACGTGTCCGACGGTACTTAGGATACCGCTTCGAGTCAAAAAACTTTCACTTACAGGACTTTCACCTTCTATGGTCGGATTTTCCAAACCGTTTAATTAGTTTTTTGATTGGTAACTCTACTCACGCGGTCCTGCAACCCTATTGTGTAAACACAATAGTTTAGGCTATACCGATTTCGCTCGCCACTACTTTCGGTATCTCGATTGATTTCTTTTCCTCCGGGTACTGAGATGTTTCACTTCCCCGGGTTGCCTTCCTCTCGGATACTGCAAATTACTCTGCAGTGGGTTACCCCATTCGGAAATCGCCGGATCAAAGGTTGTTTGCACCTACCCGACGCTTAACGCAGCTTACCACGTCCTTCATCGACAGTCTTAGCCAAGGCATTCACCATATGCACTTATTAGCTTGGTCACATTATCTAATCCGTTTCTTCCAAAACCTTAAATATGACTTTACAACTTCTACTTCTATTTTCAAAAATTAATTTGAAGACGCTTGATTTACCTTTACAACTATTAAGTTTTCAATGAGCTTATTGCTTAATCCTTTGCATTTATGATTCCTTTGCACGGCTTACTTCAATTAATAAGATTGCCGGTTAAGATATCCGGAGAATGACAAAAAAAGAAAAAAACATTTTTTATCATTTTACCACCATGCAAAAGCATCAGAACACAAAATACTTAGCAATTTATTGTATATTCACAGATACTAATATCTGAAATAATCTTTTTATGGAGATAGACGGATTTGAACCGACGACCTCCTGCTTGCAAAGCAGGCGCTCTCCCAGCTGAGCTATATCCCCCCCCCCCTCTTCTGCAACCTGCCGCACACTGCCTTGTATTGACACTACGCATCAGTTAGTGGGCCTATGTGGAGTTGCACCACAGACCTCACCCTTATCAGGGGTGCGCTCTGACTAACTGAGCTATAGGCCCGTTTATACAACTCACGCCCTTTAAGATATAGTCACCGACGCATAAAATAGCTTCAATAACACACAAATAAACGCCCCGCTGAATTCGACTATACAATCCAAGAATCGACCATTAACATCTCATTTTAAGTTTACTTAAAACGCATGTTTACTCCTTAAAAAGGAGGTGATCCAGCCGCACGTTCTCGTACGGCTACCTTGTTACGACTTCACCCCAATCACCAACCATAACTTAGGCGACTGCCTCCTTTCGGTTAGCCCGACGACTTCTGTTATGACTGACTTTCGTGGTGTGACGGGCGGTGTGTACAAGGCCCGGGAACGTATTCACCGCAGCCTGCTGATCTGCGATTACTAGCGATTCCTACTTCATGTGGACGAATTGCAGCCCACAATCTGAACTGGGGCCGGCTTTCAGGGATTTGCTCCACCTTACGATATTGCTGCCCTCTGTACCGGCCATTGTAGTACGTGTGTAGCCCTGGACATAAAGGACATGATGACTTGACGTCGTCCTCACCTTCCTCCATTTTATCAATGGCAGTTTCCTCAGAGACCCCGTATCGCTACAGGTAACATGGGATAAGGGTTGCGCTCGTTGCGGGACTTAACCCAACATCTCACGACACGAGCTGACGACAGCCATGCAACACCTCTGCTGACTCCCTTGCGGGTCATCACCGTTTCCGGTTTTTACCATCAGCAGTTCAAGCCCAGGTAAGGTTCTTCGCGTTGCGTCGAATTAAACCACATACTCCACCGCTTGTGCGGGCCCCCGTCAATTCCTTTGAGTTTCAACCTTGCGGCCGTACTCCCCAGGCGGTTCACTTAATGCGTTAACGTCGACGCGGAAGGGGTCGATACCTCCCACATCTAGTGAACATAGTTTACAGCTAGGACTACCAGGGTATCTAATCCTGTTTGCTACCCTAGCTTTCGTACATCAGCGTCAGTATTGGTCCAGGAGACTGCTTTCGCCATCGGTGTTCCTCCTGATATCTACGCATTTCACCGCTACACCAGGAATTCCGTCTCCCTCTCCCACACTCAAGTCGAACAGTATCCATTAGGCTTTTCTCGGTTGAGCCGGGAAATTTTACTAAAGACTTATACGACAGCCTACATACGCTTTACGCCTAGTAATTCCGAGTAACGCTCGCCACCTACGTATTACCGCGGCTGCTGGCACGTAGTTAGCCGTGGCTTTTTCTGAGGGTAATGTCATTTATTTCTTCCCCTCTAAAAGGAGTTTACAACCCGAAGGCCTTCATCCTCCACGCGGCGTCGCTGGATCAGGGTTTCCCCCATTGTCCAAAATTCCCCACTGCTGCCTCCCATAGGAGTCTGGACCGTGTCTCAGTTCCAGTGTGTCCGTTCACCCTTTAAGGACGGATACCCGTCATAGCCTTGGCGGGCCGTTACCCTGCCAACTAGCTGATAGGACGCAGGACCATCTCAAAACGCATTGCTGCTTTAACCACTATTTGATGCCAAACTGTGGTCTTATGCGGTATTGGCTCCGATTTCTCGGAAATATTCCCCATTCTGAGGGAGGTTTCCTACGTGTTACTCACCCGTTTGCCGCTAAACTCTGCGATACTCTGCAGAATCCCGCACAACTTGCATGTGTTAGGCACGCCGCTAGCGTTCACTCTGAGCCAGGATCAAACTCTCCATAAATAATTTTATAGAGTTTTTGTCAATAAGCTCATAATTATTAACACTGCTAGATGAAAATTTTTAAATTTTTCATTTGAATCAATTCTTTACAAATGACTCTTGAATTAAATGATTGCCTCTTCTGCGAGGCGCTTGTCTGCGTGTTATTTAGCTTTCAAAGAACTTTAAGAAAGAGAAAAACTCTATCTTCTTTGCTTTCCGCATTTTTAACTTTAGCAAAGGTTTCATTACATAAACATAATCAAATGATTAAACAAAATTTTTCTAAATAAGTCAAGTCCTTTTTTCTGACTTACTTTAGCTTATAATTATAATATAATATTCATATTATTTTATCAAGCACTTTGTAAACTCTTTAATAAACATATCCACACTTCAGTACTTCATCTACATTTCAATTATTTTACTATATTTACATTTTTTTGTCAAGTCACTTAGCTCAGCTATAGTGTAAAAAATTTGCTATTAAAATAAAAAGGATAGCTTTCGACGTTATAATATATTCTCGTTCCTTCTTTTTTTCTCTATATACTAAATGATAGAACATCTTATTCCCGCAATTATCAACACCCTTAGATATTTCTATCCTAAATTCTCTCGTCTTTTCTCGTTGCTTTTTAATTTCCGGCATTGTTTGTGATGCTGTCGCTACAACTCTTTCACCGACTCCCACGCTCAAATTATGCAAGGTGATCAAATTCAGTTCGGAATTGCTACAGTTTATTTTTTGCATAGATAAAATCACACTCAATGGGATATTTTGCTTCTGTTTATGACCGTTTCTTATTGTATAATTACTCAGTATATAAAAAAACCTTATTGCAAAGTCTGCAGCCAGCCGTTTTCCAGATTTAACAGTTTAAGATAACTTACCGCTTCTTCGTATTCTTCTTTGGTTAAAGAGCACGACAACTCTTTAAATTATTTGATTTATATGCCGTATGATACTGCGACATTAAACTTATAAAAGTATTTTCTGATAATTTTTTGCGATAAATTCTAAAGCTTTTTTGGTATTTTCAACATTTCCCGGTAAAACCAAATGCCTCACAATAACACCTTTCTGCGCCGCACCCTCGCTATCAACCGTTAAATCGCCGACCTGTCTTTTCATTTCTTTTAAAGCGACTCGATTTACTTCAACATAATCCTTAACTCCGGAATACTTAAAAGCTATTTCATCGTCAGAATATTTTACATCGGGAAGATATATGTCAACAGTTCCTTCTAGAAGTTCTAAAGTTTCCATATCTTCATATCCGCTGCAATTGTATATTAATAGGCACTCTTAAACCTTTTTTGTGGGCTATATATGTGGACTTTACAATCTGCGGACTATATTTGGGTAGGCGTAACAAAATTTATATTATGGACGCCTCTGTTTTGAAGATTAAGCATCATATCAACTAAGTCTTCAAAACTAACTTCTTTTCCGTTGCCAAGCTGTCTTATTGGATAATTCTGGCAAAAGACATAGTTTAAGGTACAGTTTGAAAAAAAATTGCGACTGAGCCACTGTTTACGCTTATAGACGGTTCTTCACCCATATGAACACTGCTACTTGCGACAAATATCTTATCCGCAGTTTTACAAAAACCTTTCTGACCTTTATTCCTGTTTGCACTGCATTTCCTCGGACATATAGAACGCCTAATCCATCTTTGAATAAAGCTTTTCTATATTTTTTATTGAAATCAATCATTATTTTATCACACCCTGCGGTCTCTAGGACTTTTAACCATCAATAATTTTTCGCTCTGAGTTCGTGGGATTTAAAAAAAACAATTATAGCTTGTAAAAATAAAAATAAAAATCGAAAATATAACTCATCCCTAAAAGAAATGCAAATCCGAAAACTTAAGCGACAATTACGCTCGTCCGGACTTGAACCGGAATTACCGGCTCCGGAGGCCGGCGCTCTATCCTTTAAGCTACGAGCGCAGTCTATAAACCGTTGTTAACACATTGTTGAATAATTCTACAAAATACCGCAATTGCTGACAAATTGACCGTTATTTCGCCCAACTTAAAAAAAAGGGGATAAAGAAAATCATTTTCATAAAACGGTGCTTGCATTTTTCAAATAAAAGTTATTTAACTATAATGAAAATACAGAAATTTGTCTTTTGTCCCTATCATCGTCAAGTGGATATAATCCCATGAAAAACAACAAAGATACAGAATCTCTGTACAATTATAAATCAGGAGACTTTATATATAATGAATAAATTATTAAATGAAATTTCTAATATCGGTATAGTTCCGGTTGTCGTGCTTGATGAGAGCAGCCATGCTTTGTCCCTTGCAAAAGCGCTATATGCCGGCGGATTAGAATGCGCGGAGGTAACTTTCAGAACTGCTGCTGCAGAGGAATCGATAAAAATCATTTCTAAGAAAATGCCGGAGATGCTTGTCGGCGCAGGTACGGTTTTAACCGTAGAACAGGTTGACAGAGCAATTGCTGCCGGTGCTAAATTTATAGTAAGTCCGGGACTAAACCGCGAAATTGTAAAATACTGTGTTGATAAAAATATTACGATAATTCCGGGCTGCACAACGCCGAGCGATATAGAAACCGCTCTGAGCTTAGGACTTGAAGTCGTAAAATTTTTCCCGGCGGAAGCCGCCGGCGGAATTAATATGATTAAGGCTATATCCGCACCTTACACAAGTATAAAATTTATGCCGACAGGCGGAATTAATATAAAGAATTTGAACACATATCTATCATTTAATAAAGTTATTGCCTGCGGAGGCAGCTGGATGGTCAGTAAAGAACTGCTCAAAAGCAACAACTATGAAGCCGTTACAAAACTAGCCAAAGAGGCTCTGTGCGCCATGCTTGGTTTTGAAGTACAGCACGTGGGTATTAATATGCCGGATGCAGCCGGTGCAAATAAGGCAGCCAGCGCGTTTGAGAGTCTATTTGGGTTTACAAAACAGGAACGTTCCGGATCTTTCTTTGCCGGTTCCGACATAGAGATTATGAAACAACAGTTTTTAGGCAAAAACGGGCATATCGCAGTGAGTACAAATAATGCGGCACGCGCAGTATATTATTTGCGGAGAGCCGGCGTTGTATTTAATGAAGGAACTGCTTCATACGATGAAGCGGGGAATCTGCGCATTATATATATAAAAGAGGAAATTGGGAATTTTGCCGTTCATCTCCTTCAAAAAAAATAATATAAACGGAGACTTAAAATGTCAAAAAAAATAGTAATATTTGGAGAATTAATGCTCAGGCTTGCACCGGAAGGATATTATCGTTTTTCACAAGCTAACAGATACGGCGCCACTTACGGCGGAGGCGAGGCTAATGTTGCTGTTTCTCTTGCAAATTTTGGATTAAAAGCAGCTTTTATAAGCAAAATGCCTAAGCATGAAATCGGGCAGGCAGGTATAAATTCTTTAAGAAAATACGGAGTTGATACTTCTTTTATAGCGCGCGGCGGGGATCGCGTTGGCATATACTTTTTAGAAAAAGGAGCAAGCCAGAGACCATCTAAAGTTATTTATGACAGAGTGGGATCTTCTATATCCGCGGCGTCAAAAGAAGATTTTGACTGGGATAAAATTTTTGAAGACGTGCAGTGGTTCCACTTTACAGGTATTACACCTGCATTGGGCGATAATGTCGCCGAAATATGCCTTGAAGCATGCAAATATGCCAAAGAAAAGAAAATCACTGTCAGCTGCGATTTAAATTACCGGAATAAACTCTGGTCAAAAGAGAAAGCCGGCAGAATTATGGGAGAGCTATGCAAATACGTAAACGTGTGTATAGCAAACGAAGAAGATGCGGGCGATGTATTCGGAATAAAAGCTAAACATACGGATATAGCGACTGGCAAAATTAATCATGAAGGCTATAAAGAAGTGGCGCAGGAATTAAAGACAAGATTTAATTTCTCAAAAGTGGCAATAACGCTTAGAAGCTCTATTTCCGCCAGCGATAACCGCTGGGCAGCTATGCTTTATGACGGCAAGGAATTCTTCTTCAGCAGAGAGTATCTGATACATATCATTGACCGCGTAGGCGGAGGCGATTCTTTCGGCGCTGGATTAATATATTCCTCAATAAACGACTATGCGGGTCAGAAAACAATAGAATTTGCGGTTGCCGCAAGTTGCTTAAAACACAGTATTGAAGGGGACTATAATCAGGTTTCGGTTGATGAGGTCAAAAAACTTGCTGGTGGGAATGCTTCCGGTCGTGTAGAGAGGTAACAAATACATGAAAATGACCTTCAGGTGGTACGGGGAAAACGTTGATCCCATACCGCTGAGGTATATAAGACAGATACCCGGCGTTGAAGGAATAGTATGGGCACTGCATGACATACCAGCAGGGGAATGCTGGACTGTTGAGCGCATTGAAGAAGTTAAGGCGCAAGCTGCAAAATATAACTTTAATGCTGATGTTGTTGAAAGTGTTAATGTTCACGAAGATATCAAACTTGGACTTCCTTCCCGCAAAAAATATATAGAAAATTATAAAAATACTCTTAAAAATCTCGGCAGAGCCGGCGTAAAAGTCGTATGTTACAACTTTATGCCGGTTTTTGATTGGACACGGACAGACCTGTACAAACCCCAGTCTGACGGTTCTACAGCGCTTTTTTATGAAAAAGCTAAAGTTGACAATATAAATCCGGTTAAGTTTTTAGAACAAATGTCAAAACAAGAAGGTCTTTTGACGATGCCCGGATGGGAGCCGGAAAGACTTTCAAAAATAAAAGAACTTTTTGAAGCCTATAAAGAGATAAAAGATGACGACCTTTGGGAAAATCTGAAATACTTTTTGCAGGAAATTATACCCGTCGCACAGGAAAGCGGCATAAAAATGGCCATACATCCCGACGATCCGCCGTGGAGTATATTTGGTCTTTCTCGTATAATAACCTGCAGAGACAATATCAAAAAATTTTTAAGCCTTGTTGACAATCCTTCAAACGGACTCACTTTATGCAGCGGTTCTTTAGGCTCCTGCACGAAAAATAACATTGCAGCTATAGTGCGGGAGTTCGGCGACAGGATATACTTTGCGCATATACGCAATATCCGGCATTTTAAAAACGGAGATTTTACAGAGACTTCTCACAAAACTTCCGACGGTTCTCTTGATATAACAGAAATTGTAAAGGCATACCACGATATAAATTATAAATATTATGTCCGTCCTGATCATGGACGACATATATGGGACGAAAAATGCCGACCCGGATATGGTTTATATGACAGATCTCTCGGCATAATGTACATTTTTGGATTATGGGATGCTTTTGAAAAAATATCTGCATCTAAAAGGGGGCAGTATGGAGTGGAATAAAAAGGTGGCTGTCATAACCGGTGCCGGCGGAGTGCTGCTCAGCGCCTACGCGAAAGAATTAGCTTCAAAAGGCGTTAAAACAGCCGTTCTCAGCAGAAACCTTAAAAATGCCCAGTGCACTGCAGAAGAAATTACCAGTACCGGCGGTATTGCAAAAGCATATGCCTGCGATGTGCTTGATAAAGAAAATCTTATTAAAACGGAAGAACAGATATATAAAGATTTCGGGCAGTACCATATCCTTATAAACGGCGCCGGCGGCAATATGCCAAATGCCAATACTACAAATGAAATTTTTAACCCCAAAGATTTGAATAATCCGAACGTCTGTTCTTTTTTTGATTTAGATTCAAAAGAGATAGAAAAAGTTTTCTCACTAAATTTTATGGGTACGTTTCTTGTCTCTCAAATTTTTACAAAACGCATGCTCGGCACAAAGGGAGCTGTCATTATAAATTTTTCAAGTATGGCAGCTCAGAGTCCTATGACAAAAGTTCTCGGTTATGCCGCGGCAAAAGCGGCAATTGACAATTTTACGAAGTGGCTTGCGGTACATTTTGCAGAACAAGGCCTGCGCGTAAACGCCGTTGCACCCGGATTCTTCCTTACAAATCAAAACAAATCGCTTTTGACAAACACTGACGGCTCGCTTACATCACGATCACATAAAATTATCACACATACGCCAATGAGACGTTTCGGCGAAGCGCGTGATTTATTCGGCGCGCTTTCATGGCTTTGCGACGAAGAAGCATCCGGTTTCGTCACAGGCAGCATTATCGCGGTTGACGGTGGTTTTCAGGCATATTCAGGCGTATAAAAATAAAACCCGGAGAAAATTATGAAAAAGTTCCTTGATAAAGATTTTTTACTTTCTACGGAAGCGGCAAAAGAACTTTTCCACAAATATGCGGAAAAAAAGCCTATTCTGGATTACCACTGCCACATTAATCCTGAAGAGATTGCTAAGGACAGACAGTTTGAAAATATAAGCCAGCTCTGGCTCGGCTCAGACCATTATAAATGGCGTCAAATGCGCTCCTGCGGTGTGGAAGAAAAGTACATAACCGGTAACGCATCAGACAGTGAAAAATTCCAGAAATGGGCTGAAACTCTTGAGAAAGCAATAGGAAATCCTCTTTATCACTGGAGTCATCTTGAACTCAGGAGATATTTCGGCTATGAAGGCGTTTTAAACGGCGAAACTGCAAAGGAAGTGTGGACAATTTGTAACGAAAAACTTCAGGAAAAGTCTATGTCTGCGCGCTCTATGATAAAACAGTCCAGCGTTACGCTTATATGCACTACGGACGATCCTGTTGACAATCTTGAATGGCACAAGAAAATTAAAGAAGAGGAATCTTTTGACGTGCAGGTTCTTCCCACATGGCGTCCGGACAGAGCGCTGAATATAGAAAAACCGGGGTTTAAAGATTACATCGCACGTTTTTCAGAAGTAAGCGACGTTAATATTACTTCTTTTAAGACTATGAAAGAGGCTTTCCGGAAAAGACTTGGGTTCTTTATATCCTCAGGCTGTCGCACAACAGACCATGCTCCTGAATATATTATGTACGTCCCGTCTTCCGATAAGGAAGTAGAAACAATATTTGACAAAAGATTAAGTGGAGTCGCTCTTAGTAAAGAAGAGGAATTAAAATATAAAACCGCTTTTATGCTTTTTGCCGGAGGGGAGTACTCCAAAAATGACCTTGTAATGGAACTGCACTACGGGTGCAAACGAAACAATAATACGCTCGTGTTTGATAAACTCGGTCCGGATACCGGACATGACTGTATAGACAA
Organism: Candidatus Endomicrobiellum trichonymphae; assembly: GCF_002355835.1. Classification (NCBI taxonomy): domain Bacteria; kingdom Pseudomonadati; phylum Elusimicrobiota; class Endomicrobiia; order Endomicrobiales; family Endomicrobiaceae; genus Candidatus Endomicrobiellum; species Candidatus Endomicrobiellum trichonymphae. Next base: position 119,533 of record NZ_AP017459.1, on the reverse strand, counting down.
TTTTGCTCCCGGTGCACAGTTATCGAATTTTCTCGATGCTCTTGACTCTGCTGGACAGCTGCCACGGACGATAATATACAGCCTCAATCCCAATGACAATGCTGTTATAGGCACCATACTGGGCTGCTTTCAGGATAGTTCGGCTTTAAGCAAGATACAGCAGGGTGCTGCATGGTGGTTTAACGATCACAAACCCGGCATAACGGAACAGCTTACTTCTCTTGCCAATTTAGGTATTTTAAGCAACTTTGTAGGCATGCTTACCGATTCACGCAGTTTCCTGTCTTATACAAGGCATGAATATTTCAGACGTATTCTCTGCGATTTGATAGGTAGCTGGGTTGAAAACGGCGAATATCCCTACGATGTCAAAATACTTTCCAAAATAGTTTCCGATATTTCTTATGACAACGCCGTGCGTTATTTTAAATTTAAGCTTTGATTTCTAATATTTTCTTACTATCGCAGGTAAAGGAATTACTTTTTAAGATAGGAGATCATAAATGGCACAAAATGAAACTCTTTCCGACGCCGGTACAACCAATCAAAAAATGACTAATTACAGATGGACTATCTGTGCATTGCTTTTTTTTGCCACCACGATAAATTATGTAGATAGGCAGGTCTTAAGCCTGCTGCAGCCGTATTTGTCGGAAAAGTTTCACTGGACTTACAGCGATTATGCTAACATTACTTCAGCTTTTCAGTTTTGTTACGCTATAGCCCTGCTTTTTGCAGGCAGGTTTATAGACCGGCTCGGCACTAAAAAAGGCTACGCATGGGCATTAATATTATGGTCAATAGGCTCTATGATACACGCTTTTGCAAACGGCATAGGCAACGCATTGTCACCTTTGCTTTCCGTTTTCGGCATAGTGATGATGCCAGTGTCTGTAGTAGGTTTCATATTTGCGCGTTTTGTACTGGGCGTAGGCGAATCTGGAAATTTCCCCTCAGCTATTAAAACAACAGCCGAATGGTTTCCTAAAAAAGAACGTTCCTTTGCGACAGGCATTTTCAATTCCGGCGCTAATATCGGAGCTGTTGTTGCACCGCTCAGCGTGCCTCTTATAGCAGAATACTTTGGCTGGGAATACGCATTCATTATAGTAGGGGCAACAGGATTTTTATGGATAGTCTTTTGGAAATACTACTATGACAGTCCAGAAAAACTTTTGAAAAAAAGGAAAATAAACAAAGCCGAGTATAACTATATACACAGCGATACGAAAGAACAACCTGTTGAAAATGATGTCAAAGAGAAAAGCAGCAAAAACAAAGTCCGCTGGTTTCGTCTTCTCGCATACAGACAGACTTGGTCTTTTGTCATAGGCAAATTTTTTACAGATTGCGTTTGGTGGTTTTTTTTATTTTGGCTACCGGTTTTCCTTAAATCATACTATGGTATGGCAGGTACGCAGCTTATGATGCCTCTTGCGGTGCTGTACACTATGACGATGATGGGCAGCATAGGCGGAGGATGGTTGCCCGCTTATTTTGTCAATAAGGGTATGAATATGTATCCTGCCCGCATGGCAGCTATGATTGTCATAGCAATATTCCCCCTTGTAGTGCTGTTAGCGCAGCCGTTAAGCAGTATCAGCTATTGGTGGCCTATTTTGCTGATAGGAATCGGAACATCGGCTCACCAAGCATGGTCGGCAAACCTTTTTACTACAGTGTCAGATATGTTTCCTAAAAAAGTTGTAGCTTCAGTAACCGGCATCGGCGGAATGGCAGGCAGTATCAGCGGCGTAATTATTTCCAAAGCCGGCGGCTGGCTGTTTGATCATTACAGCACATTAGGACATATTGAGACAGGATATACTATAATGTTTGCTTTTTGCGCAATTGCCTATTTGTTGGCATGGTGTATAATGAAACTGCTCGTTCCTAAGTTTAAACCTATAACAGATATATAGATGACAATCAATGCTCAAGATTTTTTTGTAGTTTTTCATAAAACTGAAGCGTATTTTCAGAATTAAAAATTGTCAAGTTTTCAGAGGCATTATAAACTTGATTAAATTTAGAGTTGTTAAAAGTTTGCAGTCGCTAATTATTTTCAAAGCAGTAAAAAAATTTATATTGTCATGTTGTGTCATGCCTCATCTTTTTCTGTTTTAGCGGGTGTGCAGATATAAAAAATAATACCCGGTTTGCAGATTAACTATAGTATTATATCCAGAAAACAACTTACGCATAACACTTTACAAAAACAATACGATATAGCGGTTAATAAAAAATTCTTATACCCGACATCAAAATTTTTGTCAAGTCAACAAAAAATTAGATTGCTGCTGAAAAATTAGAGGAACAGACATTAATTAACGAAAAAGAAAAAGCTTGTCCAATTAGAATATCTTGAAGAATGCTTTTAGACTGGAAAGAAACTTTAAAAGATGATACTATTGATCTTGCATTGAGAGAAATATATAAAATCTCCTTTTAACTTTCACGTCAAAAGGCTGAATCTATAAAGAAAAGCAGTTCTCTTTTACGATTATGTCTCCTATATTCCCTCGTTTTTACAGTAGTTTTTTGACAAATTATAATATACATTATTTTTCACAACGCTCCCCTTACGATAACTACAGGAAAGATATAAAGGCTGTGCTCTCTCACATGATAAAGCTGTTTTTTTCGTTAAAATGTAATTATGATAATATCGCGAAAAAAATAAAAATCTTAAAGTCCGACGGAATAAATTTCTCATCAGCTTGAAATGGTGCATATTTATATCTAACTGCTACAAGAATCTAATTGAGAGTCTGACGCTAATCTGTCTAAAAAGAGTTTCTCCTAAAAATAAGAATATGCGTTTGTCATAGATAAAACCTTTAACCGTTTCTGAGGAGTTGAACAGCAAGAAAAAAATAAAGAACTTTCCCGATTGCGCGACGATGATTTGCATTGAAAAAACAAAACTGTTAAAATTCTTCAGATTAAATCCCTGTTTTTGTGCAATATTTCCGCTGATATCCATGCAAAAATTGCTAAAATATATACATCTTTAAACCTATATAAAATAAATACAAGGTCTTTTAGTTCCAGAACAAAAGATATATAAATGTCTTTAAAAAAACATTTTCTTATTTAAAGTGCTGTTTAAAATGGAGCAAAAACTGTGAAATACGAAAACGGACTTACGTCTATTTTAATAAACAATAAAAATACTCTGACGGCAACAGCAATTGTTTTTGTAAGAGTGGGTTCCGTTGACGAAAAACCGTTTCAGTCGGGACTGTCCCACTTTTTAGAACATTTGATGTTTAAAGGCAGTAAAAATTACAGAGGGGATTTAATGGGCAGAAATGTTGAAAATATGGGCGGATATATAAACGCTGCTACCGCAAAAGAATTTACAATGTACTATATAAATATACAAAAAGACGGATTGGGAGAAAGTATAAAAATGCTTGCGGACGCTATGCAAAACCCGCTTTTCCCGCAGGATGAAATTGACAGAGAAAGAAAAGTTGTAATTGAAGAAATCCAAAGACATTCTGATAATCCCGCAGCTGTTATTTATGAAAAGTTTTATGAAACTGTTTATGAAGCAAGCGCGCTGAAAAACAGCATTATAGGAACACCGCAGGTTGTTGCAAATGTTTCGAGAGAAGAAATATACGGTTATTACAAAACTCATTATATTCCGGCAAAAATGATTGTTGTTGTATCGGGAAATTTTGATGAAACCGCCGTAGAGAAACTTATCGGCGAAACTTTCGGAAAATTTGAGGAGCAGTCTGCGTCTCCGGATCCGATGCTTTTTGAAAAAGTCCATGACGGAAAAGATATAATTGAATACGGAAAAGTTGAAACGGGATATATGCTTACCGGATTTCTAGGACCTGCTATAAATGAGGAAGATATCTATACTGCAGACACGGCTGTAAATATCTTGGGCAGCGGAAAAAGTTCAAGACTGTATAAAGCGCTGTATGAAAAAAAACATCTTGTATATTCGACAGATTCTTACTTTATGACTGAAAAAGGAACTGGAAATATCTGTATCATATCTGTTTTTGATTCTAAAAATCTCAAAAAAATAAAAGATGAAATCAAAAAACAAATTGAATATATTATCGACGGCGGTATTGCGGAAGAAGAATTAAATAGAGCAACACTTTCAATAAAAACAAACTGGAATTTTTCCCTTGAAACTCCTTTTGGCACCGCCGATAACATCGGGTACTGGCACTTAATGGACAATCCTAAATTTGTAACGGAACATATGAAAAAAATAGAAAGTATGACAGTCAGCGATATCATCAATTTCTTCAAGAAATACTATTCTCCCGCAACAGTTTCCAATATAGCATTATTGCCTTCAGCAGCAACTGTCTAAAGCCAGAAATAAATGAAAATACGCTTTTGCTTTGATTGACAATTTTGCTTAAAATTATGTTTTGGCGTAAAATGTTGCTCGCATAAAATGTGTCTGGAGGCAAAATGGAAAGTTTTAGGCTTAGCAATAATATCAAGGTCGTATTCAATAAAACCAGTGGAGTCAATGTTGTTTCAATGAGAATATTCACCCCTGTTTCAGTTATAAACGAGACTTCAGATAATGCCGGAATATCGTATCTTACTGCAAAACTTATGACACAGTCCACAAAAAATCGGTCCAATGAAATCCTTGCAAACGAGACAGAAAGCATAGGAGCAGATTTGTCCGGCGATGCGGATTACGATACAGCATTACTCAGTATGACCTTTCTCTCGGAATATTTTGACAAAGCCGCAGACATTCTTGCAGATGCAGTATTAAATCCAGCATTTGATGAAAAAGAATTATCTTTTGAAAAACAGAATGTTATAGCGGCTCTGAGTTGCCGCAGAGACAATATCGGAAACATCGCTTACGATGAGTTTGCAAAATTGTTTTACCATAACACGTCTTATGCAATGCCTGTTTTAGGTGCAAAAGAAACCGTTTCAAAAATCAGCTGTAAAGATCTGGCAGATTGGCACAGATATTCCTATAATACCTCAAATATTTTGATTTCGGTTGCCGGAAACATAGGCAAAAACATTGTAAAAGAGTCTTTAGAAAAGTATTTTGCGTCGGTTCCCGATGGCAAAAAAGTTGAAAAACCTGTCTTCAACATAAAACAGCACGAATCAATTAAAAAAGAAATCAAAGGAAAATTTAATCAGGCTTACATATATACGGGATTTCCCGCTCCCGCTATTTCCAGCAAAGATTTTGTTTCAATTAAAGTTGCAAATGCTATTTTAGGCGGAAAGATGACAAGCAGACTTTTTGTCGAGTTAAGGGAAAATCTTGGACTTGCCTATGAAGTAGGTGCTGTATATACACCGAGAAAAGCAGAAAGCTATCTTGCAGTTTATATAGGGCTTGACAAGAAAAATATTGAGTTAACCTTAAAAAAGACAGATAAAATTTTGAAAGATTTCTGCACTCTAAAAGTTGACGAAGAGGAATTAAAAAATACTAAAACGTATATAAAAGGTCTTTATATTATGAGCAGGCAGACCGTAAGTAAACAGTCTTATTATTACGGCTGGCGGGAAATTGTCGGACAGGGTTGCGAATATGACAATGAATATCTTAAACAAATGGAAAAAATTACAGCACAAAATGTACTTGACGCTATAAACAAAGTATTTCTTAGTTACTCTGTCAGCGTAATTGTCAATCCCGAGGCATAAATAATACGGCGGAGTCGAACCACAATATTGAATAAGCTTATTAAAAAAATCAACAATTTGTCAAAAGATTTTGATATTTATGCTACCGGAGGATTTTCAAGAGATCTGCTTTTAAAACGCAGTCCTATTGATATTGACTTAGCAGTTAGTAGAAACGCTTTGAAATACTCTAAAAAAATTGCAGATGTATTTAACTCAAAGCTTATCACTTTAAATGACACAAGAAAAACTTATAGAATAATTCTTAAAGACGATGTTATCACAAATATAGACATTTCTCTCTTTAACGGCAAAACCATAGAACAGGATCTTCAAAACAGGGATTTTACCATTAATGCAACAGCTTTCAATTTAAAGAACTTTAAAAATTTTAAAAAGCATATCATTTTTACTGGATTTGAGAGAAAACATAATTTCTTTTACTTTTCCGGCTCCCAATTCTTCGTGTCCTAAAAAGTGCATTTTGCCATTTTCAAATTTCGCTGTTTCAGGTTTTGCGCTGTCATGGAAAAGAGCGGCAAATTTTAAAAGACTCTCTCTTGTGATGTTCTCGGAAAAAGTGGCATTATTATCAAAATGTTTTTGCTTGTCGGTAAAAAATTCTGCAGCTTTAATTAAAGATATGGATGACTGCGGACTGCTTTCTGAGATTTTCGCTGAAATCAAGAAAATGAAAAAAACATGCAGAAAATATTATTATCATCCGGGAGGACTGTTTCAGCATTCTTTTGAGACTGTGGAATCGGCAGAAAACATCCTCAATAATTTAAAAAAGTACTTCCCTGAAAATTATACCGACATGCAAAAACATTTTGATAATAATGCCACTTTTTCCGAGAACATCACAAGAGAGAGTCTTTTAAAATTTGCCGCTCTTTTCCATGACAGCGCAAAACCTGAAACAGCGAAATTTGAAAATGGCAAAATGCACTTTTTAGGACACGAAGAATTGGGAGCCGGAAAAGTAAAAGAAATTATGTTTTCTCTCAAATCCAGTAAAAATGATATTGAAACTGCGGTATTTTTAGTAAGCAATCACATGCGTCCATCAACTTTGACAAGAAATAATATTGTCACAAAAAAAGCCGCATTAAAATTTTTTAGAGATATAGGCGACAATACTCCGGATTTACTCGTTATTTCAATGTCAGACTGGCATTCTTATAAGAAACTGAAAGTATTCTCCTCTAAGGAACTAAAACTTCAGGAAAAATCGGTTAGGGAACTTCTGAAATATTATTATGAATTGAAAAATGCAGAACCGTTGTCTAAAATTATTGATGGGAATATAATAATGAAAAAGTTTAACTTAAAACCTGGCCCATGGATCGGGGAACTTCTAAACTTTGCCACAGAGACGCAGTTAGAAGGTAAAATTTTCAATACGGATGAGGCTCTAAAAATAGTTTTTTCAAAATTGACACATATTAAAAAAAAGTATAAACTCTAATGATACTCTTGGTCAGCTCAGCATATTGGAGAAAGTCGTTGCGAGCCGCTTTCTTGCGGGCGTAGTATAGTGGTAAAACCCCGGCTTCCCAAGTCGGAGATGTGGGTTCGATTCCCATCGCCCGCTTTCCAAATACAGAAATACAGTAAAATAAAATATAAAAAATATAGAGGTATAGTTTATGGCAGAAGCGAGATGTATGAAATGCAAAAAACAGGTTGAAGTGAAAGATCCTCAAGACGTAGTGATGAAAAACGGCATTAAAGCCGTTTCGGGCGTGTGCCCTCATTGCTCAACTAAGGTTTTTAAAATTGTCGGCAAAAAATGAGATTTAGGTGTTTGATTATAAATTATAAACAGTATTCGGAAAACCAACAAACTAACGTCTCAGCGACTATCGTCTATTCTACGTTATTATAATATCCGATTGAATAACCTTTTTTACCAGGCTTTTCCTGATATCGATGAGAGTTTTTATATCAATAAGTTTAGATAAACTTCTAAACTCTTACTTTCGTAACCGACATCAAATAAAGTCGTTTTATTATCAGGTATTATTTTCTTAATTTCATTTTGAGTTTGATTTGTTAAATATCCAGATTTTTACTGTTTTTTGCATACGATGGATACCTCTGGTATGTCATTTTAATTAGATCTTCACGACTTCTATCATGAAATTTCCGATATAATTCTTTTATTTTTTCAAAGTCATTATCAATTATTCTGTAAAGCTGTTTATCAAACTGGTTTAACAGGAATTCTTTTGATCCTTCCATCAATAATACCATCTCTTTTCATTCCACTTATGTCAGAATACGCCGCAATAATAATAATTAATAAGGAATAAATTCATGGCACAGACGCTAGTTATCGGACATACTAAAAAGAAATAAAAGTCTAACAAAAGAAGTTTTATCGCCGCCAAAAGCGTTCACTAAATTTAATAATTTTTCCTCTATAGAACGCACCGAGCATTTTAACATATTTTTTTATTTTTATAACAGCGCTTAACTTTTCTTCCTTTACCTCGGGGTACAGGAAAAAGGGAATTACCCCCCCCCCTATATTATAATATATTTTACAATACCCAATTAGAGCAACAACATACACACCCAATTTCCACGCCACGACGCGGCTCCCTTCTTTCATTTGCCCTTCATTGCTTAAATTCCATAAAGCAGCGCCAACAAGAAGGCATATTCCAAGTAGTGGGGATAAACAAATCGCTATTACATAATAACAAGAGAGGGCGGTTGTTTTACTTCCTTTTTAGAATAGATCTTCTATTATTTATCGCGCGCGCCGCTTCATTTATTTGTGTAAGTCCTCTGCCCTTACAACAGAATTAAAATCTAAAAACACAACTAACAAAACTGCAATTACTTTACTCATTTATTCCATCTTATTTTATTCTCCCGTTTTCGGATTTTGGATCTCTGTTTTTGTTTTACCAAACTGCAACCTCTTTAATCAATCACTTGCAACTCCCTCTTTTGCTTAGTTTATAGATAATTATTTTGCAAGAACTTGATAATATCAGCGGAAAACGCTAAAATAACATATATATTTTTTATTCCTAAATTTATCCTTTATAATAATGGAGATTTAAAACCGATGAGCAAACTAGAAAACCAAGAAAAAAAACCTAAAAAAACTCGAAACAAAACCCGATAAAAAATTAGCAAAAACTGCAAAAGCTATTGAAAAAAATGCGGGAAATTTTTAAAGAGGCAGGTTTTTCTCCATATAAAGAATACATGAAAAATAGGCATGTCAAATAAAGCGCAGTACCGTCATTACTACCTGTTGGATAGTTAGACTTTTTGTCGCTTGGCAGATCCTGATATTCATAAAAGTTCCTTATAAGAAACAGACTTATTTTTTACCCGTACGATTTACACCGCTACCACAATCTAAGTTGCGACAAAATATATAAAGTTGAACACATCATGACCCCGCTCTCAGAAAGAAAACCCAAACTCTCTACTTTTGATATTCTTATTCTTGCAATGGCAATGGAATTACAGTTAGTTCACGACAACGATAATATTACAATTTTCCCCTACTTACAATTGCATGTTTATTGAATATTAAAGCTTAAGACTGTCAGCAAAATTTTTATAAAACTATGTTTGAACAAGCACTACAGCTACCGTCAAATTACCTTATATGAAAAAACCAGAACTTTTATTGCCGGCAGGATCTCTATCTAAACTAAAAACAGCGTTCCTTTACGGAGCTGATGCTGTTTATGCCGGCATTCCCGAAATGTCGTTAAGAGTAAAATCAGAATTTCTCTTGGAGGAAATGGAAGAGGGAATTTCCTTTGCGCATAATATCGAGAAAAAAGTGTATCTGACGCTTAATTTGTTTTCGCATAATAAAGATGTTGACAGACTTGAAAAATTTGCAAAAACGCTGAAAACGTTAAATCCCGATGGCATCATTATTTCAGATCCCGGCATATTTCAATATGTAAAAAAAGAAATTCCGCAAATTCCTATACATATATCAACTCAAGCAAATATTTGTTCTTGGCTTACGGCAGATTTTTGGAAAAATTTGGGAGCTGAATTATGCGTTCTCGGCAGAGAAATTAGCTTTTCTGAAGTCAGAGAAATAAGAGAAAAGTGCAGAGAGATAAAACTCGAAATTTTTATACACGGATCTATGTGTGTAAGTTATTCTGGGAGATGTTTAATGTCTGCATTTATGGCTTCGCGCAGCGCAAATCAGGGAGCGTGCGCCCATTCGTGTAGGTGGAAATATAAAAGCAGACTGCTTCTTGAAGAGGAACTAAGACCGGGCGAATATTTAGAAATGGAAGAAGATGATAAAGGCTCATATGTTTTAAATTCAAAAGATTTATGTCTCATGCCGAAACTGGATAAAATTATAAGCATAGGGATTGATTCTTTAAAAATAGAAGGAAGGAATAAAAGCGAATATTATGCGGCGCAGACAGCAAGGGTTTATCGTAAAGCAATTGACGATTATTTTGACAACCCCGGCAGCTGGCATCCTGATGAATATATGAAAGAACTGATAACTCTGCAAAACCGCGGATATACTATAGGTTTTTTTGACGGTATGCCGGGAATAGAAGCGCAGGATTATATTGATACCTCAAGTAAAAGCAATTACAGAAATGCCGGCGTCATAAAAAGCAACGCAAACGGCTTTTTAACAATAGAATTGAGAAATAAGCTGAAAAAAGGAGCTGAAATAGAAATATTATCGCCTTTTAAGTTTAAACCGGTGAAAATTATTTTAAATGAAATTTACAATAAAGATAATAATAATCTTATTGAAGAGCTTGCGCCGGGGAAAGCTAGTCAATCCGTAAAAATACCTGTCGACGGAGACCTTTCTGTTTTCCCTGAAAATACAATAATAAGAATAAAAACTGTATAGTTTTTTTGATAACGATATGTCTATAACTTATAGTAATGCGTAATTCCTATATTTTCCAGAAATGCGCTGTCATGGGAAATTATTATCATTGCTCCGGGATATTCTTTCAATGCCTGCATAACGTGTTCTTTTGTTTCCAAATCAATGTTATTTGTAATCTCGTCTATAAGCAGCAGTCTTGGCGTCTGTAATGCTATTTTAGCAAGTGATAATCTTGCTTTTTCGCCGCCGGATAAAACGGACACCTGTTTGTTTGTTTACTTCTTCATTTTTCCTGAATAAAAAATCATTTAAAAAATCTCTTATTTCGGCATGCGTTTTTTTCAGGCGACAAATCAGCCAGAGTTTCTAACACTGTTTTTATGTCACTTAAAGAACTGTAACACTGGTCTAAATAACCTATATCTTCAGAGCGCGGCAGATCCCAAACGCCCGTTTTTTTTATCTGCGGATAATGTAAAATAGCCCTAAACACTGTTGTTTTACCTGAACTGTTGCTGCCGGTTACCGCTAAATGTTCGCTTCCTGCAACTGACAGATTTATATCTTTTGAAATTATTTTATGTCCGTATCCCGTTTGTCCACCGCTTATTGAAACAATCGTTTTTGAAGCTATATCTTTAGCTGTTAAAGAAAAACTTGGTTTTATTATTTCAGGAAGTCTTAAACTTGAAAGACGTTCGTTTAATATTTTTCTTTTGTTTGAAATAGACCCTTTGTTTTTGCCGGTTGTTTTCTGAGCATAACTCTGGTTTAAATCTCCCAATGCGGGCAGCCATTTTTTACGCTCAACAAATTTTTTGCCTCTTTCTTTGTTTTTTTTGCGCGCTGCTGTTCTTTCATTAAAGCTTTATGATTTTCTTTCTTTTCCTTTGCAAGAAATTCAAGCTCATTTTCAATATTTTGGCGCTCTTGCATTATTGTTTGGCAGTAGTCGTCATATTTCCCGTTGAAAACACTCACTTTCCCGTTATCTATATGCCACAATATGTCAATAGATCTTCTTAACAGCTCTGTGTCATGGGATACTACTACCAGAGTGCCTTTATAAAAGTTCAGCATTTTTATAAGAGATCTGCGATTTTTTAGATCTAAATGATTTGTCGGTTCGTCTAAAAGTAATATATCAGGATGATTTGAAAAAGCAACACTTAAAGCTCTGTTAAATTTCTCGCTGCCGCTTAAATTTTCATATTTATAAATTAACTGCGGAACATAGCCAAAAGAAACGTTTTTATTTTGTATTTCGCCTTCAGAGGCAGGCAGATCGCCTTTGATAATTTTGAGCAGAGATGATTTGCCGGTTCCATTATTTCCTATAATAGCGATGCGGTTTCCCGCTTGTATTTGCGCTGAAAAATATTCAAAGTATATTTTGCCTGGAAAATATAAACTTATATGACTTAAAAAAATAGGGGGGGGGGCATATAAAATTTGTTGCTGTGTCTCCTCTAAACTTTTAAATTATAACAAAAATCCTCATCTTGTTTTTGACATTATATTCTATTTTATATAAAATATGTTAAAGTGTATATATATTTATTTATACTTAGTATTTAAAAATTTAAATAATTTTATAGATGATACAATGGATACAAAAGGGAATATAGAAAACCATAATAAAATTATCTATTTATGAAAAATATTTAAAAGCGTACTTATCAATAATGATGAGGTTGTATTTTACTGATATTTTTATAGTTGAGCCTTTTGCCGGAAAAGGCATATCAAATAATGGCGAAGAAGGCAGCGCCATAATCGCCAAAAATGTTATAACATCCATCAGTAATTCAAGCAACAAAATATACATCTCGTTTTAAACGATATTAAAGAAGAATCTTATGTAGACTTAATAAAAAATTTAGAACCTGATGGCAACAGAGTTTTATGTTTTAATAAAGATGCTAACGAATTTATTAATGACGTATTGTCAAAAGCTGACCATAAAACTAAAACAAATCACTTATTTTTTATTGATCCTTGGGGATACACTCAATTAAGAGGGGACACTTATCAAAACATTTTTAAAGCAAAAAGATTAGATATTTTAATATTTATACCTATTAATCACATATATAGATTTTTAAGAAAAGAAGAAAATTCTAAACAATTAAAACCTATTGCTGGATTTCTTAATGATATGGGTATAGCTGAAGAAGATGCTAGAAAATGTCAGGATGAAATGAGTTTTGTAAACGAAATAAAAAAGGCTTTTACTAAAAAAGCTGATACAGATTATGTTTATTATAAAGAACTTAAAAATACAAAATCCAATAATAAGTATACTTTATTCTTCTTGACAAAACATATTCTTGGCGCAGAAAAATTTTTAGAAGCTTTAGACAAAATTAAAGAAAAAGATTTATTTGAAAAAACTACTTCAGATGAAGATTCGCCTTTCATAGAAAATATTCACAAAAATAAAAGTCTGACAAACTGTGAATTATATGAATATGGAATATTACATGGTTTGTTACCTAAAAGAGTAACCGCCATATTAAATTCTTACGAGAAGGATAATAAAATAACTGTTATGCCTATGCCTGAAGTATCTAACCGCAAAAAAGGGAATTTTTATATAAGTTATAAGAATAAAGAAAAACCCAAAATAAAAATCGTTTTTTAATAAAAGGACAAATTTATTTATGAGTAGTATAATAAGAAAAAGTTTGTTGCATAAGACAAATGTTGAGTATGGTGATTATACTATTAACCACGCAGAGGGTTGTTCTCACGGCTGTTTATATCCCTGTTATGCTATGCTGATGGCTAAGCGTTTTGGTAAAATTAAAATATATGACGATTGGATAAAACCTAAAATAGTCAAGAACGCTTTAGAAATATTAGAATCTGAAATCCCAAAATATAAAGATAAAATCCGCTTTGTGCAGCTTTCTTTCACTACAGATCCGTTTATGTGCGGATATAATGAGATATCTGAAATGAGCTATAAAATTATAAAAAGACTTAACCGGGAGAACATAAAATGTATTGCGATTACAAAAGGTATTCTGCCTGATAAACTAACAACTCTCAGTTCAAACAATGAGTTTGGAATAACCCTCATAACAATTAAAGATAATTTCAGAAAAAAATTAGAGCCTTTTGCCTCTCCTATGAAAAAGCGGATAAAAAGCCTTTACAATCTTCATAAAAATGGAATTAAAACATGGGTGAGCATAGAACCTTATCCCACGCCGAACATAATAAAGCAGGATTTTGATGAGACTTTAAAAGCTTTAGAATTTGTTGACAAAATTATTTTTGGAAAATTAAATTATAATTCCCAAGTATCTGCTTACAAAGGATGTAAAGAATTTTTTAATGAGACAGCTGAAAAAGTTATCTCTTTTGCCGAGAAAAATAATAAAAAGCACTACATTAAAAAGGGAACTATCACTGACTTAAATGTTTCCAAACAGTTTTCTCATAATTTCTCTCTGTATTCAAATCCAATATCAATATTTTAATACTATTTCTTGATAATTCCTTTAAAATCTTATAATATATTTGCGATCCACAATCCGCCGTAAAAAAGTATAATTTGCTACACAGTGGTGTATATGTGCAATAAGTAGTATAGTAATCGTAGTGGAAGACCCTTAATGTTCGTGCTGCTCTTGGTTCTAATGGTGATTATCGAAATATTGCTTATCCGCGTTAAATATGGTTCTCTCCGAAAAAGTGTTGTTTTTGTGTTAATACAGGCAGATCAAAAGCAATTAATACCCACATAGCTTTATATTTTGATATCATAAAATAACTTTGGAAAAATAATTTGTTTCTCTTGTTTTGATATATATGCCAGATACGACTGAATATATTTTTGTAATCCAGCAACAAAAGAATATGCGGCATTTTCAACTAACAATTTTTTTCGGTTATTGAAACAAGAAATCTTTTTAATGCAGGCGTTAATATTTTCTCCTTAATAAAATCCTCATATTGTGATTTCACAATATAGTCAACCATAGGACGCAAAGGTTCTATGAGATCATCAACTAAACAAAAAGGATTTTTATTTTTACTGTGAAACACCCCAATTGCAGGATTAAGTCCGCAGGATACTACAGCTCTTGCAATACCACTCCGCAAAACAGCATATCCGTAATTCAGCGAAGAATTAATTATATCTTCATTTTTATTGCTCCTGTAAAAATTGTCAAATAACTCTCCAAAATATATTTTTGCACCAATACCTTCTCTAAAAGTATTATCTCCGGTTTTCACTTCTCTCGCAAAATCTAAAAGCTGTAAATGTTTACTATTGCTTTTTGGGAAAGATGCCAAACAAGCGGATTGGTTTATAAGTTTTTCTGTTATTATTTGTTTCCAAGCCTGCTTTCGTATAGGCTGGCTGGCAGATAATTGTATTTCCAAACGTTTACCATACTCTGCAATATTAAAATACGGCAACAACATTCCCGCGGGCGTATGTGTTTCGTCGCAGAAAACTATAGGAATTTCATTTTTAAGACATTTCTGAATTGCTGAATTTGTATATGTAATGCCGTTACCGTGCAAAATAATGCAGTTGATATCCGAGAAATTTGCATGAAGTTTTTCTTCATTATTCTTTAGTACGGAAAAATTATTGTTCTTGACAAAAATATGATATCCATCACCGCTAATATCAATAATTCTCCACATTCAGACCTCTTTGTTTTTTAATATTTGCGAGCGGTATTTTATAATGCCTAAAGAAGTTAAAATAACTTTTCTTACATTGTATTTCTGCATACTTGATATAAAAAATGAGTCATCTTTAAAACTTGAACTTGATTTCAATAAATTTCCAAAAAATATTTGTATTTTATCTCTTTTACCGTCAAAATACGCATTTAATTCTGTGAAAGTTTTAACTTTTATAAACGTTCTGTCACTCGGAGCAGAACCTGTTTTATTTTTCAATGAGACTTTATCTTCAGAAGTATCAACCTCCAGAGTATCGCTCTGATAAATCCTTTCAAAAAGAGTATAGTCTTCTTTTTGATAGTTTGGTTTATTTCGATTAAAATTTACTTTTCGTATAATCTCACCGCAAAGTTTTCCTGTCTTATCATAATATAAATCTAAAAATAAATTATCGCCGGTATCATAGCCAAGCCCCGTTTTTATTTCCGTAGGTTCTTTTACAGCAAAAAATTTATCCTTAAGTCTGCTGCCGCATTGAATGTACTGTCCCTTGACTAAGCTGCAGGCCTTTTTATAAATCCGAACATCTGTTATTTCTTGCGATTTTTTCCCTTCTTCTTCGGTTTTTTTGTTATCTTGTTCCAATTCTTGTTTTGCTTTAGACAAATTATTTTGTACTTTTTCATAAAGAGTGCTATTATATTTGAGTTTTTTTATTAATTTTTCATCTTTGATGTCTATGTCTCTACATTCAAACTTACATAAAGCCCGATGAAGAGTATCTTTAGGATTCTCTTTTTCTTTAAAAGATATTTCTTCAACATTTTTTGAGGTTGTAATTATATATTCCCCGGTTCCGGAATAATAAACTTTATAAGCTGTAGCTTTTACTAATGATCCGTTAGTATTATGGTCATGCTTGATACTGATATTCGCCTTTTCTATAGAATCTTTTACGCTTATTTTAAAGTCTTCTAAATCTCTATTTAATGGCGGTAATAATATTTTAGATAACCAGCTTTTTTCTCTATAATTTATTTTATATTCTTTTGCATGTATCCTGTTTAAAAAATTATGATACCCTCTATTTGCGTAGGCTATTACTATAGCATCTAAAGCATGATGTCTGTTATCAATTCTTATTTTTTTGTTTTTCGATATTTTGAACTCTTCTAATTCTTTTTCGGAAAGGATATTTTTTACAAGAGGAACCATTATACTATTCAGTTCCCAAGCAATTCTAAGCTGAGCGATAAGAGAAGATTTAATACAAAATATTTCTGAATGATAAGGATCATTAAAAAGACACGCTAGATATTTCGCGGCTATTTTAGAAATATAACTGTTGTCTGTCCCAAAACGCCTTGACATAGGTTTGTTTTCTAAAAATTTTTCAAGAGAACCTTGATAAAACCGCCATACTTTGTGCGGCAAATTGTTTTGGGCATTGTGTAAAATGCAATTCCACCTGTATTTCCCGGATGTCTTATCCCCAAAAGCATCAAAAGGCGATTTCTTTCCTTTGTCAGCATTACATTCATTATGTGCAATTACAAGATTGTTTTTTGTATCGTCTTCGCTCTCTTCAATCGGGAAAATATGTTCTACGTCAACTTTTGAATTTATTATATCATCAGGAGTTATCTTTTCATAGCAAAACGGACAAATAAAATTTTGCTCTTCAAGAAGTTCAAATTTCAAAATATATTTTGAAGGATTTTCCTGCCGGCTCTTTATCTGCGACAAATGCGGTTCTATATATTCTTTGTATATCCTATTTCTAGCATATTCGTTTTTATTTTGTTGCTTGGATAAATATTCTCTATTTTTCTTGCTTTTTTTAAGTTCTCTTGTTGTCTCCAAACCTATTTCTAGAGGTTTTTTACCAAACACAGTAATAATTTCATTGATAAGTTTTCTGAGTTCATTTAATGTCTGATGAACTACCGGGTTGGCAATTTTGCCAAACTCTCTTTCATTTTTATTAGTATCAGGTTCTTTATAATTTCTGTCAGCAAATTGTTTTGAGAAAGCTTTTCCTATAAGTTTTTGAGGGCTTTCCTTAAGAATCTTACCATAGTACGGCAACGAATCATATATCATCGTCTGTTTGTCAACTTTAAGTTTGCCTTCACTGACTGCTTTCTCTAGAGCTTCAGTATAAGAACAACCGTCCTTAATATATGTCAGCAGAATTTCCATTGCTTTCTTTCCAACAGAAGCGTAGTTTGACGGAAGTTTGATTTCCTGAAAAGTTTCATCAACTTCACTTTCAGTTAAGGAATAATAGTTTGTTAATTTAGGCTTTAATTTTTCAAGCGGAAGACTGTTCCAGTCATAAAGAAATTCATCCTGCTGTTGCAAGATCAACCAGAGCATAACCTTTAATCTTTTGAGTTGTTTTATCTCTACCTTGAAGCTGTACCTCACAACCGTCAGGGAGATGATGTAATAATTTCTTTGCTCCTGATTCAGTTAATTCCATACCTTTTAATAACACTTCGTCAAATAGTATCTTTTTTTCTTCTCTTGAAAATTCTTTTTCTTGATAACTTAAAATTTCACCAGTATTCTCATCGAGAACCGGAGCAAAATATTTTGCGTTATTAAGAGCCTCGTACATTCTTCTGTATTCGTTAAGCTTATGTGAGCGAGGGAGTTCTTTTTTCATCTTTAAAATAAGGACAATATCCAGATTCCGGGATAAGTTTTTCAGTTTGGTAAGATATTGCATCTTTAATTTTTTTAATATACTCATCAGTCAAAATATAAGTATAATATTGTTTTTGACTGGCTAAAATTTTTTCAGTTTCTTTAATTATTACATCTCTGGTAACAGCAAACTCTTTATTTTTATTTGCTGGTGTCTTTCTATTACTGACTTTTTTTCTTATATTTTGCTGAAATTTTTCTATTTTTTCCTTATAAAGATATTCGCCGAATGTACGATATTTTTTTGCATCTATAACTTTCTTAGTTTCTTTTGCAATTTTTGCTGTTAACGTGTTCTCTTTTACCTTATCGTCATCATACTCTAAGAAACTTCTAACTGAGTCCGTACCTCTATGGTTTGCAATGTGATATAACACATACCCCAACTGAAACAAAGATAACTTTTCCTCCAAAGCTTTATATCTTAGGATATAAGGATCTTCTTTTAATATATTGATTGGAAATCTTTTTTGTGAGGTTTCACAATCAGCAGAATTTTCTTTTTTCTCTAAATCTTTGGAAGATTGTAAAGCCAGCTGTTTTTCAGCCAGTAATTGCCAGAGAAAGCGCATGCGCTCTCTGTGATGTCTATGACTGTTTCTCTGTAATCTAAATTCTCTGCGCTCGACAGCTCCTATAGAGGATTTAAAAATTCTGCTTCCTGATAAAATAATATCTTCCGGTAGATAGGACAAATCATCGCATTCTTTTAAGGATACTACAGCATATCCTATTGAACCAACACCTAAGTCCAATCCTATACGATATTCTCTATCTGCAAGTTTTTCTCTTATCTTTTTATACTCAATTTCTTGAACTTTATTCATAATATCTCCAATTATTTTTAAATTATAAAGTTGAGTTAAAAATACAAAAATAATATTAAGATAAAAGCCAATCTACCGCATTAACTCGCTGTGCCTCATTATGTGTTCTAAGGATAACCTTTAGCATTATTAAGTATTTTATAAATGTTATGTGACCGGGGTCATAATATTTAAAGAAATAAAGAAACAAGCTTTCTTACTGACGACAGGGAACTATACTTTGATGTTTACACAATCCCCTAAAATTATTCGCAGATTTGCATAAGTACTACTATAAAAATCACTAAAATACATATAACTTAACATTAACCATTTTTCACTGGGATTAAAAATAGCAGAACATTGAAAAAACAAAAGTAATTCCTAATATATACTACTACTACTATTGCATAACAGTTATAGTCTTTCATTATTGTCATATTTTTCTGCGGCAATATTCTGTTAAAAGAACTCTGTAATATTATTCTGCTTTTCTTATCTTTTATATACACTTAAACAACACTTTACACTTTCGCCACCTGTTTTATATACAATAACACGTTTTTCAACTTTGGCTTTTCCATTATTTATATAATTTTCAGAGATTTCGCCCCCCCTAAATAGACCAAAAAGCAAGGGACGAATAACGAACAGAGTACGGAAACAGTCAGTTTTACTCTAAAGTTAAAATACGGAGAGATAGGGATTCGAACCCTAGTTACCCTTTCGAATAAACAGTCTTTCCAGGACTGCGCCTTAAACCACTCGGCCATCTCTCCATTTTATTAACGAAGCGTAATTTTACAATATTATTGTGTTTTTTCAATTTATTATTTTGGGTTTAGATGTATTTATGCAACAAATTAGAAACTTGATACATAGTTCTTATTAGTAAGACAACACTTATCATTTCAATAACGGATAATTTGTATTTTATTTTTCATATTAATTAACAGTTCTCAAGATTATATAACTGCAGTTTTTATAAAGTCAAATACTTCGTATCCAAAATAACTTCAATCCCACACTGCAGGAGCAAGGATATCTCTTTTGGTTAGCGGTCTTGAAAGTGTTATTCCGTCAAAAGATGTGCAGCGACTTAAAGCGACATATAACTGTCCCGGAGCAAACGCGCCATACTCCATATCAATAATAACATTGTCAAAAGTTTTTCCCTGACTTTTATGTATTGTAATTGCCCATGAAAGCCTTAACGGATACTGTTTAAAAAAACCCGCCCTATATGTTTCTATCTGCTTTTTTTCTTCATTCCATCCATATTTAAACAACTCCCATTTATACGGCTCAACGTTTTCAACTCTCCCGTTTGGAAATCTTATGCATATTGATAGTTTACCGAAGTCGCCGCCGCTTTTTATATTCTCAACTATGCCTATGCTGCCGTTAACCCATCTGTTTTTTGCGTCATTGTTTAACATCATCACTTGTGCATTTTTTTTTATCACTAGTTCGTATTCAGCAGGGAAAACCTTTGAATTTTCCTCTATATTTTTTGTCTCCGCTGTAAAAACTACTTGTTTGTATTCTATTTCTGAAAGATATTTATGATTTATAAACGCCGCTTTTTTGTTTGTAGTTGTAAGATATACCGTCATAGGTCTATTAAAAATTTGAGACGATACTTTTTTGTTGAGTTCAGCAATCTCATCATCATTTGCTGTTCCGTCACGCACTGCATTTAACAATGCGACAAAATTGCTGTCCCTCTGTCTGTATATTTTTTTAAGTTCCACAGTATGAAGAATACATTTATTTAAAGAATATGCGCTTAAAAAATAAGGAGATTTGTAAACGGAATTAAATATATGATACTCTTCCCTTTTTACTACAGGCGGCAACTGTTTTAAATCTCCGATAAAAACCATTTGTACCCCGCCAAATGGTTCTTGACGTTTCTCTCTGTTTAATCTTAAAAACTTATCTATACAATCTAAAATATCGCAGCGTAGCATTGACGCTTCGTCAATAATAATCGTTTCAACTTTTTTGTATATAGATTTTTCAGAAAGTTTTTTCTTTTTTATCTTTGAGACAGTTATATCAGGTTTAAAATAAAAAAACGAATGCACTGTTTCACCGCCGCAGTTAAGAGCCGCTACGCCAGTCGGAGCAAGAATTACAGTTTTTTTACTTGCACGCATCGTATAATAACGTAAAAAAGTGGTCTTTCCGCTACCGGCACTTCCGGTAATAAAAACACAATTGTCGCTTTTATCTATTAAATCATAAGCTTGTTTAAATTCATCGTTTATTTCAATATCAATATTACTTTTCATGTTCACTGCCTCTTGAGGCGTTGTGTTTGGCATTGCAGCTGTGGCGTCAGCAACTTTTTTAAGAGCTTCTGCTCCCATATTTTTAATATTAGTTTTTTTAGACAACAAAGAATAATCTAAATTAAGTTTTTTCAACTATTTCTAAAATGCATATCTAATGCTTTAACTATACAAAAAGTTATTAACAACTTATGCACAAGCGGTTTTATATGTTTTCTTGTTTAGCACAAAATTATCACATTTTGAGTTTTATATTCATTTTTCAATACGTTTTTATAAATTGTTTTTTTGATATATTTTTATATCAAAATTTTAAATAAAAAACTAAATAAGGTTTATCAACAGCTAAATTTAAGCTCTTTTGTAATTCTTTCTAAGTCTTCTAAAGAATAATAATAAATTTCTATCCTGCCTTTTTTACCTGTTCCTGAAATATTGACTTTTGTGCCAAGCTTTCTTTGAATTTCTTCTTTTAAATTTATAAGTTCTATTTCCTGCTTTTTCTGTCCGTCAGATTCTTTCTCAGGCTTAAGCTCGGAAATAATTTTTTCTACCGCTCGAACTGAAAGGTTTTCATTTAATATTCGATCTACAATAGCTCTTATCCTATTTTTATCTTCTATTCCGGCAAGTATTTTGCCATGACCCGGTGAAATTTTATCTTCAGTTATTAATAATTGCACATCTTCAGGTAGAGATAAAAGCCTTAACGCATTTGATATCACAGATCTCTCTTTGCCAACAATATCTGATATTTGTTCATGTGTATGCCCAAATTCTTCTATGAGTCTTTTGAAAGCTCTTGCTTCCTCTATAGGATCTAAATTCTCCCTCTGAATATTTTCAACCAACGCCAAATCAAACCTTTGCTTATCATCGGCAGATTGTTTTACTATAGCTTTTATATCTTTATTTCCTGCAAGTTTAGATGCCCTGTATCTCCTTTCCCCAGCAATAATCTCATATTCGCCAGGAACTATCGACGCGGCAACTAAAATAGGCTGTGCAAGTCCGTGTTTTTCTATTGATCGCGCAAGTTCTTGAAGCTTCACTTCATCAAATTTATTTCTAGGCTGAAATCTGTTAGATTTAATTTTATCTAATGGTATTATTATTATTATTTCATCAGTCGATGCTTTATTTGCAGCTAATGCCGGTATTAATGATTCTAAACCTCTACCCAATGCTTTTTTCTGCATACTCTATGTCTCCTTGATAATACACCTGTGTTAAATTTCACTCCATATTTTGCTTTAAAAGGAATTCTTTTGCAAAGTCTATATATGCTTGAGAACCTTTCCCTGACGGATCATATAGTAAAACAGGTTTCCCAAAACTTGGAGCTTCGGCGAGTTTTATTGTTCTCGGTATTTTTGTTTCATAGACTTTTTCCTTAAAGAACTTTTTTACTTCCTCTACAACCTGATCTGCAAGATTAGTTCTTGAATCAAACATTGTAAACAAAACGCCCTCTAACTCTAAATCATAACTTTGCATTAATGCAGAAATCGTTTCTGAAAGTTGTCCCAACCCTTCTAATGAAAAAAACTCACACTGCATAGGAATTAAAACAGTGTCTGCTGCAACTAAAGAATTTATTGTAAGCAATCCTAAAGATGGAGGACAATCTATAATAATGTATTTATATATTTTATGAAATTTTTCTAATGCAAGTTTCAGTCTTTTTTCCCTGTCGGACATATTAACCAAATCTACTTCCGCACCGCTTAAACTGGTGGTCGCGGGCACAATATCAAGCCGGTCCATAATGGTATCCTGCAGTATATCTTCCAAAGCTACCTCATTTATTAAAACATTATATATGTTCTTTTCAAGATTATTTTTATTAATACCAAACCCGCTTGTCGTGTTGCTCTGTGGATCCATATCAATTAACAGACTTTCATGCCCCATATATGCTAAACTCGCCGTAAAATTAATTGCAGTCGTAGTTTTTCCTACTCCGCCTTTTTGATTAGCAATTGCGATTACCTTACTCATTTAAAACTCCGCTTACAGTTTCTATTATATTACGGGAACTTATATATTAGACTCTATTTGTTTCACGTGAAACATAGTTAATTACTGCGGTGTGATAGACAAAACTGTAATTATCAATTATACAATCTTTTAAACTACTATATCAAATATATATGCGAATTTAATTATGCAAAATACAACAGTAATAATATGATTTTATATGGGAAAGATTTTTCTACGCGAAAACTTAATATCATAATAAACATTATTAAGATGAGATTTGCAGTCTTTGAATTTTAAAGATTTTTTGTCAATTTTACGTCTAGAAAAATTTTTAACATTTTTCCATTTTGACTTTCAGCACTGTAATTCTAAATTTAATTTAGAGCTGTTTTTAATTTGATGTAAAATCTTTCTTACTTTTTCATTTTTATATCGCTATTTAACAGAATGGTTTCTTTATTCTATGCGTTTGTTTTAACATTTGTAATATAATTATATTTATAAAGTTTAAAATTTGACCTTAATCCCCTATTTTATCTTTCATTTTGTTTGACATATTAAAAAAAGCATTGTTTCACGTGAAACATTTAAAACTGCAAACAAGTTTTACAAATAAACATTATTCCAAACTTCAAAATATATTTAGTGGCAGACTATACTTACAATAAGAAGAAACGCAGAGAGGTTTTAATCGCCTTCAAAATATTCATATAAATCTCTGTGGGTATCAAATATTATATCGGCTTCTGACAGTAAATCTCCTGATAAACTTGTAGCTATAGCACAACAATACATTTTTGCAGCTTTTGCGGATTTTATGCCGTACGGAGCATTTTCTATAACCATACACTCTTTAGACAAAACTTTTAAATTTTTTGCTGCAGCTAAATAAGGATCAGGGTAGGGCTTACCTCTCTTTACTCCATCTCCCGCAATAATTGTATCAAACAATTTGTATATATATTCTGGCAGCATTTTTTGCGCTTCTTTTAAAGAAGAACCTGTGACAAGTCCTACTAAAACACCCTTATTTTTCAATGATTTTATAAATTCTGGTATGCCTGTAAAAATATATCTCTTGAAATACTGATTGAAAATTTGTTCTCTTTTTTTGCGGATTTTTTGCGTTAACTGCTGAAATAATGGTATGCCTGACTGTTTAAATGCAAGTTTTATAACTTTATCCCACTTTGCACCTTCCATTTCAAAAATAATCATAGGGTTTATTCTTACATTATGCTGTTTTAAAACCTCAAACCACGAAATAAAATGATACGGCATTGAATCTGCTATTACGCCATCCATATCAAATAACACCGCTTTAAAAGACTTTGTTTTAATTTTTTTGATTTTTTATTCATCTCCTTACTTTTCTTAGAAAAACTGCTCACAACTTTGTACATATACTCTCTTTTACAATCATATTTATCCAAATTATAAAAGAGCATTATGAACAGCTGTGATGTATATATTACACATATACATTTCTATATAATCTCCTGTAAACGTTTAACGGTAGATTACTCCAACTTGCAAAATATACGTTAAAAACAGTCTGAAAGTTTAAATTACCATATTCCGTGCACCAACATAAAACAACCACTCTCTGTTACTTTCATTCCCACAGCTTTTGCTCTTTGTACTGCTGTTTCAGATTGAGATCCCGGCTGCATCCAAATCTCTTTTATACCAAGATCTATCGCGTCATCAACAGTTTTATCAGTGCCTGCCGGCGGAACTACCGTCAAAATCATATCGGGTTTTGCTGGTAAATCTTTTAAAGATTTATATACTCTCTTTCCAGCAATCGCACCACCACGTATACCGACAGCTGCAACTTTAAAACCAGCTCTCAGTAAATCGGTAAAAATCTTAAAACCGGTCTTATCCGGATTTTCAGAAACACCGACTATAGCAATCAACTTATTCCTATCCATAATATTCTCTTCTCAAAATATCTTCACGAAAAAATATGTTTTTCAGATTAATTACTTTTCTGCA
The DNA here is from genome assembly GCF_002355835.1 of Candidatus Endomicrobiellum trichonymphae. Lineage (NCBI taxonomy): Bacteria > Pseudomonadati > Elusimicrobiota > Endomicrobiia > Endomicrobiales > Endomicrobiaceae > Candidatus Endomicrobiellum > Candidatus Endomicrobiellum trichonymphae. Next base: position 94,556 of record NZ_AP017459.1, on the reverse strand, counting down.
TATATTCAATTCCAAGTACTGTTCTAAATGATATTTGTTCTCATACATTAAGTCTTTAATATTCTATTTTTTTGCGGATTTTTTATAGTCGGACGAAAAGAATGTTTTGTTACCGCACTTAGAATCGTCTACTGATATCAAAACAACCGCCGGTTTTGCACCCATAAGTCCAAAAAGCCCAGTCGAACCTTCACTGACAATTTTTATTTTCACATCTTCTTTATTACAGCCAAGCTGCGTCAATCCATTAGTTATTGCTTCCATCACATTTTTACCTTTAAATTCTATTTCCGACATTTATTCACACCTCTGTACATACTATTCTTTTTTACAGTTAACGACACTCTGCGTCATTAAATATGTTTTACAGTAATTGCATCTTTTTTCATTATAAAATATTGTTCTATCATTGAAATCAAACTATTAGTAAGCCAGTATAGAACAAGCCCTGATGGAAAAGACCAGAACATAAATGTAAATATTACAGGCATTATGTACATTATTTTTCTCTGCGTAGGATCTGATGTTACTGTAGTCATTCTCTGTTGGAAAAACATTCCTATACCCATCATTAAAGGAAGAAGATTCAAATTAAAAGATCCAAATTGCATAAACTGATCTGCAGCGGACAAATCTTTTACCCATAAAATCCAGCCCTCATTTCTCAGTTCGTAAGCATTTCTCAACATTGTGAAAAAAGCCCAGAAAATAGGAAGCTGTAAAAGCATAGGCAGGCAGCCGCCTAGAGGATTAACTTTCTGAGATTGGTAAATATTTAACATTTCCGCTTTAAGCCTTTGCGGATTGTCTTTATATTTCATCTGAATATCTTTTATTACAGGCTGCACACGTTTCATTGCTGCTGAGGATTTAAAACTTTTTAAAGTCAGCGGCAACACCAAAATCTGTATAATAGTTGTAAGCATTATAATCGCCCAGCCGTAGTTATGCGTAAGTTTATAGAAAAACACCAAAATCGAAAAAGCAATTTTACCTAAAAACCCAAAGAACCCAAAATCTACAGTTTTCTCAAGACCTAAATCATAAGTTTTTAGATATTTATAGTCTTTAGGACCTAAATAAAAGTTGACAGAATAATCTTTTTTATCAACATCTTTAGGTTCTGCTGCCTTAAGTATGACTGAACAAGGATGCTTTTTTTCAAGTCTTGAAAATAAAATTTTATCAAAATCCATCGAATTTTTAGGTATAAATGCAACAAGGAAATATCTATTGTCCACAGCCGTCCATTTACAGAGAGAAGCAGGTTCAAAGTTATCTTTAAGTTTTTTAAGTTTGTTAGGTTTTACTGCAGTGTAAACCAAAGCTCTTGTCAACGAGATGTTCTCTTTTAATTCTTTGCTGTCAGTGCCTAGTCCCGGACCCCATTTTAAGTCTATCTGCGGAAAAGGCGTTTTAGCATTTTTTTCAACAGAAATATTTAAATTATGCATATAAAGATCTGACAAGTTATATATTTTTGTAATTTTCCAGCCTTCTTTTGATGCATATTCAAAAACTATTTTTTCAGCGGATTTTGAAACAACTTTATAAGTTAAATTGGGGAAATTTGCCATAACGGGCGCTGATTCAGGAAATACAAGATCCACCCATTGCCCATTCTTTTCTTTAACAGACCAGCTCAACACCCCCCCCCCTTTATTTGTTAAAACGGCTTTGTATTGTTCGGTTTCAATATTTATATGCTCTTCTTTGGCATATATATCATCTATTTGGAATTCATTTAAATCTGCATTTTTAAATTTATTCACTCCGCTCTCTGAAACAGCAGCTGTATTTTGAAGCTGCATCATCTGCCGGTAAGACTGTTCCGATGGTTGAGCAAAGAAAAAATACCATATAAAAACCGTAAAAGCCGATAAGGTTACAAATAAAATAGAATTTTTTTGCATTATGACTTTCCTTTTAACATTAAATTTTCTTTTTAGGCAAAGGTACAGGATCAAAACCGCCGGCACAAAAAGGCCGGCAACGTATAATTCTTTTAAAAGTTAAAAGAGAACCTTTAAAAAAACCATAGGTTTCTATCGCTTGATAAGCATAAGTAGAACAACTTGGCTGGAAACGACATATAGATGGAAGAAACTGCGAGATAAATTTATAACATTTAATTAAAAAAAGCGCAATCTGTTTCATACATTACTCCGGATTATATAACTCTGCGCTTTTGAGTAAATCTAAAATAATTTTTTTCAAACTGTCATAATCCAACAATGCTGTCCCTGGCTTGGAAATAAAAATTAAGTCCAAACCCGATTCCAAAAAATGTTTATTAGTTCTGAAAATTTCTCTTAATCTTCTCTTTGTCCTATTTCTTATGACGGCAGCTCCTACCCTTTTAGTTGTAATAAGTCCCAATCTTCTTATAATATGCCCATCATTCCTTTTATAAACTAAAATTTTTATATTCTTATTTTCAAGTCTTAACCCATTTTTAAATATTTTGTCAAAATCCTTTTGGATATGCAGTCGCTCAAAATACGTAAAAGAGAACTTTTTTCCGGCACTGTTTTCCGGGAACAAACTTCCTGATAAGTTTTTCTTGTTTTCTGCCCGCATAAAACTGTTTTATGCGCTGATCGTCTTACGTCCTTTTCTTCTGCGCGCACTCAAAATTCTCCTTCCGCCGGACGTATCCATCCTTGCCCTAAAACCTATTTTCTTTTTTCTTCTCGCTCTATTAGGCTGAAACGTTCTTTTCATATTTATAAACCCTTTTTCCTCTTTACCAAAATCCTATACGCAATCTAATATCTTTAATATTATATTTAAAATTTTAAGATAGTGTCAATCTGTTGCAGAGTAGTCGCTCCTGCCACAACAAACATTCTGTTTTAACAGCAGGCAGATTTTAAACAGACCTTACAGCAAATAAGCGGTAAAGCACGGACTTATAATTACAACAAAAAAACAAATTTGCCAAGTCGTTAAGTAGTTTTCTTATTTATGGAAAAGAAAGTATATAATGTTTTAAATAAACCCTATAATTTAAATATTTTATGCAAAATAATTTTCTAAAATATTTTAACTTAACCAATAGTAAGCGATGCCTCGCTACTGCGACTAGCGACAACAAATGCAGTTTTTACAAAATCTCTTAATGAAAATAAGAAGCAGAATATCCCGACGCAACTAAGGCTTGAGAATGTCTTTAGATTTTCCGTTTCCTTTAATCATAAAAAAATGTATAATAAGTAAATATCCATAGCTGTAATAACTTTAAGAAATGTAGATATTAATTAAATATGAAAAAAATCTTTGTTGTTTTACTATCGTTATTTATTGTAACCTTCTATGTTTATGCTGAGGAAATTAACAAGAAAACGGTTAAAATACAGACTTTAAAAAATAACCCTTCCATTGCTGCTGCAAAACTTGCATTAGATAATGCAAAACAAGAATATAATAGTTCTTTGGGGTCATTTTTACCAGAAATTATAGGCAATTTCCAGTGTAATGATGATTATCCTTATACATTAGAAATTGCTATTCCGCTTTTTGAAAGATTTGAAAAATACAGCGATCTAAAAGCTAAAGCCTCTGAATTTAAATCCGCACAAGCGTCTTACGCTAGGATTGTCTCCAATGAGCTTTATAAAGCCGATGCAGCTTATATAAATCTTATATGTTTATACGAAAAAATAGAATTGTTAAAGAATGCAAAGGAAAAAAGAATAGAAAACAAAAATATGATAGAATTTAAATATAATTCTGGCGAAGTCAATATCGCTTCGCTAAGGAAAGTAGAAGCTGATTTTGCAATAGTAGAATATGATTTAAAAGTGATGCAAAGATATATAGAAACTGCTTCGGCACAGTTGTTAAAAGCTATAGGCAGAAACGACTATACAACAATTCTGGAAACAAACGAACGGCTTGCTATCTCTGAAAAGTTACCCCAAAAACCAGACTATGACAGTCTTATAACTGTCATTCCGGAATTTATAATCGCACAAAATAAACTTGAAAGCTGTAAAATTCAAACTTTAAAAGCTAAAAGTCAATGGTTGCCATCGTTAACAGGAAATATTCAATTAAAGAGTCGTTCGCTTCGCTCACTACTTTTTAGTCAATGGTTGCCATCGTTAAAAATTTCCTATACGATTTTTAACGGCGGAAAAAGATACGCATATATGCAAACTGCTTCAAACAATCTGAAAATTGCTTCTGAAGAGTTAAAAAATATCGCCAATAATTTAAAAGCGGAAGCTATAGAACATTATAACAATCTTACAAATGCTTATGAACTTGTTGCTTTAAAAACGCAGTATTTAAGCGTTACAAAACTTCTTTCAGAAATCTCGGCAAAAGAATACGTAAACGGAATCGTAAATTACGAAAAGTGGTACTCAATAGAAAAAGATTATTTTTCTTCACAAATAGAGCTGCTCGAAGCTAAAAAAGAGGCGGTTTTGAAAAGAGCTGAGTGGAATACTTTCACAGGAAAAAGTTTAAAAGGGAAGTAACATGAAAAAATTTATTTTGATTACAATCTTGCTTGCAGTCGTTGCAACTGCAGTATTTCTTATATTTAAATTTAAACCGTCAAAACAGGTGATAGACAAAGAAACGACTCTCACACCCAGAAACTTGTATTTGGAACTTAGGGAAAACGGGGTCGTAAATCCTAGAAACAGGCTTGAAGTTAAGTCTTCGTTTAACGGAAGAATTGAAAAAATTCTTGTAAACGAAGGGGATAAAATAAAAAAAGGGCAAATTATTATTTTGATGAGTTCCAGCGAAAGAGCATCAATGGTTGATGCGGCAAGAACTATAAGCGAACAGGAATACGAAAAATATCAGAACATTTATAAACCGACACCTATTATTGCTTATATGGACGGTTTTATTATTTTAAGGCAGAAAGAACCGGGTCATGACGTATCTTCAAATGAAGTAATTTTAGCTATGGCTGATGATTTAATAGTTAAGGCATATATAGACGAGACTGACTTAAGATATATTAAAAAAGGTATCAGGACTAAAATGTATTTAGACGCATATCCCGACGAAAATTTTGAAGGCATTGTAGAACATATATCCTATGAATCAAAACTTTTAAATAACGTTAATGTATATGAAATACGAATAAAGCCCTTAAAAAAACCTAAGGCTTTTAAATCAGGAATGACTGTAACGGTAATGATAATAGCGGAATTCAAAAAGAATGCTCCGGCAATTGCCAACACTTTTATCAGCGAAATAGGGGACACTAAGACCGTAACCGTGAAAACTGGAAATATAAATAAACCTACATTGGAGAAAAGAGAGATAAAAACCGGGATAAGCGACGGTATATTTACCGAGATTTTATCAGGGCTAAATCAGGATGAAACCGTTGTTACTTTCAAGCCTGTCAAAGAGAAAAATTAAAATTTCTATTTTTTTAGTTTTATCCTTGCAAATTCGTTTTTCAGCAGAAGCTATGCTGAGGCACAGGTGATTCTTAAGCGGCACAGTATTCAACAATCCTAAGTTTATTTATATACGTACATACGTCTTAGAATAAGCAAAAATGTGAAATTAAAATGAAAGCAATAGAAATTAAAAATCTCAAGAAAACATATCACCTTGAAAAGCTGGATGTTCCGGTACTGCACGGCATAAATTTAGAAATTATGCAGGGCGAATTTGTTGCCATTATGGGGCAGTCGGGAAGCGGGAAATCCACTCTTCTAAACATATTGGGACTGCTTGATAAGCCGTCGGAAGGTTCTTATAAACTTGCAGGGATAGAAACTTTAAATTACTCCAATAACGAACTTGCCGCATTAAGAAACCGCTATTTAGGATTTATTTTCCAGCAGTTTAACCTTTTACCTAAACTCACACTTTCAGAAAACGTTTCTCTGCCCGCGATTTATACAGATTCAAAAGACAAAGAAGAATTCGAAGATTCCTTAAAACTGCTTGATATGGTTGGTTTGTCAGAACGTATAAAACACCGTCCAAGCGAAGTTTCTGGCGGGCAGCAACAGAGAGCTGCTATTGCAAGATCTCTCATAAATAAACCATTGATAATCTTTGCAGATGAACCGACAGGTAATTTAGATACAAAATCCGCTAAAGAAATTATAAAAATACTCAAAGATTTGAATAATACAGGCATAACGATAGTAATGGTTACTCATGAGGCAGAACTTGCCGACTGCGCAACAAAAATTGTGAAGATACAGGATGGACTTATAATATCTGATAAAAAAATATCAGAAAAAAGCAGTTCAAACCCGGTTTTTCAAAAGAAAACGTTTAAACATAACACTTTTTCATTAGTAAAAAAATTTAGAGATTACTTTAAAGAGGCTTTAAGATCTCTCTTGGGAAACAAAATGCGCTCTATATTATCAGTACTGGGAATTACGATGGGAGTTGCGAGTCTTATAGCAATGTTTGCCATCGTCAATGGAGCAAAAAGAAATATTACAAAGTATATTGAAAATTTGGGAAAGCCGGATATTTTAATGGTAATTCCCAGTCTTTCACAAAATGACAAATATTTAAAACTAAACATTAACGATATTGACGATCTAAAAAGGAACGTTTCAGGCGTACGAACTGTCAGCGGCGGCTGCGGGAGAGAGCAACTAACTATTGTTGCAAACGGCAAAAACTGCGATACAACGCTTATAGGAGTTTCCGCAGATTATGCCGATTTAAAAAATTATTATATATCTGACGGCCGATTTTTTACAGAAGAAGAAAATAGGGAAAAGAAAAAAGTTGCAGTATTGGGTAAGACTGTAATAAAAAAACTTTACGGCGACGAAAATTTTAACCCTACAGGCAAATATGTAAAAATTAACAAAACGGATTTTCAAGTCATAGGAGTTCTGCCTTCTAAAAGTTCAAATGAGTGGCGCGATGAAGACGATAAAGTTATTATTCCTTTAAACACTGCTCTGTACAGAATGTTCGGCATTAAAGAGTTAGGATTTATGGACGTACAGGTAAAGGAAGATGCGGATATGTCAGAAGTTTCCGAATCTATAATAAAAAGGCTTTTATTTATACACCGGCTACCGGCTGACGAAAAAGATGCCGTAAGAGTGATTAATATGGAGGAAATTAAGAAAACACTATCTTCAGTGACACGAACATTTACTTACCTTTTTGGATCCATTGCTTTCATAAGTCTGCTTATCGGCGGCATAGGTATAATGAATATCATGTTTGTTTCCGTCTCTGAAAGAACAAAAGAAATAGGTTTGAGAAAAGCTATAGGTGCAAACAATGCCGATATTTTATTTCAGTTTATTATTGAATCTGTCTTTGTATGCTGCGTAGGCGGCATTATAGGCATACTTTTTGGATCAGGATTATCGGTTATAATGGGTAAATTTGCCGGATGGACAATTTATATAACGCCTTTTTCCATAGGATTTGCTTTTTGTTTTTCAGGACTTATAGGTTTAATTTTTGGCGTGTGGCCGGCAAGAAAAGCGTCGATTCTAAACCCTATCGACGCTTTAAGACACGACTGATACTTCGGTTGTGACTTTCCCACAAATCGCCGTTTAAGACAAGATATTATCCTGCTTATATTTACTGTCCAACGTATAAGGCGCATCAACAATAACATCGTCATGCATAATAACCTCATATATTCGGAAGTGGTTTTATAAAACGGCTGAACAGTCATAGACGACAACCAATTATATTTATTCACTATTAGTTGACAGCTCGCGCATTGAATTGGGAAAGACTTATTAACCCTCAAATCTTTTACCGTTATCCTTTAAACATCCTTAAAAACTTGAATACAGTAATAATAGTTATTCTAAACAATGTGGATAGTCTTTTACGCAAAACAATATTCGCATTGATTTTTCAATATCTTTAGCCTGTTGATAACTTCTGGATAACTATTTCTATTAAACGGGCAATAACTGTCTTGTTTGATTTACTTCTTTAACTTATATTAGCATTTTTTTCTAAATGTGCTACAACAATATTACGCAATATTGTAGATATAGCCCGCACTACTTTGACATCGCATCAAGTTTAGATATCTGCTTATCATTAAACCGCACCATGCATAGAATTCTTAAGATATTTTTCTTTACGACGTTCCCCACACACATGCCATACCAAATTTTTGCTCTCTTACTTTACTCCAATTTTATTTAATTTACTCTTTTTAAAATAGAATTTATAGTTAAGCCACAGATATACAAACATAAGACCCCTTGAAGCCAAAGAAACAATCCATACAATATCCCGACTATTTCTGCTCCGATTTTACCAAATACATAGTATGCAAGACTTATATATGTCAACTTTAATCCAACTATTTTAAAAACTTAACGACAGGAGAAACATAATTTACGGGAACTGCTTTCAACTTTTTTTCACTAGCATCATTGTCAACAATTGGTATCGGTAGTTATTGAGTGGAGTAGAGACATCGTTTTTGTCGGCAATGGTCGAGAAATGATTAGCGGCGGCTTTTGACAGGCAGTCATTAGCACATTAATCCTACAATTAAAAGTATCTTAGTTTTTTCAACTCTTTTTTAACAATCCTTTTTATATATTTCTAAACAGTTCTTTATACTTGTGCGCTGACTGAGCTTTATATGCAATCTTTCCTCTATGCCGTAAGCAGTCTCTCTATGACTGCTTTTTATGTTATAAAGAAGAAAACTTGGGTCAAATACAAAAACGCCGCGTCAAAAAATTGAGTTAAAAGAGGAATTTTGATACACTTTTCATATTATGGATAAGTTATCATCAAAAATCAGAGCGGAATTTTTAGGATTTTTCAAGAACAGCGGATGCGCTGTCGTTCCGTCTGACTCGCTTATCCCTGCCGGGGATAAAACGCTGCTCTTTACTTCTTCGGGAATGGTGCAGTTCAAACAGCATTTTCTGGGACAAAGTAAAGATTCTTTTACAAGAGCAGCAAGCTGCCAGAAATGTTTCAGAACGTCAGACATCGATCAGGTAGGAACAACCGCAAGACACCTTACATTTTTTGAAATGCTCGGAAACTTTTCTTTTGGCGATTACTTTAAAAAGGAAGCCGCGGCTTGGGCTTGGGAATTTTTAACAAAAAACATGTCGCTGCCCAAAGATAAACTATACATAACCATTTATAAAGATGACGACGAAGTTGCCGGGATTTGGAAGAATATCGCTCCTGCAAACAAAATTATAAAAATGGATGAAAAAACAAATTTTTGGAATATGGGCGAGACAGGTCCGTGCGGTCCGTGTTCAGAAATTTTAATAGATTTGGGGCAAGAGACAGGCTGTGGAAGCCCCGCATGCTGTCCGGAGTGCAATTGTGACAGATATCTCGAGATATGGAACCTTGTCTTCACGCAGTTTGACAGACAGCCTGACGGTTCATTAAAAAATCTTCCCAGAAAAAACATCGATACAGGTATGGGTCTTGAAAGACTGTCAGCGACGGTAAACGGCAGAAAGAACGTTTTTGACACTGATTTGTTTATGCCTGTGATGGAAAATGCTGCAGAGATTTTAAAGATAAAAAATGAAGGCAGCAATATATCAAAGTTGAGAATGATTGCTGATCACTCAAGAGCGGTAACCTTTTTAATTTCAGACGGCATACTGCCGTCAAACGAAGGAAGAGGTTATGTCTTAAGAAGAATTCTAAGAAGAGCTTTAAGACAGGGGAAATTTTACGGATACAATAAGCCGTATATAAATGAACTTGTTTCAGACGTACTTAAAATTATGGAGGCTGCCTATCCGGAACTTTCGTCAAAATTAAGCAATATACGATCCATTGTCAAAACCGAAGAAGAAAAATTCCTAGAAACGCTTGAATCAGGATCTGAAATACTTTCCAGCATTATAAACTCTTACAAATCTAAAGACATAAATATTATAAGCGGCAAAGATGTCTTTAAACTCTATGACACTTACGGATTTCCGCACGATTTAACAAAAGAGATGGCATTTGAAAACGGATTGGAGATTGACGAAGACAAATTTAAATTCGAACAGAAAAAAGCGCAGGAAAAATCGCGGGTCGCATGGTGCGGATCAGGCGAAAGAGACATAACTTTTTATTCAATACTGCGCAAAAAGACAGGCGATACGGTGTTTACCGGATACGATAATTACGCAAGCGAAAGCAGAGTTTTGGCTTTAATAAAAGACGGCAGCGAAATCAGCGAATTAAAAACCGGCGATAATGGCGAGATTATACTTTCACACTCTTCTTTTTATGCGCAGTCCGGCGGTCAAAGCGACGACAAAGGAAAAATAGCAAACAACTCTTTTGAAAGTATCGTTGAATATATCTTCAAACCCGCGGGAAATTTGTTTGTGCATAAAGTAAAAGTTCTAAAAGGTCTAATAAAAATTAATGATGCTGTATCTACAATAATTGACATTGAACGCAGGAAACAAATTGCAAGACATCATACGGCTGCGCATCTGCTTCACAAAGCGCTTCGCGAAGCGTTCGGCGGACATATAACTCAGGCGGGATCTCTAGTTGCAAGAGATTACTTTCGTTTTGATTTTACGCATTTTTCCGCGCTCAAAAAAGACGACTTAATTAAAATAGAAAAAAGAGTCAACTCCATTATAAGATTAAATTCAGAAGTGCGTATTGAAACTATGGCAATAGCGAAAGCGCGAAATGCCGGAGCAATGGCATTATTTGGCGAAAAGTACGGCGACGAAGTAAGGACTGTTTTAATAAAGAATGAAAGCGGAGACGGCAATTATTCAATGGAATTGTGCGGCGGAACGCACGTCAGCAGAACCGGCGATATAGGCATTTTCAAAATCATATCGGAATCATCTGCCGCCGCAGGAGTAAGGCGTATAGAAGCGGTTGCAGGCATAGCTGCAGAAAATTATATTCTTGATGAAGAAGCCGTAATTATAAAAACTTCGAAAATATTAAACGCTTCAAAAGAAGAACTTGTAAATAAAGCGCATAAATATATATCCGATTATAAAAAACTTGAAAATGAATTCAAATCTTTAAAAAGCAGTCTGATATCAGGCGAGATAGATTCTTACGCCAAAGAAGTCAAAAAAATTAACGGAATAAACTTTTTATCTGTCATTGCAGACAAAGCAGATATAAAAGCGCTGAGAACCATATCCGATCAATTAAAAGAAAAATTGAAGTCTGCCGTATTATTAATCGTTTCTAAAAATGAAGACAGAGCATCTTTTATATTATCCGCTACAGCAGACTGCGTGCAAAAAGGAATCAATGCTGGGAAAATTGCGAAAGCTTTTGCAGCGTCTATAAACGGTTCCGCCGGAGGGAAACCTGATTTTGCTCAAGGCGGGTCAAAAGACTTGTCAAATTTAAACGATGCCGTAAAAAATGCGCACAAATATATTTTATTATAAATACTAATTTTCTAGACACATCTCGCTAAAATAGAAAAGAACATCACTGTTTTAATGTTGTTTATTAAATATGAGGTAAAAAAATGGAAATTATGGAAATAATAACCTTAGTATGTCTGGTTTATGTAGTTATTTTTATGATTATGGCGCTCATTGCCACTGCGATCGGACTGTGGCTGTTGCTGCAATTTGCTAAACGAAAATTAAAGGAAGACTAAAAAGAACCGCAAAAAAATTATAAAAACATTATTTTTCTATTTACTCATTCCTGCCTAACAAACTGCAGTTTCTGACGACAACTGATTGGAGCGGCTGGTATATTGTTTTTAATATTATCCAAAATTCTTCTCTATAAAAGCCGAAAGTCTTTTTTTATTCTCATTTTCTTGTTCTGATTTGTAATACATTTCTATAAAAGTAACTTTTTTCTCTTTTTGTTCAAAAACATATATAACCCTTAAACCGCTTCTGCCGCCTTTACCTTTTAAAAACTTACATGCCATTTTTCTTACTTTCATTGAACGATAATCAGGACTACAAAAACCTTGTATTGGCACGACAGCTTCAGTTTTAACATTTTTAAGATGATATTATCTCTATTGCCGATTTTTTCATAGTTTCAAAATCTTCTTCCAATGTACTAAATTTCTTTAGAAGTTTTTTTAAAGTCTTTGTAAAATTCAGAAATCTGAGAATAATTAATCAGCTTCATACGATCTAACAGAAGTAGCATCCGTCCTGTAAAAGACGCTTTCATAATCAATAACTTCGCCGTCTTTTGCAGAAATCCATGGAATATCTTCATGAGAAAGGTCTGATAATGCTTTTGCCGATTTATTAGAATATTTATCTAAAGTGACATCAATGTGTCTTCTTTCACGCTCTGATAAACCAGATAAATCTGCCGGTCTTTTAGGCAAGTATTTTATCTGTTCGTAATAATACCCTGATTTTAAGTCGTACAATGCGCTCGTGCAGGGCGACTACGCATTCAGATTTGGCGACGCTGACAGAACCTGTATCGGAAATTTATTATTGTTCTAAACATGGAAAAATCTGTAAACCAGTATTTTCAATTATGAAATGGTGGAAAACTTATTCAAAAGATACAATCAAAAGAATAAAAGAATTTGAAAAATTAAAAACCGGAACTCTCCACTACTGTCTGTCAGGAGATGCCAGAACAATTGATATTATTTCAGCGCTTTCTAAAAAACAAAAATCTTTTGCAGATATATTACAGGCAAAAAATTTCAGGAATATTCTCAAGTCCGCCTTATGTCGGTCTTATAGATTACCATGAACAGCACGCTTATGCTTTGATTTTGAAAGAAAAGATGAACTTGAAATAGGTTCTCTGTTTAAAGGACAGGGAAGAGAAGCTCAAAAAGCTGGAATGAAAATTGCGAATACTTTTATGCCGTTTCATACAAGACTGCTGGGCAAAGATAGAATGGCATTATTTTCTTTTATACATTCTTTAAATACAAATTTTGGAACTGCTGTATTTGAGCCGGTTGCGCTTGATGAGCTGGCAAAATCCAATTTTAAGATAACTGATAAACAGATAAGACGCTGGAACACAGATAAGTGAAGGTTCTCAAATGGAAATACAAAATATCATTGATAATATTTCTGCTGCAAATATTAAACCGAATAAAAATGATAAAGCGGAAAGAATAAGAAAAGTAAGTCAAAAAGGTAAAATGCATAAAGTAAAGCTTACTGAAGTAGATATCTTTCTTGAAAAAGCAGATGGTGAAAAATTTTTATTTGATATTAAAACGGCAAACCCCAATAAAGGCGGCTTCAAAGAATTTAAAAGAACGTTATTAGAATGGATTGCAACAATATTTGCGGAAAATCCAAAAGCAAAGGTAAACACATTAATAGCAATCCCCTACAATCCTTATGATCCAAAACCGTATGTTCGCTGGACAATTGCCGGGATGCTAGATATTCCAATGAACTAAAAGTAGCTGATGAGTTTTGGGATTTTTTAAACGACAAAGACACATATAAAGATTTACTTGGCTGTTTCGAACGTGCCGGCATTGAGTTAAGAGGTGAAATTGATAACTATTTAAAAAAATACAATAAGTAATTTTTAACTAGTCTCGGCAACAACAAAGTAGTTTTATAGGAATTCGTTTATATCATTTTACACACAAATTTATAGAAATTGTATATATCAATGAGAACTTCTGGTTCGAACTGCAGGGAATAATTTATATTTCCCCTTCACTCACTAAACGCCAATAATATTTTCCTAAAGCAGTCAACCTACAGAATTTATTTTCCATAGCTACAAAATACATGTCATCTGCCTCAACAGGCTCAACTAAACCTATATTGCAAAATTTTTTTAAAATTTCAAAATCTTTCACTTTCTTATCATCACGTTTGGGATTTTCGGACTCATATTCGGGTGATAACTTTAAATCCTCTGCAGGTAATTTAAAAAGTTCTGTTATTTTTCTTAGAATATTAACGTCAATTTTAGGTTTTGCTTTTCTAATAACACAAGAAGAAGTCAAATTTGATTCTTTGCTCCCAAGCATTAAATGCTTGCTCTATATGTGAATATATTGATGGAATAGATACATTTCCAAGTATATCTGCAGCAGCACCATCTAAAGCTTCACATAATAAAGAAGAAAAAATTCCCATTCCATTTCCATCGACCTCTTCCATAGATGACTGTTTTTCTGTGCTTGCTGTAATTATAGATATGCCTTCAGATAAAAGAACACTCTTATTAGAACCAAAATCTGTAATAGTGCCACATTTTCCACTATAGCAGCAATCTAAGGTAATTAAAATATTTTTTGCTTCAGCACTATTTGCTAAAGACAACAGTTCTCTAACAGAAATACCCCAATCATACTCTTCTGCATCTGTCGTTACTAAATATCCTTCACTAGCACAAACTAGACCATGACCTGAAAAGTGAAAAAATAAAGTATCCTCAGGTTTTGAAAAAAAATTCTATTAATTTTTTTCTTAGTTCTTTTCTAGTTGATACTTTTATTATCTTGTCGCAGTCAAAATTCTTTGTATCATCATAATGTCGTGACAGAATTTTTTCTAAACAATTAACATCAGTTATTGTACCATCTAATGTATTGTTTTGATAATTCGTTAATCCCACAAGTAAAGCTTTATTCATATCGTCTTTCTCCGTTTAGAAGCGCTTTTAAATTATCCCATGTCCATTTATACATTTTATCATTGTTATCTGCTGAAATCGGTTTAATGCAGTTTTTATATGAATATCCATACAAGAGAAAATAAGGCATTCCCAACTTTTTTGTTACAGAAAGTTTTTTTCCAACTCCAGTTGCCCTATTTGTATATTCCCCGCATATCACAATTACAACATTACACATTCTTATTTTTTTCAGCTTTTTCTAACCAACAGTCCTCTAATTGTTCTTTTATTGAGAAGTCTGCTATTTCAAAAGGAGAGTCTGGATGAGCTGCTTGTCCTACTAATAAATTTTTTAATGCTAAGTCATTATCGTAATCAAAACTAATAAATACACGTTTTTTTGAGATAAAAATCCTTTAATTTTCTTATTTTGTTATTATAATGAAGCGACACCAAGAGTTATTTAAATTTATAAAAAACAGGAATTATCATACATAAAATTTACTTCAATTATCTAGTTCAATTTTTACGGAATCTGTCTTTCTCAATCTATCGTACATATAACCTGACAGAAGTTCTTTAACAGTTTTACCAAATTTCTCATCATCAAGTATTCGTTCACAAAATTCTTTATTCTGCACCATACGGTCAACAACAATAGTCATAAAAGCATCATTAAACGGAAATTTAAAATGCTCTTTAGAATTATTCATTGCTTGCTTGCGTAAATTTTCATCTTTTTCCATATCAGCTATAAATTGCTGCAACACTTTATCCATCACTGTAAAATCTGTTCCAAAACGTTCGTTAAGTTTTTCTATCAGTTCCGATAATGAAGCCGTTTCATATTTTGTATCAACCTTACTGACATATTTATAGTTTTTGAGCGGATTGTTTTCTTCTTCTAAAATAATGCTTCCTTCAAAAATCTTTTGTACTCTATAATACTGCAATGTTATTTCATCATTAAGATTAACTTCATCTCTTTTGTCTTTTGGAAGTTTTCTCAATAAATATTTAGAATAAGCAAAAAATTTATGCATTTTTACATCATCTAATTTTATTATATTGCTTATGAATGAATAGGCGCGTACAAATTTTGTAAGATTTGATTTAAACTCTTCCTGTTCTTCTTCATTTTTGCCTTCATATCTGTCGACAGCCGGATCAATATAACTGTTGAGTATAGAAAAATCTAAATTCTCCTGTTTCTTTGACGGTTTAAAAAAAACATTGGCAAAATTCTCAATTTCCGTGTCCCAATATATTCTAAATTCATCGAGTTTCGATTTAATATCATAAACTATATTAGCATCTGTAGTTTCTTCTATATCGGCGGCTTTGTAATACGGTTTAAAAGATTTTTTTATATCTTCTGCGCTGTTTACAAAATCTAATATAAAAGTATCCTCTTTGCCGGGACAGATGCGGTTTAATCTGGACAGCGTTTGAACCGCTTTAACTCCGCCGAGTTTTTTATCAATAAACATTGTATGCAGTAAAGGTTCATCATAACCTGTTTGATATTTCTCAGCAACCAATAATATCTGATAGTCAGTTCCTTTAAATTTTTCTTTAAGTTCTGTTTCCTTTATATTATTTAATTTTTGCTCAGTAGACTCTTTTCCCTCGTCACTTACTGTTCCTGAAAATGCTACCAAAACTCTAAGCTCTTTTTGATATCCCATTTTCTTAATATATTTTTTAAACTCAAAATAATAGCGGACAGCATGGAGTCTTGAACTCGTCACAACCATAGCTTTTGCTTTTCCACATATTTTATTTTTAGTAACGGAACGAAAATGCTCCACCATTATCTGTGTTTTTTGAGCTAAATTGTGAGGATGCAAACTTAGAAATTTACCAAGCGCTTTGTTGGCTCTACTTTTATCATATCTTGGATCATTCGCTATGGCTTTACCTAGCCGGAAGTATGTTGTATATGTCATATAATTTTTAAGCACGTCTAAAATAAATCCTTCTTCTACCGCCTGTCTCATACTATACAAATGAAATGCTTTCGGCTTGCCGTCGTCTCCCTTATTGCCGAACATTTCAATCGTTGCAGGTTTCGGCGTTGCGGTAAAGGCAAAAAAGGAAAGGTTTTTTAGTCTACCGTGCGTTTTCATTTCTTTTCTGATAATATCTTCGCTGTCAGGAATATTTTTTTCTTCTTTGGCTTCCTCATCTGCTGTTTTCTGCAGCTTTTCGCATTCAGACAGACCTGCCGTATCGTCGCCCAGCACGGCTTTCAGCTTACTACTGGATCCGCCCCCGGTTTGGGAAGAGTGCGCCTCGTCAATAATAACAGCAAAGCGTTTTCCTTTTAATCCTCTTAAATCCTTTACTTCTTCAAGCACAAAAGGAAATTTCTGCAAAGTGGTTATTATAATTTTCCTACCTGTTTTTAAAGCTTCAGCAAGCTGTTTAGAATTAACATCAATTTTAGCAACAACGCCGTCTATATGCTCAAACTGGTATATGGTATCTTGAAGCTCACGGTCTAACACTTTTCGATCTGTAACTACAACAACACTGTTGAATATAATTTTATCATCAGTATCATGCAGGTTTTGCAGATGATGCGCAAGCCATGCTATAGAGTTTGATTTACCGCTTCCCGCGCTATGCTGTATAAGATAATTTTTACCTGAACCGTTTGCTTTAACATCTGCAATAAGTTTTCTGACTGCGTCTAATTGATGATAACGCGGGAAAATAATATTTTCTTTTTTATCTTTAACTTCTAAATGTATAAAGCGGCGTATAATATCGAGCAGACTGTCTTTTTGCAGAACGTCTTCCCATAGATAAGACGTTCTATAACCGCGAGAGTTTAAAGGGTTGCCTTTTCCATGTCCGTCGCCTTTATTAAACGGCAGAAAATATGTATCTGCGCCGCAAAGTTTAGTCGTCATGTAAATTTCATCAGTATCTACTGCAAAATGGACAAGACATCTTGTTTTAAAACTTAATAACAACTCTCTCGGATCTCTGTCATATTTATACTGTTTTTTTGCATTTCCTACAGTCTGGCCGGCAACAGGGTTTTTAAGTTCTATTGTAGAAACAGGCAAGCCGTTAATAAATATCACAATATCTATAGAGTTTTCACTTTTAAGACTGTAATGTACCTGCCTTGTAATCGATAAAATATTTTTTTTGTAATGTTCAATATCTGTCTCGTTCATATTACTTGCAGGTTCAAAGAAACAAAGCTCAAATTTTGCCGGAGTATCTATAATACCGTTACGTAAGAGGTATAACATACCTTTGGATTCCAGTTCTCTGCCAAGTCGTCTTAAAAAACTTTTTTCAGCACCATCTCCGTATTTATTTACAAGTTTTCCCCATTCTTTCGACTGGCTGTTTTGCAAAAATTTAAAAAGCAGAGCAGTATCTAAGGCATATTTTTTATCATAATCCGCAGGATTGCCTTTAATATATCCGTTTTTAAGCAGAATATTTTCTATTTCATTTTCAAAAGTTATTTCTTTTGTTTTTATAGGCACTATATAGCTGCCTTTCCTGTAACCGCTTCGCCGATAATACTTTTGCGGTACTCTTGTAATTTTTTTATCTGCTTTGTTATATTCTCAATAAGATTGTCAATTTTTTCTGTTTTATCGTCAAGAAGGTTTGCTATTTCTTTTTGCTTTTCAAGCGGCGGAATTAGTATGTACACTCTTCCAACGGCATAAGAACTAATCGCGGGATAAGTAACACCTACGGAATTTCTGCTAATTTCTTGAACAAAAAATTCACTCATGCAGTAGAAGTATAAGTATTTTGAATCTATATCTTTAGGAGTAAGTACACAAAACCCTGTGGAACATATATATTTATCGTGTTTTTCAATATACGCTATTGCTCTTAGATAAGTCCTTACAGTTGAAACAATAATATCCCCTTTTTTTACAACCATCCTTGCACTTGAAGGACTCTCTTTAAATATCATCTCTGTTGTTTTATCAATTCTTCCATTAGAAACGCTTCCAATATCTATGTATTCAAATTTATAATCGGGGTCTGTTTTCTCGGCTAGATTTTCTTTATCCAGTTCAGCTATGTATTTCAATTTTTTAATTTCCCAGTCCACCGGAATATCGCCTATCCATTCAATCCCGCTGGGTTTATATTTTGAATATAATTCCATTATTTAATAAGCTCCTGAAAAGCCTCGTCAATATCTTTTTTAAGACATTCTATTTCTTTCATAATTTCTTGACTTGAACGCAGCGGAACAACCTTATAAAAACATCTTGTAAAAGGAATTTTGTAGCCTGTCTTTGTCTTACTCTCATCAATCCATGCATCAGGCACATACGGCAAAACTTCGCGTTTAAAATATTCATTTACATCTTCTTTTAACGGCACTGTTTCTGTATCTCTTAATTCCGCATTTGGTTTTTTATTGCCTTTCTTGTCAAGTTCAGGCTTTCCATCTTTATCATACAAGGGACGATCAATAGTAATTTTTTTATAACCGAAATCGCTGTTATCAAAATCAATATAATTTTCGTCAGATTCATACATTGAATATAAATTGACTAAAGCATTTCTGCTTTTATCGCTTATTTCATTGCGTTTATTGCCAAGAGATTTGCGCATTTTCTCAAAAAAAGATACTCCGTTAACTAAGCGGATTTTGCCTTTTCTGCGATCTGATTTACGGTTGCTTAAAATCCATATATATGTAGCAATGCCGGTATTGTAAAAAAGCTGGTCAGGAAGTCCTATAACAGCTTCAAGAAAATCATTTTCTATTATCCACTTTCTTATTTCATTTTCTCCGCTGCCAGCGTCGCCTGTAAACAACGGGGAACCGTTAAAAACTATTGCTATTCTGCTACCACCGTCTTTCTGCGGAATCATTTTTGAAATCATATTTTGCAGAAAAAGCAATGAACCATCTGATATTCTCGGCGTACCTGCGCCGAAGCGTCCGTTAAATCCTTGTTTTTCTGCCTCGTCTAAAATAAAACTTTGTACTTTTTTCCACTCCACGCCGAACGGCGGATTAGAAAGCATATAATCAAATTTTTCATCTTTAAATCCGTCTTCAGAGAAGCTGTTTCCAAGCACGATCCCAGCCTGACTGTTGCCTTTTATAATCATATCTGACTTGCATATCGCATAAGTTTCCGGATTGAGTTCTTGACCGAAAGGAATAACTTTTATTTTACTGTTGTACTCTTGCAGGGTTTTTTGAGCGACAGCCAGCATACCTCCTGTTCCGCAGGCAGGATCATAAACTTTTATTACTTTACCTTCAGTATTAAGAATATCGCCATCTTCTTCTAAAAGAAGACCAACCATTAACTCAATAACTTCCCTTGGAGTAAAATGTTCGCCGGCTGTTTCATTAGACTGTTCTGAGAATCTGCGAATGAGTTCTTCAAACATATATCCCATCGTTAAATTATCTATGGATTTTTCATCTAAACCCAACTCGGCAAACTTCTGAACTATTAAATAAAGTAAATTTGCTTTTTTAAGCCGTTCAATTGTTATTCCTATTTCAAAACTATCAAGTATTGCTCTTATATCATCTGAAAAACCGTTAATATAATCTCTTAAATTGGTTTCAACAGCGTTGCTATCATCGCGCAATTTTTCAAAATTAAACTTGCTGATATTATAGTAATCATATCCGGTATAGCGTTTAAATACCGGAGCTTTATTTGTTACGGTAAGAGTTTTGTTGATTTCTAAAATCCTATCTTTATGCGGCGCTAAAACGCAGTCAAAACGTCTCAAAACTGTAAACGGCAGAATAACTCTGCCGTATTCGCTTGGCTTGAAATTACCTCTTAGTAAGCCCGCGACGCTCCAAATAAAACTAGCTTTATCTGAAAAACTACTCATTATATTCCGCCTTAAAATAAAACCGCTATCTGATATGCAGGTTGTTTTATCAAGTTTCTTGTTTAGCTGTTTGCCGTCTCATTAAAACTTAATGCGTTTGAATTGTATCATTTTTATATTTCTTTTATCAACTCAATTTAACGGCAGTTTAATGGCATAATTAACGACATAGGAGTGTGTCGTTACTATGCCGTTAAAATTTGAACCTAAATATAAAATTACCAATACCATTTTAAAAAAACTGAGTGAAATATAATCAATAAAAGTGAAGGCTAAATTATTACCCTTGACACTTAAAGTTTTATCAAGCCTTAGAGAATATTCTAAACTCTTTTCAACTCATTATTCAACTATGATTGAAAGAAACAGGCTGACTAAAAAAGAAGCTGCAGAAGTTTTACTTAAACATAAACAGATAAAAGGACGCTCAAGAGATGAAAAAGAAATCAAAGGTTATTATAAAGCTTTTGATGAAATGACAAAACTTGCTATATAGTAAAACTCTTGAAATTAAAGAAAAAGATATAAAAATTCTGCATGGTTATATTACGGACAACGGTAAGTCGAAACCAACAAATTACAGAACAGAATAAAATGTCATAAAGAATCTTAGAAGCGGAAAAATAGTTTGTCTGTCTCATGAAGCAAAAGATGTTCCTAAATTAATGTCAGCATTTTTCGCTTGATTAAATGAAAACAAAATATTGTGCCTATGTTCCTAGCCGCTGTAACTCATTATCAGTTTGTTACAACACATCCTTATTATGACAGCAGCGGCAGAACAGCCAGAATTTTGACAACTCTGGTTTTACATAAATGCGGTTATGAACTTAAAGGCATATATAATTTAGAAGAATACTATGCAAAAAATTTTAGGATGCTCTCATAATTATTATTTTGGCAGAGCTGCTGCAGACATAAAGTCATGGATAGAATAAATATTTTGTGACAGGAATGTTAAAATCTTTCAGCAAAATTGAATAGCATTTTACAAAAGAAAATCTTAACTTTATTTGAAAAGACTTATTTTATTATTACAAGCAAAAATATCAAAGCTTTATTCAGGTTTTCAGACAGAACTGCAAGACAGCTAGCGCAGAAACTTGTAACATCCGGCTTTTTAAAAATTGCCAACAAATCCCAAAAAGCAAGAAAGTACAGTTCGTTAAGAACTTAAATTATTATATAAGCTAATTATATGTGTCAATAACATTATTCAGAATTATTATACTTGTACTTATCAATCCAATTATCGTTGTTATATATTTAGCAAAAAATTGAAAGGATTTTCCTTAAAAACCGTCAATGAACTAACGACGAAAATAAAAATCCCATGAAAAGTCAGCAGGGAATTAAATGTATGCTTCTTTGAGTTTTTAGTTATTATTTTTTTACAATTTTTTGATTATATTGAATAATCAATTCCAATAACGCGTATATCTTTGATATGAATATATTTCTTTCTGGCTTCATCTGCCACGTTCTTGAAGCATTTTTATAAGTTCACTAAAATAAACGCTTTGTTCTTTGATTTCCCAAGAATCTTTTTTTATGCGGGATAACAATAAAATTCCATGCCGATATTTTTTATACTTCAAATATTTTTCAATAAGTTGAGAATCAATTGTATCGCACATATCGGTTCCACTCCAGTTATCCGCAACTTTACATTCTATATTTACACACCAATTTCCATCCCATATTTGCAGATCAGGTTTATTATTAGCAGCCACTTCCGGTTCACGGACCGAAGAATATAGGTTTCGCGATAATTTCCTCAATCCCATCAGTATATATTTCTGGAAATATTTTTCCTTTTTTATATTATCCTGATAAAGTTCTTTCAAGCTATAATCTGAAGTTTCAATATCTGTTTTGATTTCATCCAACTTATCGCAGACTATTCTAAACAGGTCATCTGCGCTTTTGGGAGCAAGATAATCCGATTCTTCTA
Organism: Candidatus Endomicrobiellum trichonymphae; assembly: GCF_002355835.1. NCBI lineage: Bacteria > Pseudomonadati > Elusimicrobiota > Endomicrobiia > Endomicrobiales > Endomicrobiaceae > Candidatus Endomicrobiellum > Candidatus Endomicrobiellum trichonymphae. The sequence continues at coordinate 72,214 of NZ_AP017459.1, read as the reverse complement.
TTTTTATAACATCATCCTCAGCCAGATTCTCTTCATCTATCAGTAAAAGTTCATCAGCAACGCATTGAATTCTTTCAGAATACTTTTTATACTTTTTGTGATTAATTTTTTTTGCTAAATCCAACAAGAGCCTTCTATCATCTTTCCTGAAATTGTTAACACTACTAATGAAATTAAAAATCTGATCTCTAAAACTTTCAGCATTATCTCTTGGTCCAGTCCAAAAAACAGCGCCGTTTTTACGCTGAACGTCGTTATTGGTGTCAATATATTTAAACAACAGCGGCAATAAATCTATAAGTCCGCTATTATCTGCCGTTTTATTTTTAACTTCATAAAATTGACAAAGATATAATTCATCAAAAAGACTTATAAAAAATCGTTGCATTTTTTCTGATTCGTTGCTATATTTTTTTTCTAAGTTTTGTATTGTTTCAGCAAATTTTTTCTGGTCTGTATTGTAAAGTAATCTAAGCCAAATGATTGTATTTTTATTTTCAATATCAGAAATCTTACCTCTGATATATACAACAAGAGCCAAACGTTTTTTGTCATCAATCAAATTCATATTTGTAATAATTTTGACAACATCGCAGATAGATTTAGAATCAGGCTGGTTTTGTATGCGTCCCCATAAATCTTCATAAAATATACTCAAAGCATCACTATCTATCTGAGATAAATTGAAAAGTAAATAATTGTCTGCTTTTAACTCGATTGTTTTATCAATAATCGGCAATATAATTTCTTTTGCGATCTTGGGATAAATTTTAATGCATTTACTTATCCAGTCTGGCAAAAGATTTAATTTCTGTACACCCCAATATATTGCGCGTTTTGCCTGTTCTTCATTTAATTTATTTAAACAGTCAGGACTATCTTGAAAAAATAAATGTAGTCCTGATAATCCTGCAACTGTTTGTTTTAAACTTTTATTTGTTCCGACAATTTCATTTACATATTGATTGAAGTCCAATTCACATATTTGCCAGTATTTTTTTATACCTTCTTTATATGCGCCGGCAATATCTACCCCCATTCATTTTCAATACTAGATATATCTGCCTTATTTTCAAGAGAAAGACCAACAATTATATGCTGATATTCTTTTGCCGCGCATCTGATATCTTCAATATGTTCATTTAAAAATTGTTGATCCTTTTCTTTTTGGACTTTGTATTCACTTATCTTATTTTTAACAGCAATATTAGGAGGATTTAAAAATTCTTTCCAACTTTGACGTTTCTGTTTTGTGTTGAGATACGGTTTTATTATCTGCATCATAGTGCCTGAGTCCGAATAAGTTTTTTTTAAATTACGTAAACAAAAGTTAAATAAATATAAAATGCTATTTTGAGATAAAGACTTATTGTTTGTCTCTTTCAAAAATATCTTCATAATATCATCATTTATTTTATATAGTTTATCGTAAGGGAACCAGTCATAATTTGACTCTTTCAAGGCTTTATACTCTTCTAAGAGCTTCTTAACAAAAGCTAAGTTTATTTCTGGGGTTATTTTCTCTTTCAGATGTTCTAATTCTTCCTCATTCTTAGAGTTTGGATAAAATTTATCATAATTGTACTTATGCAATTTTAATAAGTGATTTGATATCTCATCAGACTTCACGCCGCAGTCAATAAATCTTATAAGTAAGGAAACATAAATAAATACTTCGTTTTCATTAGAAAAATCAAATGATATGCCGTCCAATATAGATTTAATTTCAGATGCATCGGATAGTTTTTGAATAAGCTTAGGATAAACAATTTTTAAATAAGCCATTCCCCCGTTATCGCAACCTTCATTAATATACTTTTTTAGCAAAACTGTGACTTCTTTAAATGAAATATATTCAGGAGACAAATAGTCTTCTAGCAGTGTTCCGATTGTTACATCTGATAATTTTGATATATTTGATAACAAAAACGCTTTTAATTTTTGATTTATTTTTGGATGTTCCTGCCTCAGTAAAATTTCAACTGCACTTGTATAAAAATTTATGCCTATAGTCATGTCTTTTTTAGGGAATAAGTACGCAGTCATTAAGCTGTTAACTTTTCCCTTTAGTTTCCTATCTAAGTTTTTTGCATCTGAATAGTAAAGCAATTGCATAAGAAAAATTTTGGCTAAAAAATTGTTATGTTTCATTCTTTTAAATTAGAATTTCTTTTTTATCAAACTCTGTCAGAGATTCGCAACAATAGGAATATATCACCAAGAATTCCGGGTGAAATTCAATGAGATATTTTCTAAATTCGGGTTCAGTATTGGCAAGAAAAACAGCTGAAATTATAAACGATTTCTTCGGAGAGATTATGCTGTCGCATTTTTGGAAAATCAGATTCTTTATCTCATTATATTTACCTTTCTCAATTCTGTCTTTCAGCCAAAAATGCGCTACATTATCTCTTGATAACTCATCCCAGAATTTAACAGAATTTTCGCCATTTGCTGAGAACAAAGCAGAATTTATAAAAGCATTCAAACAAGACGAATCTTCATTCGGGAACAACTCAGTTAATGAAACATCATTACTGTGAGACGAAGTAGAAAAATCAGAGTATGATTCTCTTTTCTGAATAGATACTGTTTTACAAAACAATGTCGCTGCAGCTAATCGTTTTGACAAACGTTCTATTTTTATCATCGGGAACTGACCGTCATTGCGGCTTTCATTCAGCTCTCTGTGTCTGCGCTGCAGTTTATAACGAAGAAAATCCTCCATTTTATATGTTGTATTCCTGCGCCTTGTCTTAAATTTTAAGAATTCCAAACAATCCAATGGAGTATTAGAATATCCCTGCGCAATAATATCTTTCTCAAAAAAATCCTCATTTTCTTTTAAATACTTTGCAATAAGCCGTTTTTGTTCATTATTCAGTTCTTCCAGAGTATAAATACTTATTTTAATATCGTGTTTTCCTGTATCTGTAGTGCAGTTTGTAGGATCTTTTAAAATTACACTGTCGGAATTAGCAGTGCCGCTGTTTTGTTTCAGCGTATCGATGCTAAGATATTTTTGAATCAGATTATTATCCGCATCTTTTTTCCAGTCTGCTTCTCTAGATGTAAAGATAAATTTAAGTTTAGAGATATGGATTGGCAGATTTTCCAAATCGTTTCTTATTTTACGCAATGTTATTTCAAATGCATCTTGTTTACGGATACCTTGTAATCTGCATTCATCAATAGCATCAAAAAGCAAATATAAATAACTATCGTCATTTTTTAAATCTAATGATTTTATTAATACTTCTATTTTAGATTTAACATCTTGCAAACCCGAGTAAATATCTTTCAATTCAAAATATTTTGAATTGTCTCGATGTTTTGATTGAAATTGTTTGACTTCTATTGTTTTCCCACTTCCTTTATCTCCAAGAATGACAACAGCGTCATTTTCTTTAAGAACAACGTCAATGTTTTCGGGTTTCGAAAACGAAAGAGAGTCTTGAAATTTTACATATTTTCGATTTAATTCAATGTAATCTTGTGAGGAGTTTTCATTCATAATTTATTGTATTATGTTGCGTTGTCAAAATTTGTCTTTTCATAAATACAGAAGAGGAAATCGTTGAGTTCGGCAATCAGACAAATTCATTATTTCAATCTCATATTTAATGTCATTGTTTAGTTCTTTCAGAATTTTATTATAACATAACATAAATATATAAAGGTTTACTGAATAGATTTACATTTAATTTTAAGACTGTAAATTCACTATCTTTTTAGTCTTTATTACCTTTCAATTTAGAAAATATCCATTCAAGGAGTATTTGAAAATAGTGCTGACTTTTACAAAATATTTAGAACTTCAAAAGAGGACATACAAAACTTTTTTCATAGTCTTTCAGAAACAAGTCTATAGTATTTCTATGTTCTTCGTATAATTTCGGATAGAACTTTTTAATCTCATCCAGTTTTGTTTTTACATCTTCCAAATTAACGAAATTACTTAACTCTTTATACAGATACTGCAACTTTTTAGTCCTTTCTATTTCGCCATTTCTCGATTCTATTACTTCTGAAACTGAAATAAAATGACTTACAAGTACAATTGTATTTTTATTACTCTCAAGAACTTGATTGATAAATTCAGTCAATTGTTTTGAACCACACCACTCTTTCCATTTATATAAAAGAAATCGTAAGTCTTTATGATTAATAAGATATTTTTTATCGGCATTATTTATTTTTTCAACGCATATCTTTTGCAGAAATATTATTTTATCTGGAGGTATTCGAAAAGAATTTGGTTTCTGTGTTCTTGTTTTATCAAATTGCATAGATAAACCTTTTGTTTGAGGGATAAGTTCTTTCAATAAATTAAAATTTTTCTCTTTATCTGTCTCCCTGTTTAATAACTGATTCATTATAAACCGACACTATCTTTGGGATATGAATCAAGCATTTTGTTTATACTCTCGCTAATTGGAGATAAAGTACCGGGTAAGTCTTCATAAATATTGAGCAATGCCCCTACAACATTTTTAGCATTTTCCCTAGAAATATAATTTTCATCTCCTGTAAAATCTTGAGTCCTCGCCAATATTTTTACGATTCCTTTTGTTTCTATATATTGACGAAGAGTTCGTTCAAAAGTTTCCATGGAATCCATTTCTTTAAGGATTTTAGTTATTTCATATCTGCCTATCTCTCCTTCATCTCCGCCAGGAATAAAGTTAAAGTAAGAATCATAAAGCCGCTCAGAGCATACTCTTAACTGTTTACTCCATATTACGTAATTATATTCACGCGATATTCCTTCCTCAATATCTTTAAGCCACGGGAATAACTCTTTAACTAAACCTTTTACAGTCTGACGACATTTATTATCTTCAGTTATACAATTCGTTAACGCATTGTCTATTTCTTCTTTTATCTTTTCTTCAGATAATCCTAATCTTTCAAATTCTAACTTATGTTTTGCCGTAAAAAGAACCGAGTTCTCAGCCATGAGTAAATAAAAATCATAAGCGAACATTCTAATTGCTTTAACAGCGATAAAGTCAATTGGATTTATTCCAATCACATTATTTTTACACATTCGAGATATGTTAAATTCTAACCCGCTTATAAATCTTTTTATATCTCTGATATTTTAAAAAAAGTCTCTGAATCCTGAACGATAAACACTATCCCAATTATTTTCATTTTCATCTTTATTGAAATAACTCCTGCACTGATGCCGGCAGTGTTTTTATTACCCGGTCTAATTCCTTGCAAAGAAACTGTGAAAGTCCTTCTTTAGAAGGAAACGGCACATTAACATTTACTTGTATGATATTCTCTAAATATTCTTTCCCCTGTTCTTCAAAGCTTTTTTCAACAATATGTCTGTCAAAAGCAATTACATATATCATTTTCCAGAAATCAGCATTAACTCTTACTAATCTGAATATTTCTCTGATTTCTTTATTGGTTAACCTGTCTATGTCATCAATAAACACAATTGTATTTCTTTTGTTTTTAATTAAACGATCATTAAGTTCATTTTTAATACCCATTATAGATACATTCTCGGATTTTCTACAATACTTTTCACATCTTTTAAAAATATTCTTTAAAAACTTGGAAAATAAGAAAACAGAAGAGTTGGGAACATATTCTAAAGCTCCTAGCAATTTGGCATAACTCCTGAATTTTTCCGCTGTAGCTTTATCTTCTTCACTTCTGTTTTTGTAATCAAATGCAGAAGATATTTCATCGAAAAAATACCTTGTTATATCCTCTCTTTTTGAAAACGTCCAAGGATTAAAATTTATTATTGCCGGCTTGCCAGCATTATCGTTATTGTTATTAATGCATTGTTTAATTAAGTTTATAACTGATGATTTTCCTGATCCCCACTCTCCATTAAGTCCAATAATGACACTTTCATCAGCCTTATAATTCAATAACCTCAAAGACATATTTTCGGCAAAACGAATTCTTCCAAGTATATCATCCTTTTTATCTTTATCCGCATTAAAAATTTCCTTTTTACAGTCATCTTGTTTTATTTGTATTTTTTCATCTAAAGTTTGATTGTCAGTCATTATCATTTCACCTCAAAATAAAATTTTGAATACTCTTTTTTCAGATTGTTTAATACAATATCAGCCCAATTTTTTCTTTGCCTGCCGAACGTACGATTCTTTCAAAATTCCTTTTACATCCTTTGCTTACATTTTGCTTTTCCGCTATTTATATATCTTTCATTGCTGCAAATTGAATATTTTTTACACACCTCTCTTTAACGCTAACGCCAGATCAATATCTTTAAAGGAAGAAAATTAAGTCAGTCCTCTCTGCTGCGCACTCCATCCTTCTTTGAAGTGAAAGAAAAATGAGAGCATTGCCATAAGGTATTCTGAAAAGACTGGATGTTTCATGGACTCCGTCCACTCAACCTGACAAGCAAAAGCTAAAGTTCCTGCAGTTAGTTGTTATAAACTTTCGGTTTAGTTTAAACAACTTAGAGAGATTTTGCGCTTATTTTTAAAACGTTTTAATGAACCGAAACTTATATCTGATTTTTGTAAGAAATCCCCGAGTTAAATTGAGTCCTAAACATTTTTGTTTTAAATGCATAGTAATACTTTCTGAAAATTTAAAAAGATTAAAATCTCTAAGAAATTCACTAGCAGATATTATCTGTTTGTTATACGCTTATTATTTATATTTATGTACTAATATAAAGTATTTAGTATTGTATTTTAATACATACGTTCCATTATTCGCCTATGTATCATATATAGTTAGATATTACTTATGCACTTTAAAATCCAGACAACTGCTATTATATTGTTTTCTAATGAATAAGTTAATAGGATGCAAAAAATTATGCCGAAAACAAAAAATAATCACTATATTCCTCAGTTTTACAGTTCAAAGTGGAAATTTAATGACACGCAAGTATACTGCCTGCAAAAAGAAAATTCTAATATATTTAAACCCAATCCGCGAAATATATTTGCTGACAGAATATGGGACAATGAAGTTGAAAATATGTTTGCACAAATTGAAAATAACGTTTGGTTTCCTACTATAAATAAGATTCTTAAAGATAAAACAATGGATAAGTTGTCAGAAACAGAATTTGGGAATTTTTATTCTTTTATAGTCGCTCTTAAAGTAAGAAAAAAACATATTGTTGCTGAAGCTTATGAAACAGCAGAGTCCGACCTTGCTAAATTCGCTGATGAATTGATAAGACATGGGAAAGCTACTAAAGAAGAAATAGAAGAATTACAAAAATATAACAAACCGCTATCCAATTATTCTTTTTTATCAGTGTTTAATCCGGGAGGAGCGATATTTGGTCAGTTTAAAAGATTTACCTTTGGCAACAAAATAATAGAAGAAAAAGATATGCAATATGGACAATTTCTTACTTCAAATCACCCATTGCTGATGCTGGGCGAAAAAGGTAAAGTAGATTTAATAATGATAGCTTTGACTCCAAAGTTACTTATTTTTGGAGCAAGAGGTCCTGAGATATTTAAAACAGTGCATAATAAACCAATAAATATTATTATCAAAGAATTCAATAAAGAAATCTATAATGATACTGAGTCTGAGTATATTATATCCAATAAAAGATTTCTCCTTAAACAGTTTTTGTGAGCGAAAATATACTTTCTTAAATAAATCAATTTAACATATTCAACGGTAAAGCACAGACACAAACAAATTCACGATAGAGTACTACATATTTACGCTCAGAAAGATCTGATGTTTCTAAGGATTTCAGCTTCTTTATTATTATTGATTTTACACTCTTAATAGAGTATAATAATTTTTATAAATTCTATAAAGGGAATAAGGAAAATGGGTTACAGAGGTTTGATTGAAAAGTACAGGAAAAATCTGCCGGTCAGCGACAAAACTCCGGTTATATCTCTTCATGAGGGAAATACCCCTCTACTACCTGCAAGAAATCTGCCTGATAAACTCGGATTTAACGGTAAAATATATCTTAAGTTTGAAGGAATGAATCCCACCGGTTCTTTCAAAGACAGAGGAATGACAATGGCTGTTTCAAAAGCCGTCGAAGACGGAAGCAAGATTGTCATCTGCGCCTCGACCGGGAATACTTCGGCTTCTGCCGCGGCTTATGCCGCAAGAGCGGGAATAAAATGCGTAGTGCTGATACCTGAAGGCAAAATAGCGCTTGGAAAACTTTCTCAGGCTGTTATGCACGGAGCGGAAGTTTTGGAAATCGACGGAAACTTTGATGAAGCGTTAAATCTCGTAAAAGAGTTAAGCAGCAAATATCCTCTTACTTTGGTTAATTCAATCAATCCTTTCAGAATAGAAGGACAAAAAACCGCAGCTTATGAAATATGCGAAAGTCTGGAGCAGTCTCCTGACTATCAGTTTATGCCGGTCGGTAATGCCGGAAATATTACCGCATACTGGAAAGGATATAAAGAATATAATAAGGCAGCACCGGAAAAATATACTCTTCCTAAAATGATGGGTTTTCAAGCAGCAGGTTCAGCTCCGATAGTTGAAGGACATCCTATTACAAACCCTGAAACAATAGCAACCGCTATAAGAATAGGAAATCCCGCTTCATGGAAGACCGCCGAAGAAGCAAGAGATGAATCCGGCGGCGTAATAGACAAAGTAACAGACGAAGAAATACTGGAAGCGTACAGAATTGTGGCTGTAACGGAAGGCGTTTTCTGCGAGCCTGCTTCTGCTTCATCTATAGCGGGACTTATAAAATATATTAAGCAGGGCTATTTTAAAAGTGCTGCTCCCGCAAAAATTGTCTGCATACTTACCGGACACGGCTTGAAAGATCCGGATACCGCAGTAACAAACGCTGTTAAGCCCAAAAAAGTTAAAGCAGATATTAAAGATATTATAAACACTATAGGATTTTAAAATCTTTTGTATATGACTCATGGTTTAGGAGTCGATATCATTACAGCAGTAAAATCGAAAAATATGTTGTTTTGGCAGACTTTTTATAAATGTGAACAGGAATATTGCTGTTTCGTCAGACTGACTATAACTGTATTTGTTATTGATAATAGTCAACAACAGACTTTACTAAAAAAATATGAAAATTGAACTCATCTGTACGGGAAGCGAACTCCTTACCGGAAAAGTTAATACCAATGCCGCTTATATAGGCTCAAGACTTTCTGCTATAGGATTTGAAATATCGCTTGTTACCGACGTCGGTGACAAAAAACAGGATTTGCTGCGGGAATTTAAAAGAGCTTTTAAGAGAAGTAATATTGTTATTACCACAGGCGGACTAGGTCCGACATTTGACGATATAACAGTTGAAACCGCTGCGGAATGCTTAAATCTCGAGATATATCCCGACGAAAAAGTTTTAAATTCTATAAAAGAGTACTTCTTAAAACGCTCTGTTGCTGCTTCAATTCCTAAAATTAACGAGAAACAGGCAAATATTATCAGAGGCGCAAAAGTTTTAGAAAACCGCGTTGGAACAGCGCCGGGTCAGATGTTACATTTTAAATTTAAAGACAGCGAAAAAAAATACCGAAAAACATTGTTTCTGCTTCCCGGACCTCCAGAAGAAATGAAGCCGATATTTGAAGAAAACGTCGAGCCGTTTTTAAAAAGTTATTCTGTCGGCATAAAGAAGAATGGAGTATTACATGTATTCGGAATTGCAGAATCCGCGGTTGAAGAGATGATAAAGCCCGTTATGGAGGAAGCCGTATCCGGCGATTCAAAATTTGTGGAGTTCGGCATTCTCGCAAGTAAATCGGTTATAGACATAAAATTTTCAGTTTCCGGAACAGATGAACTTTTTGTCGATGAGACAATAAGCAAGTTAAAACTCGGGTTTGGCAACGTCTTAAAAGACAATATTTTTGGTTTTGATAACGATACTCTTGCATCCGTCGCGGGACGACTCCTGCTTGAAAATAAAAAAACAGTTTCTTTTGCAGAGTCTTGCACAGGGGGAAATATAGCGGCAGCAATTACAGACATTCCCGGAAGTTCTTTATATTTTAAAAGTTCTGTTGTCACATACTCAAATGAATCAAAAATGAAACTGCTCGGAGTAAAAGAAGAAACTTTGACAAATTTCGGAGCTGTAAGCAAAGAGACAGTCAAAGAGATGGCGGAAGGCGTTCTGAAACTTTCGGACAGTGATTATGCTTTTTCAGTAACTGGAATTGCAGGACCAATCGGCGGAACAAAAAAAAAACCGGTTGGTCTTGTGTATATAGGTTCTGCCGATAAAAAGAAAACTGAGAGCTTTAAATTTAATTTTAGCGGAACAAGAAAAGACATAAGAAAAAGAACCGTAAATACAGCGCTGGATTTATTGAGAAGAAAGCTTATAGCAAAACATTCCTATTAAAAGCGTCTTTCAATTATATTTTTCTCACCGGACTTTAAAATAGGAAATTGACGCGGCGGCTACTTTTTAATGACAAATGACCGCCGCCCCAAAAAGCTGAAACTTTCAACTTAGATTATTTGTATAGTTTTTATCGAGCTTCAGAGCTGAATCTGCCAAAGGGTTTGTCCGTTTCAATAGTCAGACGGCAATATCATTAAGAGATAACAATGAATTACTGGTCCCCCGGACTGTTATCCGTTGCCGGTTTTAATTACGGACTAACGATACAACCAATAAAAATAGGAGTATATGCATGCTTAAAGAATTTTCCTGCGGCGCGGTACTTTATAAAATGAAAAATGACAATCCTTTATTTTTGCTTGTAAATTCAAAACGAAGCAGAATATGGGGATTTCCAAAAGGACATATTGAAAACTGCGAGAGCGAAATAGAGACTGCAAGAAGAGAAATTTTTGAAGAAACGGGAATTAAAAATATTTCGTTCATTAAAAATTTCAGACAGGAGGATGTATATATAATTGACGACACAGCAAGTCGCACGGACGAAAGACAAGTCGAAAAACATTCAATATATTTTCTTGCATCGGCACTTGAAGACGCTTCGGATTTTGACAAAAACGAGATATTGGAATTAAAATGGGCTAATATAAATCAAGCGCGAGATATGCTTTCTTTCGTCAATCAAAAAAAAATCGTAAATTCAGCAGCTTATAATTTAATCATTGGAGGACAACATGAGCAATCCGCTTTTAAAAGATAGCGTTTTTCAATCGACTGAAAGCTATAGTGAAGTTATGACGATGTCGGGAACAATAAATAAAAGTATAATTTTATGGATTCTTCTTGTGGGGAGCGCATTTTATTCGTGGACGCATCCCGGAGTAATAGCGCCTTTGCTGTTTCCGATATCAATCGGAGCTTTTGTTCTGGCTTTTGTTTCAATATTTAAAAAGACAGCAACGCCGTTTTTGTCACCACTTTATGCAATGTGCGAAGGATTTGTTCTTGGTACGGTTTCTTTGTATTTTGAAAAGTCGTATCCGGGCATTGTAGTAAATGCAATCCTTTCAACAATCTGCGTTTTATTTTGTATGCTTGCCTCTTACAAAGCCGGCATACTTAAAGCCACTCCGAGATTTCAAAAAACTGTAATATTTTCAACACTTGCCATAGCGTTTGTCTATATAGCGGATTTACTTTTAAACAGTTTTGGAGCCGGGAAATTGCCATACATTCATGATTCTTCGACTTTTGGAGTCATCATAAGTATTGTGATTGTAGCCGTTGCATCTTTTAATCTTATCATTGATTTCGATTTGATTGAAAAAGGCGCGTATGACCGCGCTCCCAAATATATGGAGTGGTACAGCGCTCTTTCTCTTATGATAACGCTCGTATGGCTTTATCTCGAAATGCTGAAACTCCTTTCAAAGCTGAACAGGAAAGACTGAAGTCTGCCTACTAATAAAGTAAAATTCATAAAAAAGGAATACAGACTTTTGAGTTAGAACAAAAACAGCGCACTATCCATCAGAATTCCCTGTTTCCCTGTCAATACAAACGTCGTTTATTCTCAGCAGGTAAACTGCCTGCTGAGAATAAACGACGCAAGCGGAAACTTAGCGCTACACATTTTATTTTGTTCCAAAACAAGCACACTGTATATGTTGATAAAAACCATATGTTAGAGAAAACAGTTTTTTTCAGAGCTACAGCAGAGGCGGATTCTCTGCCAAAAAGTGTTGCAGAGATTATTTTTTCCGGAAGATCTAATGTCGGAAAAAGCAGCGTTATAAACGCTTTATGTTCGCAAAAGAATTTAGCAAGAATATCAAAAACGCCAGGCAGAACTAGAAGCATAAATGTTTACAGCGTTTCTTTAAGAAAATGGATAGTAGATTTGCCGGGGTACGGCTTTGCAAGAGTAAGTCTGCAGGAAAAAAAACTTTGGAATAAGATGATGGAAGAATGCATAATCAAAAGAAATAGCAATAAGACGGTTTACATAGTTATAGACGCCTTTGTAGGTCCTACAGAATTAGATTTCGATATGACTAAATGGCTTAAAGAGTATAATATTTCTTTTAAAATTATCGCAAACAAATGCGATAAAGTGCCTCAAACTATTTCTGAAGACGAAATACAAAGTAAAGCGGCAGAGTGTTTTGGTACAGATAAACCAAACGTATTTACAGTAAGCGCAAAAAAGAGAAACGGATTTAATAAACTGAAAACAGATATTTTAAAATTCTTTAACAGTTAGAACATATTTATGCTGACCATAGGTATAAAAGCAATTCCCGCAGCGGTCTGAATAATACCGTAAGTAAAGAAAAAAGGATGGTCTGGGAATGAATAGATTATTGTCAGCATTATGCGCAATTGCCGTGTTTACAAGTATCTCTTTTGCAACAACGCCGCTTAAACTTTCTATATGGGAAAAAACCGCTATACCGCAAGACGATTCTGTTAACGGTTTAGAAATAGGTATCGGAACTTACACTCCTGAAGTAAAAGGTATACTGTGTAATCTCATTTATGCAAAAACCGATGATTGTTCAGGCTGGCAGCACGCATGTCTTATAACTTTTACAGAATTATTTAAAGGATTGCAGACCGGTATAATAAATTTAAACTCAGGTGAAATTTCAGGCATACAGAAAGGATTTTTTAACAAAGCAGTATCAGTAAAAGGTATTCAGGTAGGCTTTATAAATGTGGCTGAAAATATGGAAGGCATACAACTCGGTTTTATAAATTTCATTAAAAAGGGTCCTATTCCTATAATGATAATTGCCAATGCAAGGTTTTAATCTCGCAAGAGAAACATCAGCAGTACTAAGAGATGGCTTCAAGTCCGCAGTCAACACACTGACTGCAGAATCTATTTTGAGAAAGGCTAAATGAAAATAGTTTCATGGAATGTAAACGGAATAAGAGCAATATATAAAAAAGATTTTACTGCTTGGTTTAAAGATGAAAACGCCGATATTGTCTGCGTGCAGGAAACAAAAGCCGTCGAGACACAGTTTCCCAAAGATATAAAAGAAATCAATGGATACAATTTTTATTGTTCTTCCGCAGAAAAAAAGGGTTACAGCGGCGTTGCCGTCTGGTCAAAAATCAAGCCCGATTTCGTAATCGCCAGCATTGAAAATAAAGTTTTTGACAATGAAGGCAGAATAATCCGCCTTGATTTTAAGGATTTTATTATTTTCAACGTTTACTTTCCTAATGGCGGCGCCTCGCAAGAGCGTCTTAAATATAAAATGGAATTTTACGACTATTTAATCAAATATCTCAAACAGTTTAAAGATAAAACAGTAATTATATGCGGCGATTATAATACCGCACATTTTTCGATAGATTTGGCAAGACCCAAAGAAAATGAAAAAGTATCCGGTTTTATGCCTGAAGAAAGAGAAAAACTTGATAATCTTGTTTCATCTGGTTTCATTGATACATTCAGGTACTTTAATAAAGAACCAGGCAATTATACATGGTGGGATTATAAAACTGCCGCAAGATCAAGGAACATAGGCTGGAGGATAGATCACTTTTTTATGTCGCAACATTCAGTCAAACGACTGAAATCTGCAGATATTAAGAAATCAGTTTCAGGTTCAGACCACTGCCCGGTTTCAATAACAGTTTTTTAGCGGTTTTCATTATCGGGTGACTATTATATCGCAAGGAACACCTTTTACGCAGTAACGTTGTTGCAACACCACCACTCTACTATAAAAATTAATCAAAAAGCGTATAAATTGACAGAGAGGAAACAAAAGCTCTGCTATTTGAAACCAGTGCGACAGATAATGTGTCTGTATCTCTTTCTTAAGGACTCTCGACATGTTTATACTGCTTTTCTATTCTTTACGGCTCCGAACTGCGTCCTCTTTCCATTAGCAATGAAGGTAAGCAACTATATCGTAGGCGTAAACGTAACAAGACGTAAATGGCTTAACAAACACAAAGTAAAATTGTAGCATAATAGCAGGGATGATAATTTCACTATGTTTGTGGGAGCGGAATGTATTTATGTGTGATTTTCGTGACGTTTGAGGAAATTGATTGAAAATAAAGTTTTTAAAATAAATTATAAAAGGAGTCACAAAATGTCTAAAGAAGAACTTATAGCAATGAAAAAGTTTATATTGTAAAAACAGAAGACTATTCTTAACAACATAGTAACGGAAGGAAACGTTAAGGATAATGCCAAAGCTGTGAAGCTTCTAGCCGAAACAATGCTGATTTTTGACAAACTTTTTCTTAGTTCGACAGGAGCATTGAAATTTTTAAACGAACTAGGAAGTGGGATAAAATGATCTATGCCGTAGGTCACTTCTTTTCAAATGATATGAATTCCCGTATAGGAAATAAAATTTAGCCGCTTAAACCTTGACAACAAATTATGTCATAATACATTCGGTTATTTATGGCTTTAAAACATCTTTGAAACTTATATACCGCTAACGCCAGATTAATGCTTCTTTCATCTGAGTGTTTTTTTACATAATTTATTACTACTTCCACTTTGAGACATCTATCCCAGCAGCAAGCAGTCTCTTTAGGTTTTCCCCCGCTTCCTTTCTGTCCCTACCTCTGATAAAATATTCCTTGCCGTTACAATCTACGAATGTATGTATTTCCATGTTCCGCATCTGATCTTCTATTGCTATTCTTAATTTTCCGTGCGTATAAAAACAGAAAGAGAACAAGACAGTTATAACAGTAATAACAATAAATATGTTTATAATAATCAAAGGCTTACTAATTGGTTTTAATTGCTTATCTGTAAGATATTTATAGAAAACAAATAACAATCTAACCGAATACTGAAAGCTATAAAAAATAAAACCGCCAATAATTACAAAGCTATTTACAAATTTATTAAAAGAATAACTCATATCAAAAATGCACAAACCCAGTAATAACTGCAAAAATTATGCAGATAAAAAATACACAAAAAAACTGACGCTTTGATAATATTATTTCTTTTCGATATGTTTTTTCTTTCAAATCTTAAAAGAAAGACGGACTTCTACAGTCTTTGGTTTTATCTGTATCCATCCATAGCCTGCAACACTTTTATTCGGTCTTCAATAGGCGGATGTGTTGCGAAAAGTCCTGAAATTTTTGAGAAGAAAGAATTTTGTTTATCTTTAGTTAACGGATTTGCAATGCAGACTGATGAAATTGTTTGTTTATCGCTTAATTTTTCAACTCTAGAGTTGCCTGAAATCTTTTTTAAGGCATCTATAAGTCCTTGAGGATTTCTTGTTATCAAAGCGGCAGTTGCATCAGCCTGAAATTCTCTTGTACGCGATACCGCAAACTTTATAAGTGGAGCAATCAGATATCCGTACATATAAAAAGCTGTTGCCAAAGCAAACAAAAATATTTGTACTGCAGCAGAACTATTATTATTTTTAGACTTGTTTATTTTTGCTGTTAACACAAATCTCAATAATAATTCCGCAACAACAGTAGCAAAACTTATACATACAATCATTATAAGCATAAGCCGTATATCTCTGTTTCCTATATGTGACATTTCATGCGCTATAACGCCCTCAAGTTCTGGTTTTTCAAGTTTATTGATAATGCCCTTTGTCAAAACTATATAAGAATGAGTCGGATCTCTTCCGGTTGCAAAAGCATTTAATGCCTCATCGTTTATTGCATAAATTTTCGGCACCGGAAGACCTGCCGCTACAGCGACATTTTCAACAGTGCGTATTACTTCAGGAGCATTTTTTTTTGTAAGTTCAACAGCGCCTACAACTGAGAGAACAAAATTTTGTCCCGCATAATAGCTTATCAGAACCCAAAGGATCGCTATAACCGACACTACCGGGAGAACATGAGCAGCCGTTTGGTTGGCAACCGCAAGCACGGAAACCCGATTGTATATTTGACTGTTATCAACAGCCACGACAGCACTTGCCAACAGTATTATCAGATAAACTATCACAGCAAGACTTATCGGAAACAAAATCATAAGCCATACGGTTTTTCTGGAGTTTGAGCTGATAAAGTCGTAAGTCGTAATATTTGTCATAATAAAACTCTCATTTGCAGCATATATAACTATTAAGACCTACTAAGCTAAGCATCACTTTGAACTCAATTAAGTGCACGCAGTCAAAAAAAATAAACAGCAGCAGGCAACAGAAAAGTTAAAACGAAACTTTAACATTTTTTTTTGCGTCTTGTTCAGTATCGTCAAGTTTAAAGAAATCCTGTTTTGTAAAACCAAATGCGCCGCCTATAATATTACTTGGAAACAGCTCTAGTTTCGTATTGACGGCAAGAACGTTTGAATTATAAAATCTCCGGCTCGACTGTATTTTGTTTTCGGTATCCGTAAGTTCTCTTTGAAGTTCTAAAAAATTTTCGTTCGCTTTTAATTTCGGATAACTTTCAGATAGAGCAAAAAGAGATTTTAACGTTCCGGATAACGCATTTTCAGATTGGGCTTTATCCGCAATGTTTCCGGTGTTTTGCATAGCGGCATTTCTTGCTTTTATAACAGCATCAAGCGTATTCTTTTCGTGCGAAGCATAACCTTTAACCGTTTCCACAAGGTTAGGTATTAAGTCATAGCGGCGTTTCATCTGCACTTCAATATCACTCCACGCTTCTTTTACCCTGTTCTTAAGCATCACAAATCTATTATAAGTCAAAAGAATATATAATCCCGCAAGAACGATTAAAACAATGAAAGTTGTCATAGCTGTTGTCAACATAATTTTTCTCCATCATCTTTGATTTAAATACGCATTAGATACCGCGGACATTTTTCTATAACAGTCCGATATTTTTATGTATCCCTGCATTTCGCTGCTTTTAGAAAGTATTTTTGTTTCAGCGTCAAAATGAAATATTGTATAACTATCTTTTTTATATTATATGAAATTATTTTTGTCGTACAACAAAATAAGATTTATCTTTATCGCCAAAGCATTGCAAAGACAATCCGGTATATTTTCTTGCAGAGAATGTAAAAAAGTTTTGGAGGATGAGTGCATTCACAGGCAAAGAACGTTAAGTTGTTGTAATTCTAAAAATGCGAAAATTTTGACAAACCCGGAAAAGACTGGATATTTCGTCCCCTCAACATGACAAACAAAAACTGAATTATCTTAAATTACAGATATATGCCTTACTCAATAGATAAAACAGATATATCTAACATTGATATTAATTCTTCTCTCTTTTTCCCTCTATTATTGAGAGGTTACGATTAGGGGGGGGGATTTCAGCTATGCGGATGAATACAATCCATACTCGTTAAATTAAATCTTTAAAAATGATACAATACAAATAATCAAAATCCAAAAAACAGGTATTTTTTATGGCTGCGGAATTTGTACATTTACACAATCATACTGAATATTCTCTCCTTGACGGCGCATGCAAACTTATAGATGATAAAGGAAAGCCCGGCGAATTATTCAATTTGATAGCTAAAGAATATAAAATGCCAGCCCTTGCCATTACCGACCATGGCAATATGTACGGCGCTATGGAATTTTACTTGGCTGCAAAACAAAGCGGCATAAAGCCTATCATAGGCTGTGAAATATATGTGGCTCCAAAATCGCGTTTTGATAAAAAAAATATCAATAGAATTACCGAAGATAACGTAAACTATCACCATTTAACGCTACTTGCCAAAGATTTTGAAGGGTATCAAAATCTCATGCGCATAGTAAGCGCAGGTTTTACGGAAGGCTTTTATTATAAACCGCGCGTAGACAAAGAAGTTTTAAAAAAGTACAGACGCGGACTGATTGCTCTTTCGGGCTGCCTTGCGGGCGAAGTTGCGTCTGCTTTAGTCAAAGGAAATAAAAAAAAAGCGCAAAACGCCGCAATAGAATACCGCGATATTTTCGACAAAGATAATTTTTATATAGAAATTATGGACAATGGTCTTGAAACCCAGAAGAAAATAATTCCAAGTCTCATTGAACTATCAAAAAGCGCCGCAATTCCACTTGTCGCAACAAACGACTGCCATTTTTTAAAAAAAGAAGATGCTGAAGTACACGATATTCTGCTTTGTATCGGAACAGGCAAAATGCTAAATGAGACTAAAAGACTTCATTTTGATTCCGATCTTTTTTACTACCGCAGCGCAGAAGATATGATAAAAACGTTTTCCTCTGTGCCTGAAGCGATAAAAAATACTTTGGAAATTGCAGAAAAAACCAATCTTGAGATAAATACAGACAAACTGCTTCTGCCGCAGTTTCCAATACCGAAAGAATATAAATCAGATTCAGAATATCTTGAAACGCTCTGCCGCAGAGGACTTGCTGCAAGATACGACACGATAAAGCCGGAACATGAGGAAAGATTAAAACACGAGCTTTCCGTAATCAATAAGATGGGATTTGCTTCTTATTTTTTAATAGTTTCAGACTTTATAAAATATGCAAAAGATCACCGCATTCCCGTAGGACCCGGAAGAGGGTCGGGATCCGGAGCTATGGTTGCATACACTTTAGGCATTACAGACATCTGCCCTTTAAAGTACGGTTTGCTTTTTGAAAGATTTTTAAACCCCGACAGACGATCAATGCCCGATTTAGATATAGACTTTGCAGATTACGGACGCGATGAGATTATACAATATGTGCGTCGGAAATACGGCGAAGAAAAATGCGCTCAGATTATAACATTCGGCTCAATGCAATCGAGACTTGTTATAAAAGACGTCGCGCGGGTCATGGGCTTTACCCCCGCAGAATCAAATAATATTGCAAAACTTATTCCCCAAAATGCAAGCATTGCTGAAGCTCTGCAGGCTTCTACAGACTTGTCAAAACTTGTTAAAGCGGACGAAAAAATTGCAAAACTTATAGCTGCCTCGCAAAAACTTGAAGGCTTAAAAAGACATACCGGAGTGCACGCCGCCGGTATGGTTATAGCAAACAAAGAAATTACAAGTTATTCGCCGCTTGCAAAGGGTTCAAAAGATATTGTTACAACTCAGTATGACGGTGGCGTGCTGCCACAGCTTGGACTTTTGAAAATTGACTTTTTAGGTTTAAAAACGCTTACTATTATTGACGACTGTGTGAAATTTATACGGGAAAAAAATCCAAGTTTCAATTTAGACAATATCCCTCTGGACGACAAAAAAACTTATGAACTCCTTGGCGAAGCTAAAACTATGGGCATATTTCAGCTTGAAAGCATAGGTATGAGGGATTTAATAAAAAAACTTAAACCCAGTAATATCGATGACATAATAGCTTTAATCGCTTTATATCGCCCGGGACCTATGGGTTCGGGGATGCTGGACAACTTCGTAAACCGTAAACACGGCAGAACAAAAATTGTTTATGATCATCCGTTACAAGAATCCATATTAAAAGATACATACGGCGTCATTCTATATCAGGAACAGGTAATGAAAATGTCCGTAGCGCTCGCAGGGTTTACTCCCGGAGAAGCAGACAGCTTACGTAAAGCTATGAGTAAAAAAATACCTGAAGTTATTGAAAAGCAAAGAGAAAAATTTGTAAGAGGCACTAAAGAAAAAGGCGTAAACAAAAAAATTTCGGAAAAAATATTCAATAATATAGTAGCGTTCGGCGGATACGGCTTTAATAAATCCCATTCTGCCGCTTACGGCATAATTTCTTACAAAACAGCCTACTTAAAAGCAAACTATCCTCTAGAATATATAACGGCTCTGTGTAATAGCGAAATAGGACGCCCTGCGACAAAAAACAACGAAGAAAGCAAACTTGTAGCCTATCTGGGCGATGCGTTAGGTTTCGACATTAAAGTGCTTCCGCCCGATGTGCAGTATTCTGACGGAAAATTTAAAACTGAAGATAAAAATATACGTTTCGGTATGCTTGCCATTAAAAATGTGGGCAAAGGAGTAACAGACTCCATAGAACAGTCAAGAATTGAAAACGGGCAACTTAAAAGTTTTAAAGATTGGGTTGATTTTTTACAGAGAATAGATTTAAAGTCAATTAACAAAAAAGCTTTGGAAAGTCTTATAAAGGCAGGAGTCTTCGACTCTTTCGGTAAAGATAAATTTACAATAAGAGGAAGACTGATTCAAAGCATAGATTCATATGCAGATAAAGCCGCAAAAGTAAAACAATACAGAGAATCATTACAAGGCTTTCTCTTTGACAACGTAAAAACTATTACAGACGACATACTTTCCCTACAAGAAGTAAAACCGCTCGAACCGCTTGAAGCACTGAATTTTGAAAAAGAAGTTTTAGGTTTTTATATTTCCGGACATCCTTTAACACATAGAAAGAAAGATATTATTGCTTATTCTAATTACAGACTCGATAAGCTTCCTCAGCTCAAGGAAAATGCTGATCGCAAAACAGTGCGTATTGCCGGTATGATAGTTTCGGTAAAAAAACTTACTTCAACAACTAGAAAAGAACCGTACGCAAGATTTAAGATAGAAGATTTACACGGCAACGTTAATGCATTACTTTTCCCTAAAAATTTTGAAAAATTCGGAGGGTACCTCACTCTTAACAACATTGTCGTAATAAAAGGCTGGCTTACGAATATGCAAGGACAGCTTGAAATGATAACGGAAGATATAATGACAATAGACGAAGCAAAAAAGAAATCTCCGTCAAAATGCGACGAAATACGCATAAAATTTTCAGCTGCAAGCTTTAATGTAGCTTTAGAAGAAGAGCTGAAGAAAATTTTTAAGATACATACAGGTAAAACGAAAGTTTATCTGATTCTGGAAGATTCACTGCACGGTAATTTTTCTATTGAAACTGAATATTTATCCGACTGTTCCGACAATTTTATAAACGATGTTGAAACAATAATCGGAGTTAAAGATTCAGTAGAACTCCATTATACAAACTAAATTATGCAGATAAGTTACTACCGTTAAATCGCACTGAATAGCAAACTTTTATGTAAGGTATCATTTTAAAATATTCCTCAAAAATATTTTGCTGAGTCTTTGCCAGAAATTGGACTTCTGAAACTGTGTTTGAAAATATGACAGCACTAAATATTCTAAAAAATAAATTTAATTATAAGAGCAGAGAGAATCTATATTTTTACAGAGACAGCTGCAACACGAAGCCGATTTGTTCATAAAATAACGATGACGCTACATTGATTGAAATAAAAGCAATTTAGATAGCTGCAATTTTTTAGAGTAGTTAGAGTGGAGATATCATACTCTGGGTGATAAAGCTGTAGTAATATCAACCAATCTGACTATACGAGCGTGACACAGGAGAATAAATGTTAGACATTAAAGTTATCAGAGAAAATGTAAAAGAAGTTAAGCAGGCAATGTTAAACAGAAATCTGGATATCAGTTTCGACCAGCTTTTAAACTGGGACAGCGAAAGAAAAACCATAATCGGCAAAATAGAACAGCTGCGCCTTAAAAGAAATAAAGAATCCGAAGAAATAGGCAGACTAAAAAAAGAAAGCAAAGAACCTCCGGCTGAACTTCTTGCTGAAATAAATAAAGTAAGAGATATAATTCAAGAACAGGAAAAACAGCTTTTGACAATTGAAAAGCGTATAGAAGATTTTCTTCTCCGCATTCCCAATATCCCGGACAAAAGTGTTCCCGTTGGGAAAGACGAAAAAGACAATAAAATTATAAGGTTTGTCGGAAAACCGGAAAAGTTTTCTTTCAAACCCAAATATCATTGGGAAATTGGAGAAAAATTAGGCATTATTGACTTTGCAGCTGCTTCAAAAATTTCAGGTCCGCATTTTGCGGTTCTAAAAAATGAAGGCTCCGCTCTGGAAAGAGCAATCATATCTTTTTTCCTCGACAAACACAAAGAAAAAGGATACAAAGAAATAACAACGCCTTACCTTGTAAATCGGACTTCAATGACAGGCACAGGACAGCTCCCAAATCTTGAAGAAGATTCATTTAAGTGCGCCATTGACGATTTATATCTGATACCAACAGCAGAAGTTCCCGTAACAAATATTTACAGAGATGACGTTTTAGAAGAATCTGCTCTGCCGCAAAAATATGTTTCTTATTCAGCATGCTTCAGGAGAGAATCCGGTTCTTATGGAAAAGATACAAAAGGTCTTATTAGAAACCATCAGTTTGATAAAGTGGAACTTGTAAAATTTGCCAAGCCTGAGACTTCAAGCGAAGAATTAGAATCTCTCGTTCTTGATGCTGGAAACGTATTGGAACTGCTCGGGCTTCCTTACAGGGTTGTGCTTTTATCCACTGGAGATATTGGTTTCTCTTCATCAAAAACTTATGATTTGGAAGTATGGTTTGCAGGATACGGAATATACAGAGAAATTTCATCGTGTTCAAATTTAAAAGATTTTCAGGCAAGAAGAATGAATATAAAAGTAAAATATTCCCAAAATAAAAAAAGAGAACTTTTACATACGTTAAACGGCTCAGGAGTCGCTGTTGGAAGAACTTTTGCCGCAATACTTGAAAATTATCAGCAGGAAGACGGATCCGTAGTGATTCCCAATTCATTACGCGAATACACTGGCTTTGACATAATAAAACCCTAATATTTTGATAAAGGTTTCATTATTCTCTGGATCCCGCTTATGCTAAAATAAAAATCAATAAATGCAGTTCTTATTTTTATTTCTGCATAAAGCACAGAAAGATTTTAGACTACGCCCGTATTATAAATTTTTTTATTTTAAATCGCTGGGTACTTCGCGCGGCGGAAGTTTAATGCCTATTATTTCAAGATATTTCCATTTTGCCTGATAAACTAAGTGTATCAGTAAAAACTGTATTGTGGAAATGGACTGAAACCGCACAGGCTCATAAATATTGATATTTCCCCATGACGACAAAACTTTTTTAAACCACTTAGGACAACGTTGTTAAGTAAAATAAAAATTATCCCCATCAGGATTATATAAGCAGCAAAGTTCGTCGAACGCGGAGTACCACCACACCTGGGATATGGGCATTCAGTGGAAAATCGCAATGAGAATTGACGGGGCGATAATTGCCATTAAAAAAACTGTCTTATACAATTTATTATTAACGGCAGCGGATGCGGTCCTAAAATGTTCTGAAGCAGGCGCGTAATAAAATAAATTCCAAACATTATAAAAGCGGACTCAATTTTTTTAAAACCTATTTCTCCAAACATCATAGAGCGGAATATTTTTATGCGACTTACTTTAAACGCCATAAAAAAAATACATAAGACCCGTTAAAATGGGAAGAAAAAAGTTATTATAAAATCAAAGTCCATTTTATCTCCATAATGTTGCAGTTTTCAGTTGTTAGTTGTTAATTTATTATTTTTGAGATGAGACAGGCGTTTACAAAAAAACAGGATACGTTTTTTTTCTGTTTTCTGCAATTATTTTGCCTTTATTATAAATAGTTTTTTGTTACAGAATCTCTTATGGCATCCTGTTAGACAAATATCTTTTTCTATTATTAAACGCTTTCAGCGTATTTTCTAAAAGCATTGTTATAGTCATCGGACCCACGCCGCCTGGAACGGGAGTTATTTTTATATCCATATCTTTAACCGCATCAAAATCAACGTCACCGCATAATCCTTCAGCCGTTCTGTTTATACCAACATCAATAACCACAGCTCCTGTTTTTATAAAATCCTTGTTTACAAATTTAGATTTGCCTACAGCCGCAACAACAATATCTGCAGACTTGCATATTTCTTTCAGATTCCTTGTTTTTGAATGCGCCATTACAACCGTTGCATTGTTTGCCAGCAAAAGCATAGAAAGAGGTTTTCCTACAAGATTTGACCTTCCTATGACAACAGCCGTTTTACCTTCAATTATAATGCCTGATTTATGTAAAATATGCAAAACACCAAGAGGTGTACAGGAAACTAGAATATTTTTTTCAATTATCTCATTCCAGCTTTTTGACAAATTGAGAAGCCCTGCATTAAAAGGATGAAGTCCGTCGACATCCTTCAAAGGACTTACTGCATTAAGGCACTCTTGGGCATCTTTATTTTGCGGAAGAGGCAACTGAAGTAGAATCCCGTCAATCTCAGAATTTTCATTTAATTTCTTTATTAAAGCGATAATCTCTTCCTTTGATGAGTTTGCATCAAGGTTATGATGAAAAGATTTTATCCCTGCATCCTCGCATGCTTTAATTTTTGATTTGATATACACCCTGCTTGCAGGATCTCCGCCTACCAGAACTGTCGCCAAACCCGGAATTTTCTCAGTTTGTTGCTTAATTTTAGCAACTTCTTCTTTAATTTCGGCTCTTTTATCGCTTGAAATTTTTTTACCGTCAATTAACTTCACTTTTACCTCAATATAAATTGGAGTATTTTCAGCAAATATGTCCTTACGCCATTGAGTTAGGATTATATAAACTAATATATGAAAAAGCAACGCTAACGACATAAAACGTTGCAAAGAATAATGTTTATTTAGTACACTTTTTCTTAAAGTGTGGATGGTGTGGAGGGGTCGCATAGCAGGTCTAGTGCGCTGGTTTGCTAAACCGGTGTACGGATGAAAATCCGTACCGAGAGTTCGAATCTCTCCCCCTCCGCTCTAATTTTTTCTGGGATGCGCTAACAACAATTTGAATATACTCTAAATTATTTTATACATTAATTTTGAGGTAAAGTCTTAAAAGCATATTTGACAAAACTGAATACATTTATATATAATTTTTTAGATATTCCAGTTTTCGAGTGGATTACGATGTTAAGCGCTATGGAGGTAGCAAATGGCAGTCCGACTACGTTTGCAAAGAAGGGGCAAACCCAAAAGGCCTTATTACAGAGTTGTAGCGATTGATCAAAGAGCAAAAAGAGACGGAGAGCCTATTGAAATTCTTGGTCAGTATGACCCTATCGCAGAAGATAATAAATTTAAAGTTAATATAGAAAGAATAAATTATTGGTTAGGTGTCGGAGCAAAAGCTTCGGAAACTGTAGCTGCATTGATAAAAAAGAACCGAACAGTTGAAATTAAACAATAGTTTAGTTTTAAGTTACACAAATTACGGGGGGACTTATGAAAGACCTAGTGCTTTTTATTGCGAAAGCTTTAGTTGATAATCCGGATCAAGTAGAAGTAAGAGAAGTTACTGGCGAGAAAGCAACTGTTTTAGAATTAAAAGTTGCCGAGGGGGACAGAGGTAAAATTATTGGCAAAGAAGGCAGAATTATAAAAGCAATAAGAGTTATTATAAATTCAGCTTCTGCTAAACTCGATAAGAGAGCAACCGTTGAAGTTGTAGAGTAATAAAATGGATTCTAAAAAGAGAGATTTGAAATGGAAAGTTTCCGATATTCTAGGTTTTGAAGTTTTTAACCAGAATGGAAAGCGACTGGGTATTCTTTCTGATATTATATTAACAGGTAGCAACGATGTCTGGGTTGTAAAATACTACAACGAAGAAGTCTTGATTCCTGCACTAAAAAATATAGTAAAAGAAGTAAACGTTATAAGGAAAAAGATTTTTGTCATCTTGCCTAAAGAGTACGAATATATTTACAGTCAAGTAAAATTGGCAGACGATGTTCTTGAATACAACGGCTATTTTGTATATGAAGATTGATATTCTTACAATATTTCCGGGAATGTTCAAAGGACCTCTTACAGAAAGTCTGATAGGTAAAGCAATAGAAAAAGAGATTCTCAAGATTAATATAATCGATATAAGATCTTTCTCCAAAGACAAACATAAAAAAGTTGACGACAAGTCTTTCGGCGGCGGTTGTGGTATGGTTATGAAACTAGAGCCGCTCTATGATGCCATAAAGAGCACGGGTGTTAAAAAAAAGAATAGCACTTACAAGAATCCTTATACAAAGCCTTATGTCATCTATATGTCTCCGCAGGGCAGAATTCTTAGTGACAGCATTGTAAAAAATCTTGCAAAATTTAAACAGCTGGTTATTATATGCGGTCATTATGAAGGTGTTGATGAACGTACTATGAATTATGTTGACGAAGAAATATCTATAGGCGATTATATTCTTACCGGCGGCGAGATTCCCGCTATGGTTTTAATTGACAGCACCGCAAGAATGCTTACCGGCGTCGTCAAAGAAAAAAGTTCCGTAAAAAACGACTCATTTTATAACAACTTATTGGACTATCCGCATTATACAAGGCCTGCGGTATTCAAAGGTTATAAAATTCCCGAAGTTCTCTTGTCGGGAGATCATAAAAAAATCAGCGAGTGGCGCGTAGAGGAATCATACAAAAGAACAAAAGAGCGCCGTCCGGATTTATTAAAGAAATAGAGTAAAAAGTTGAATGAATCTAGGTCGGCGATAAAAAGACAAATGACAGTGTTTATTTGCACGGATAAATTCAGTTTTGCAGTTATCTGCTGTCTCTAACTCAAATTCAGCTCTTACTTTATTCCGTATTATAAGGAGCAGTAAAATGTCGTTATCGTTATTAGCGCAAGTACAGATAGCACAGAAAAGAGATCTAGGAGTCAGTTTTAAATCGGGCGATCAGATAAAAGTACACTTTAAAATAGTTGAAGGCGGAAATGAAAGAATACAGATTTTTGAGGGTATAGTTATACGCATTAAAGGCAGCGGACTTTCAAAAACTTTCACGGTTAGAAAGATTTCTTTCGGAATAGGGGTTGAAAGAATTTTTCCTATTCACTCTCCACGTATTGATAAAATTGAAGTTGTAAGACGCGGAAAAGTACGCAGAGCAAAACTTTATTATCTGAGAAATCTTTCAGGTAAAGCTGCAAGAATCTCTGAATATTCTTCAAGAAGAAATCTCAAAAAAGAAACAGTAAACCAAGTTCCCGCGGCAAATTAAGAAACTATTTTTTAGCTCATCACTCGGAGACAAATATTTTTTCCGCTCATCCAGCTTGAGAAAGATGGATATATTTTTTTTCTGTTTTTTAAAGCTGTTAAACTGTCGCTTACACTTATGTATTTTCAAAATACACTTTTAGAGATACGAGGAGAGAGCTTAACTATTCTCGATAGTACGAGAGGATAATTGAATTTGCCAGTATTATTAACTGCTTTTCAATAATCCATTTTCTTCAACATTCCACTTCTACACCATAAATAATACAAAAAACATTAACGTCAATTATATGATAGAGATAATTTCAGCGGGATATTAGATACGTTGACTAAACGCCGAGTTTATTCGCAGACAGCTTGAGTTGCAACACAAATTTGAGTTTTACATACCTCTTAACGCCGCGGACTAATGTCTTGAAGGAGAAATTCGAGATGAAAAGGATAAACTGCCGTTATTTAAAAACTTTGACTTATCGGTTGTGGTGAGAGTATGTTTTCAAATATATTCTCTTTTGACAGAAATTTTTATAACAAGGGCTTTTATCCGGTTGCAGGTATTGATGAAGCCGGACGAGGTCCTTTAGCAGGTCCAGTGGTAGCGGCTGTTGTTATACTTCCCAAAGATTCAGCGATCCCCTATTTAAACGATTCCAAACAATTATCAGAAAAAAAAAGAGAAATCCTTTTTGAAATAATAAAAGAAACAGCACTGGATTATGCAGTTGAACTCGTCAACAATGAAATTATTGACGAAATAAATATTTTACAGGCAACGTTTCTTGCAATGTCGCGTGCCGTATTAAAATTAAAAACACAGCCTGATTTATACCTCATAGACGGAAACCGCAAGGTTCACGGACTATCTTTTAATCAGGAAACTATTGTAGGCGGCGATGCAAAAAGTGCATGCATTGCCGCAGCTTCAATACTTGCCAAAGTCTCCAGAGATAAAATGATGCTTGAATATGCAAAACAGTATCCTGTTTATGAGTTTGAAAAACACAAAGGATACGGAACAAAAAAACATATAGAAGCTTTAAAAAAACACGGAATCTGCCCTATTCACAGATTAACATTTTCCCCTGTAAACGATATTATTTCCCAAACTAAATTAAATATTTAAAGTTTTAAGTTTTTTATTCCGAACGGATAACAGTTGCGGATATAAAATGAAAAATATCAGAGACATCGGTTTTGAAAAAGAGAAAGCAGTCGTTAACCATCTGAATAATTTTAACGACAAATTTCAGAACAAATTTTGGCGAAATAGACATAATAGCAAAACATAACGATACGATAGTTTTTATAGAAGCAAAATACAGAAAATCTTCTTACAGCGGAACGCCTCAGGAAGCGGTAACCGCAAAAAAACAGCAAAAAATTATAAACTCCGCTTTATCCTGCTTGAAAATTTATATTATTTATAAAAATTTTTATATTTTTGTCATTATGTGAACAAACTTAATATGAATGCAGAGAAAAACTAAACTAATATTATTAAGCAAGCGTAGAGAACTTAAAAAGGGTAATAAAACCGATATATAAAGAGATTTGAAAATAATCTAAACAACAAAACAATGAAGTGTTCAAGACAAAGGATACCAGTTGAAGTCTTTTACTGCCAAGACAAAAAGTACATAGCCAAACCATCTATTTAATTTATCCTCTTTTTTAACAAATTATATTCAATCATTTGACATTATAATAAAAATAATTTATCCTACAAGAAGCTTCCCAGCATGAGAGATAAAATGGCTGAGATTAAAAATATTATAGCTTTAGCCGGATATGTTAAACAAAAATATCGTGATGCCAAAAGAGAGAAATTTCTTCTTTAAAACTACAAAAGTCATTATATTTTTTGTTTGCATATTGGGACGGATTTATAATAAAAAATAAAAACGTTAAGGCTTTTAATGTCAAATTTAGAAACAGGAGAATAAAAATGAAAATAAGAAAGGCAATGATTGTCATTTTTAGTGTCGTACTCGAACGCCTTTTCCCCATATTCTGTAAGCATGAGAAAAGCCAAAGCTTAACCAGTGTAGAACTGGTCAATAGCGCTGCAACTACACACACAACCATCCCAAGGAGGAAAAATGAAAAAAGTAGTTTCTTTAATGTTATTAGCTTTAACATTTTCGGCGTGCAGTCAGCCGCAGACTGCCCTTAACAAAAAGATCTTTAGGTCGATGGAGGTAGCGTATGAAAAAATTGAAGAACAATTTAAAGTGGCATCTCCGAATTGGAGTATTATAACCGAGTATCTAGATTACCTATCAACTGCTGCCACTCTTAAAAACAAAATCAACAGCGGTTCAAAACAAAAAAAACAATAAAGACGGGCAGTAGCTGCCACGCGTACAACGTTATAATTGAGAGTTTGACAAAAAAAGTCCTTTTAAGAAACAGGAGAATAAAAATGAAAATAAGAAAAGCAGTATCAAAAGCAGTATCAGTTGTACTTATGTTGTTATTTTTAGTGTCGTACTCGAACGCCTTAGGCATAGACTTATGTGACTTATGTAAGCGTCAGAAGGCCAAACTTAACCAGTGTAAAACTGATCTGGCTACAACAAAGACAAACTGTGATAAAAGCTTGGGAGACCAAACGGCAAAAACCACAGAATGCCGCGAGAGTTTATCCTTTTCTGAGGGCTTGAATGAGGGCTTGAATAAGGGCTTGCAAATAGGTATGGGAATAGGTGGTGCAGCAGTAGTAGTAGTAGCAATAGGGAGTACGTGCCTTTTGATGACGCGATAGATCTTGGTATAAAAGGCAGTAGTAGTAGTAGCAATAGGGAGTACGTGCCTTATCTTTCATAATTAAAATATTGCAATAACGGCAGTTTTTTTAGAAGTAGAAAGACTTTTCAACAGTGCCGAAGCACTACACACACAACCCAACATAAAATATATCAGACAGATACACACAATTTAGATGTTCATGTTGTAAAGCGATTTTGCGGATCCATAGCGTATAATAATTGCACAGTATGAAGCGCTTTATTATGGAAACAGCGAAAGAGTCGTTAATGATGTTGATGCTCTGCAGTAAATCAAAAAGCTATAGGGTTGCTGGCGGGACAAACCTAGACGACTGTCCCGTTTTTGAAGTTAAAGATAAGACATAAATAATAAATAAGTTTTTGAATGAAGAGCGGGAGAGTGCAAGCGGGTTTAGAGCGCGTCTGGCTTATTTTCATGTAAGAATATATGTTAAAGTAAGAAGTGATTTTGTATTTTATATATATCTTATTGACATTTATCATCTTGCGTGGACAGACAAAGAGAACGATGAGACAACACTCCACAATAAACATAAAACAAAAAAATTTGTTTATCAAATTTAAAAGAAATTAAGCAACAACCACAAAAATAATTTCTTTTATCTAACTAAAACCCGGATGCGGTTTTTCTTTCAATAAAAAAACAATAGTAAAATAAATAACGACATATATTTGCTTTCAGCTGTGAAATAGATTCCTGCTTTCGCAGGAATAACAAATAAAAAATTTCATCAGCCGCTGCTGTGTATCATAGTTTGTTGTCGCAATCTTTATCTGCCACTCTGAAAAGGCATAGTCTTTGAAGAATCCAGAAAAAAAATAACAGCTTCACAGGGCGGGCAAAATGACAACTTTAACCTAATTAGTTATAATTACAATAATAAAAATTAAAATAAAATAATAGGAACAATACATTTTTTATAAGTAAATAAAGCCAATAAAACCGGAGTTCTTATGCAGAATTTCTCTAAAGAATCAATTAATATTGCAGAAGAAAAATTAACAAAGTTTAAGCAGTTGTTCCCGGAAGTTTTCAGCGAAGGCAAAGTTGATTTTGAACGTCTTAAATTAATTCTCGGCGAAAGCGCATCAATTTCCAACGAAAGATATGTTTTGAACTGGGCAGACAAAAGCGAAGCCTTTACCACCATACAAACCCCTACGACAAAAACTCTGTATCCGGCGCCGGAAGGATCCGTCGAATTCAATTCTTCAGGAAACGTGTTTATAGAAGGAGAAAATCTGGAAGTATTAAAAATTCTCCAAAAGCCGTATTTCGGTAAAATTAAAATGATTTATATAGACCCGCCGTACAACACCGGCAACGACAATTTTATATATCCTGACAAATTTTCAGAAACCAAATCAGAATATCTCAAAAAAATTAAAGAAAAAGACGAAAAAGGATACCTGCTTAAAGAAGGACTATTTCACAAAAACTCCAAAGAAAATGGACAGTTCCACAGCAACTGTAGCTTAATATGATGTATCCCAGATTATTTTTAGCCAAAAACCTTCTTAAAGACGACGGCGTAATTTTTATATCTATAGACGATAATGAAGTTCACAATTTAAGACTTTTGATGAACGAGATTTTCGGGGAAGAGAATTTTATAGCAAATTTAATTTGGGAAAGTAAATATACCGTATCAAATGATGCAAAATATATTTCCTATCAGCATGAGAATATTCTGTTCTTTTGCAAAAACAAAGAAGAGTTTTCTATTGGAAAATTAGACAGAACAGATGAACAAAATCAAAGTTACAAAAACAGAGATAATGATATTAAAGGAGCATGGAAAGCAACCCCATTGCATGCTAAAAGCGGCACTGAAAATTCAAAGTATTCTATTGTATTTGATAATGGAATAGAATGGAAATGCCCTTCCGGTCGTTATCCAAGATATTCGAAAGATACCTTGATAAACTTATATAAAAATGGAGAATTATATTTCAATTCTAATGGAGGAGTGGATAAAAAAACATATCTTTCTAAAGTTGAACCAAAAGGCGTAGTATCTGGAAGTATATTGAGGTATCAAGCTGTCGGTCATACACATGGCAATAATGAGGAAATAGCTTCTTTACTAGGAAAAGGAATTTTTGATAATCCAAAAGGAGTTTCATTGTTATTAAGGTTATTGAAATTGGGTAATGCATCAAATCAAGATATCATTTTAGACTTTTTTGCCGGATCCGGCACAACAGCGCAGGCTGTTATGGAATTAAATAAACAAGACGGCGGAAACAGGAAATTTATATGCGTTCAACTGCCTGAAAAAACAGAAGAAAAATCCGAAGCGTTTAAAGCCGGATATAAAACAATAGCTGAAATATCTAAAGAACGCATAAGAAGAGCCGCTAAAAAAATTGAAGCCGAAGCGAAAAGAGAATATCCTATACTGTCGTCCCTCTCCAGCGAAAGACAAGGGAAGGAATGTCCGGATTTAGGCTTTAAAGTGTATAAATTGAAAGAATCCAGCTTTAAAATCTGGCGCAGCGATATGGTTTCCGATGAAGAGGAACTGAAAGCCGGCATTGACCTGTTTGAAAATCCCTTGAAAGACGGCGCTAAAGAAGAAAATGTGCTTTTAGAACTTCTTTTAAAATGCGGATATGATCTCAATGTCAAAGCTGAAATTATAGAAGCAGATAATTCTAAAATTTATGCCGTAAATGACAACGAACTTATAGTTTGTTTAGAAAAAGTATCGGATAAAATAATTTCAAAAATATTAGAATTAAAACCTGCAAAATGTCTTATGCTGGACAGCTTGTTTGACGGTCGGGACAGCTTTAAAACAAACACTGTATTGCAGCTGCAAGATGCAGAAATTGATTTAGTTGTAATTTAAAATTTGTAAAAACATTTGCTTTAAAGACAGGCAATAATGACAAACTTTATAAACAGCGTCAATAAATTGAAAAACTTCGGATCTTTTAGAGATTTCTCAAAAGGTACTTCTTTGCCAGAATTCAAGCAAGCGAATTTATTTTACGGCTGTAATGCGAGCGGAAAAACAACACTTACCAGAGTATTTTCCTGTCTTAATAACGGCAGATTTGTTACGCCGGAACTTGAAGGATGCGAATTAGAGATTTCAGTTAATGATAAAGCCATTAACATTAAAAATTTCAGCGATTCGCATATAAAAAATAAGATACGAGTTTTCAATTCCGATTTTATTGAAGATAATCTGCAGTTAAAAGAAGGGCAGGCAAAAAAACTATACGCTGTTATCGGAAAAGAAAACATTGACATTAAAAATGATATTACAAAACTTGAAGAAGAACGAAAAGCTCTCAAAAATGACAAAGACGAATTGAATGTCTCTGTAGAACTATCGCAAGTAAAAAAGCAACTGGATAACCATTACACAACTATCGCTAGCGAAATTAAAGGCACATTAAATCTGAAACAGAATGATTATAAAAAAAACCATTTTGAAAGCGATTATAAAAACTACAAATCTTCATCTCCTTCTCCAGATAAAATTACAGATGACGAAAAGAGACAAGCTGTTTACATCTTTACATCCCCCCAAAAATCAAAAATAGACCAACCATATATTGAAATACTTAAAAATATAGAAGAAGTCGTCTTATCGACAAATGATTTCAATAATTCTATTGAATTACTTAAAAATCCAATCAAAAGAAAAACAGCCGAATTGAAAGAAAAAGTCATAAAATGGATAGAGGAAGGTTCTTGTATTCATCAAGAAGACCATTCGAAATGTCTGTTCTGCGGACAAAAAATATCTGACTTCTATTGGGATACAAGGGCAAATGAGATAAAGGAAATAATTAAAAAAGACGATGATTTATTAAAATGGGAAAAAGAATTTGAAGAAAATAAAAATAAAATAAATGCTTTTTCTGAAAAGATTAATTCATACCCAATATATCATAAATTAAAGAATACTGACTTTTTTACTGAAGAACTCTTTAAGGCATATCAAACAAATATAGAAGCAACTGGCAAACAATTTAATGATTTTAAAGAATATTTTCAAACTCTAAAACAAAAAATAAAAGAAAAATCTGAACATAAAGACAGAGAAATTTATTTTGACAATGTAGATAATTTTATAGATGTGATAAACGAATTAAAACAAGCCATAACTAATACAATCAAATCCATAGAACAAAATAATGAATATGTAAGTAAAAGCAATTCATTGAAAAGTGAAAGCAGGAAAAAAGTTATTTATTATTATATTCAAACGAAGTATAAAGATTTAACAAAACTAGAAGCTGATATAAAAGTGAAAACAGAAAATGAGTTGCAAGATACTCAAAAGGTTAAAAATATAGACAAAGAAATAAAAGATAAAAAAACTTTGCTTAGTAACCTACCACAAGTCATTGAAAAAATCAATGTATTTCTTAAAAATTTTTTAGATACCGGCCTTGTTTTAGAACTTGAAAATGACAGTTATTTCTTTAAGAGAGAAATCAATGGACAGCACAAACCTGCTAAAAATTTAAGCGATGGCGAGAAGAGTCTTATTGCTTTCCTGTATTTTATTGCGTCTTTGGAATCTTCAACCAAAAATGAGAAAAAAAATGAGATTATAGTTATTGACGACCCGGTCTCAAGTTTTGACAGTCATAACTTATTCAATATTCAAGAACTATTAACTAGTTCAGTAATAGATTACGGACAGATATTTTTCTTAACGCATAATTTTTATTTCTTTGCCAAAATAAGAGAGGCTTTGAAAGCTAAATTTAAATCTCAAATTAAAAACAACGCGGAACCTCAAACTCCTGTAGAGATATTTGAAATTGAAAACAGAAAAGATTCTGGTTCAATGCTAAAACCTGCCAATAAGTATATAAAAACCCATATCTCTGAGTATATGAGTCTGATTGAAAAGTTAAACGGTATATACAATAGAAAAGATGATGAAAAAGATTTGTCGACCGGCAACTTGATAAGAAGAGTTTTAGAAGTTTTTTTATCTTTTAAAGTTCCAAATAAAAGAAATTTGTATATTAATTTTCAGTCAATTGCAGGAAATGACAATAAGTATCCAGGGCTACTTAATATGGCAAATGCATTTTCCCATACAACAGAAATTTCATCAGTAACAGATGCAAATGATTTTAGTTATACAGCCGGCAGACAAGAAATTAGAGAATTATTTGAATTCATGAAAGACAACGATGAAAAACATTTTAACGGTTTAGGAATTAAACTTCAAGACAAAGCCGCAAATTAAAAGAGATTGTAAATATGAAACTACATTTTGACGCCGGACAACCGCACCAACAGGAGGCTGTAAAAGCCGTAACGGAAATATTTAAAGGACAGTCCGTAAACAACGGAGATTTTGAGGTATCTTTCGGAGGGCAGGACGGTTTAAATCTGCTTGTAAAAGGCGTTAAGAATAATATTGTTTTATCGGAAGAACAAATTTTAAAAAATATACGGGAGATACAGAAAAACAATAATCTGCCTGTTTCTTCAAAACTGGAAGGCTTAAACTTTACTGTTGAAATGGAAACGGGAACAGGAAAAACTTATGTTTATCTGCGGACAATTTATGAACTCAATAAACAATACGGTTTTAAAAAATTCGTAATAGTGGTGCCGAGCATTGCCATAAAAGAGGGCGTCGTTAAAAATTTAGAAATAACATACGAACACTTTCAGGGATTATACGGAAATACGCCTGCAGACTTTCAGGTCTATGATTCCTCAAAAGTGTCCGCTGTACGCGGGTTTGCCGACAGCAATAATATACAAATACTGGTTATAAACATAGATTCTTTTGCAAAAGATGAAAATATTGTAAACCGCCCCAATGACAAACTGACCGGCAAACAGCCTATAGAATTTATACAAAACGTAAATCCGATAGTTATAGTTGACGAGCCGCAAAACATGGAAACGGATATAAGAAAAAGAGCCGTCGAAAGACTGAATCCCGCCTGTACTTTAAGGTATTCTGCCACGCACAGAAACCTTTATAATCTGGTTTACAGTTTAAACCCTGTCAAAGCATTTGAGCTTGGACTTGTAAAACAGATAGAAGTAGATTCGGTAACAACAGAGCATAACCATAATAATGCGTTTATAGAGCTTTTGAGATTTAAACAAAACAAAAACAGCATCAGGGGGCAGAAGTGAAAATAGAGCGTGAAACCGCAGCGGGAATTAAGCCTAAAACTGTAAGTATAGGTATAGATGCAGATGAAAAATATAACTTGTTTAAACTGTCCGGAAAAAGAGAAATCTACAGAAACGGGTTTATACCAATAGAGATGAATATTGCTGAAAAATTCGTTGAGTTTGAAAACGGAAGAAGGATATATTCGTCGGGACAAAACAACAGCCGGATACAAGATGAAATAACGAAAACCCAAATAGAAAGAACTATTATGGAACATCTGCAGAAAGAAAAATCCTTTAAAACTCAAAAAATTAAAGTTCTTTCGCTGTTCTTTATAGACAGAGTGGCAAATTACAGATCTTATGATGAAAACGGGAATATTATTAAAGGTAAAATATTTAAATGGTTTGAATACATTTACAATCAAACGGTTTCCAATCCGGATTACAGAGGAATCATACCGTTTGAACTTAAAGATATTCACAACGGGTATTTTTCACAGAACAAAAAAGGACATTTAACGGATTCCTCTGAAAGCAGAGAAACAAAAGCCGATATGGATACTTACCGGTTAATCATGAAAGATAAAGAAAAGCTTTTAGACATAAATAACCCTTTGAGATTTATATTCAGCCATTCTGCTTTAAGGGAAGGCTGGGATAATCCTAATGGTATTCCAAATATGCACGCTTAATGAATCTCACTCCGAAATGAAAAAAAGACAAGAAATAGGACGCGGACTGCGGCTTGCCGTAAACGCCGAAGGGAAAAGAATTTATGATAACAACATTAACAAGCTCACGTTTATCTCTAACGAAGCTTATGTCGATTTTGTAAAAAGTCTTCAAAAAGAAATTGAAAAAGACTGCGGAGTTGACTTCAGCGAAAAGATAAAAAATAAAAGAAACAGAAAAAAAGTAACTTTAAAAAAGGGATTTGAACTTGATGCAAAATTTAAAGAGCTTTGGGACAAGATTAAACACAAAACCGCATACAGAGTAAATTATGAGACTGAAAAACTTGTATCTGAAGCGGGCAAAGACTTAAAAGAGATTGAAGACGAAATAAAAGCTCCCATAATAAGAACCGTTAAATCTGATATTAACCTAACGGAGGAAAGGGTTTCAGCAGCTATGAAAGGCATTGCCTCCAAAAGCGTACAGTGCAGTTTTGAAATACCCAATATTATTGATTATATCCAAAACAAGCTCAATGCAAAACTGACAAGAAAGACCATAGTTGAAATAGTAACATGTTCAGGCAGAACTGCAGATATTTTGAAAAACCCGCAGATGTTTTTAGACCTTGCCGTTAACAAAATAAACAGCGTTATAAATAAGCTTATGACAGACGGTATTAAATATGAAAAAATAGCAGGACGGGAATGGCAGATGCAGCTTTTCAAAGATAACGAAATAGAAACATATATTGAAAATCTCTATGCTGTTAAAAACCAAAGTAAAACAATAACAGACAGCATTGTTATTAATTCTTTATCCGATCCGGAAAAACAATTTGCCGAAGACTGCGACAGCAATGATAATATAGACTTCTTTATCAAACTGCCGTACTGGTTTAAAATAATGACTCCGCTGGGAAATTATAATCCCGACTGGGCATTGATATACAAAAATGATAAAAGAATATATTTCGTAGCCGAAACTAAATCTAAATTAAATTTGGATAAACTTAGAACAGAGGAAAAACTTAAAATAAAATGCGGTAAAGCGCATTTTAAAGCATTTACGGATGTCCGCTTTAAGACTGTTAAAAACATTGAAGATCTGATTTCTTAAGGAAAAAAACCAGTCAATAATATAATAAAATAATAAAATCAATGAAGCGAAAACGCAGCTTTAAGACTTGTTATTAAAGTAAACATCTAATGACAAAAATGGAATCGTCTGGCGGAGAGAGAGGGATTTGAACCCCCGATAGAGTTTCCCCTATAATAGTTTTCAAGACTATCGCCTTAAACCGCTCGGCCATCTCTCCTATCAGCATTTATTGTTTACATAATAATATGATGTGCCGCTTTTAAAGTTCTCTTGGAACACGCCGCATTATATTGATGAGGCATAATTTTACAATATTATTGTGTTTTATTCAATAATTACAGTCATTTTTTGTTTAAGAATTTTTTAAGAAGCTTAAAAATATTCAAAATATTTTTTTAGTTTTTGGGGAAGGAAATTACTCTTTTTTGCGCCTTCCTGAATTTTTCTCAAGATTTCGTCAGTTAATTTTGCGGTGTTTTTATAACAGTGCCTTAAAATTTTTGTCATAATCTTTTCGACAGATACTCCAAGGGCTTTTTGATAAGCAACAAATGATTCATGTTTTATTCCCGGGTGGTCACCGCAATCTAAAACACAGGAAATGTCCGCTCTTTCACGATTATACAACGTTGTCATGTTTACTGTCAGCACATTACCATAAACATCGGGGTCAGATATCACAAAACGCAAGTGATTTTTTTCACTTTCATCATCGCACCAGAAAGTTATCCCCTTAAATCCCATAAAAATCAGCCTTTCAAATCATTTTTACACTTTTCGTACGCATTTTCACTTGAGATTATCTCTTTTATCTCTCGTTCATCTCTGTCTAAAACCGAAAGTATTTTTTCTTTTTCAATTTTTAAGGAAGAATTTCTTATCTTATCCTCAACCTCTTTCCATTCGGGAAATTTATGAACAACCTCGTTAACCAAATAATCCCAAGGTTTAAAATGATACTTCTTATCAACTTCGTCCAGTATTTCTTTTTCTGCTTCACTCAATTCGTCATAAGAACAATTCTCTATATGTTTGGAACGCAAATCATAGTTGTCTCTATAAAAATAACTATCCCACTTAAGTTGAGATAATTTATCCGCATTTCCGCGGATAAAATCATAAAGCCCGCTGAGTACCATTCCCTGCTTCATCGCAGCATAATTATCTTCAGAAATTGTAAAATTCCATCTGTCTAAACACTCTCTGTCGGCAATATAGAGCAGCTTTAACAGTTTGGTATAATTTAGACTGAAATCATACTTTTGTAAAACGTAATTTACTATCTGAATGGTTTTTTCTAAATTCATTGTAATGCTCCTCTTTTCCGTGCTTTATTCAATAACTTAATATTGTAAACATAATTACACAAGTTTTATCTAGTCCGCAGGATTCCAAGCCGTTATAACCTTTCCATACTGGAAAGTTCCATCTGTTTTAGGAAATCTTTATTAGATTTTGAGTTGAGTAATCTTTTGCTTAACTCTTCCATAACTTCTATGGAATTCATTGAGTTCATCCATTTTCTCAATATCCACATTTTGTTTTTTTCATCTTCGCTTAGAAGGAGTTCTTCTTTTCTCGTGCCTGAACGCAAAAGATCTATCGAGGGAAATATTCTTCTGTCGGCAAGTTTCCTGTCAAGATAAATCTCGCAGTTACCGGTTCCTTTAAACTCCTCAAATATGACATCGTCCATTCTGCTTCCTGTTTCAACAAGAGCAGTGCCTATAATAGTAAGACTGCCGCCTTCTTCAATATTTCTTGCAGCTCCAAAAAATCTTTTAGGTCTCTGCAGAGCATTTGAATCGAGACCGCCGGAAAGAATTCTTCCGCTTGACGGCATTGCCGTATTGTAAGCTCTTGCAAGCCTTGTAATGGAATCCAAAAGAACAACTACGTGTTTTCCGTTTTCAACTATTCGTTTGGCTTTTTCTATAACCATTTCGGCAACCTGTATGTGCCTGTCTGACGGCTCGTCAAAAGTTGAGGATATGACTTCGCCTTTAACTGAACGCTGCATATCCGTAACTTCTTCCGGTCTTTCATCTATCAACAGAACCATAAGAACAATATCGGGATTATTTTTAGTTACTGCATTAGCTATTTTTTGCAGAAGAACGGTTTTGCCCGTTCTCGGAGCAGCATTAATCAAAACTCTCTGTCCCTTCCCTATAGGAACAAGCATATCTATAATTCTCATCGATATTTCTTCTTTTTTTGTTTCAAGAACCATTTTTTCGTCAGGATAAAGCGGCGTTAAATTATCAAAAAGATCGCGGTCTCTTATATTTTCAAGATTTTCCTGTCCGTTGATTGACCTTACCTGAAGAAGCGCAAAATAGCGTTCCTGCTGCGACTGAGGGGGACGAACATAACCCGCAACCGTATCGCCTTTTCTTAAGGCAAATTTCTTTATTTGTGAAGGAGATATGTATATATCGTCCGGACCCGGCAGATAATTGTAATCCGGAGAACGCAAAAAGCCAAAACCGTCAGGCAGAATTTCTAAAACCCCTTCATCGTAAACCGATTTGTTTTCTTTTGTCTGCGCCTCAAAAATTTTTGCTATTAACTCTTGTTTTCTTAAACCTGCAACAGAATCAACTTTAAAACTCTTTGCAATTTCTATAAGCTCTGCCATTGTCCGTTTTGACAAAACCGACACATCCATAGAAGATTTGCCCCTTTCCATTAGCCCCTCCAGAGTTTTTAACGCTCTTTTGATTTTTCGATTGCTTTATTATAAAGAAATTTCACATAGATATTTTTACTTTATTGCACTGACTGTTTGACTTGTTATTTCATTCTGATTATTATTTTTGATTTGAAAAACATTTACAATTAGACGAAAAGAATTTTATATTATTTTTACTTCGGATGTCAACAATTTATATAAGTCCTTTACTCTTTTTTTCAAATTTTCTTTAGATCCGGAATTATCTATTACAAAGTCGGCAAGTTCAACTTTTTTTTCCATCGGCATCTGGGAACTAATTCTCCTTTTTGCCTGATCAGCATTTAGTTTATCGCGCAGCACTAGCCGTTCTACCTGAATATTATACGAAACCCGAACAACTGCGCTTTTATCACATATTCTGTCTAACCCGACCTCAAAAAGAAGCGGTGCGTCAATTACTATATTGCTCCTCATTATATTTTGCGAAATTATTTCATTTATACGCGAAATTATATGAGAGTGAATAATTTTTTCAATCCTGAGTTTTGCTTTCTCATCTGAAAAAATTATATCGGCAAGTTTTTTTCTGTTTAGATCTCCGCTGGAAAGCAAAATACTGCCTCCAAAACTTTTCGACAGTTCGTCTAAAGCCGGCATGCCTTTGGCGGTCAGTTCGTGCGCTATTGCGTCGGCATCTATAGCACAGGCGCCGAGCGATTCAAAATATTTAGCGCTTTCACTTTTTCCAGCAGCAATCCCGCCCGTCAAACCTATTATCATATTTTTTTCATTTCTCCCCAGTTCCTGCCTGCTTTAATATCGACAACTATAGGAATACTTAAATGTAACGGATTTTCCATTTTATTTTTTATAATTGAAATCATATTTTCA
Source organism: Candidatus Endomicrobiellum trichonymphae (assembly GCF_002355835.1). NCBI lineage: Bacteria > Pseudomonadati > Elusimicrobiota > Endomicrobiia > Endomicrobiales > Endomicrobiaceae > Candidatus Endomicrobiellum > Candidatus Endomicrobiellum trichonymphae. The sequence continues at coordinate 30,807 of NZ_AP017459.1, read as the reverse complement.
GATTCTCCGTCAGGAACTTCAAAAAGCAGATCGTCGTGTACTTGCAGAAGCATTAAAGATTTATAACCTTTGAGTTTTATTTCATTATATACGCTTATCATAGCAATTTTTATGATGTCTGCAGAGCTCCCCTGCACCGGAGTGTTTAAAGCCATCCTCTCACCTGCTTTCCTCACTTGAGCGTTTGTCGAACGCAATTCGGGAATATATCTTATTCTTCCGGTAATCGTACGCACATATCCGTCTTCTGAAGCCTGCTTGACAATCTGTTCCATCCAAAATTTTACTTTGTCGTATCTTTCAAAATATCCGTCGATATATTCTTTTGCTTTCCCAAATGGAATATTTAACTGTTTTGAAAGCCCGAAAGGCGACATACCGTAAATTATGCCGAAATTTATAGACTTTGCAGCGCTTCTTAAACTGTCAGTCAGCGGATATCCTTCCGGTATGTTAAAAATTTCCCTTGCCGTTGCGCTGTGTATGTCCGTGCCGGCTTTAAAAGCTTCAATAAATTTTGTGTCCTGCGAAATATGAGCTAAAACTCTTAAATCAATCTGCGAGTAGTCCGCAGATATAAAAATCTTATTTCTTTCCGGCACAAATGCTTTCCTAAACTCCTTTCCGTAGGCAGATTTTACAGGAATATTCTGCAGGTTAGGTTCTGTTGACGACAATCTTCCCGTAGTTGTCACAGCCTGATTGAAAATAGTATGAATTCTGCTGCCGTAATAAACGCAGTAATCTGTTAAAGGATCTATATAAGTGCTTTTTAGTTTTTGGAGTTCTCTGTATTTTAATATTTCGGCTGGGAATTCGTGAGAAGACAATTCAACCAACACTTCCTCATCGGTGGAATAACCGGTTTTAGTTTTTTTAATTACAGGCAGATTAAGCTTTTCAAACATTACGGAAGAAAGCTGTTTTTGAGAATTAATATTGAATTCTATGCCTGCAATCTTGTATATATTATTTTCAATTATTTTGAGTTCGTAAACAATTTTTTCGTTGAAGTTGCGCAGAAAAGGCAAGTCAACTTTTATGCCTGAGATTTCCATTTCGGAAAGAATTTCAACCAAAGACATTTCCGTATCAAAGAAAAGAAGCGAAAGTTTTTTCTCTTTTATCTGAAAATCAAATATTTTATATATAGCGAAAACCGCCGCAGAAATTGAATTTGCATATTTTGCGCCGGCTTCTATTGAAGAATTCGCAAACGAAGATTTTTTTGCTCCTTTCCATGCATAACTTCCGACACCAGCCGTAAAATCTAAATACTCTTTCGATATATCGGTTATACAGTGTGACTTTGCGGGATTTAAACAATACGACGCCAGCATTATGTCAAAATATATATTATTCAGTCCGACTCCGGACATACTGTAAATATTTCTTTCCTGTTTCAGGTCGTGTCCTATTTTCTTTATTTTATCCGAAAAAAATAACGGGGCGAAAATATCTTTGAAGTCCTCAAAAATTACCTGCCGTGCGGTTAAATCATTATGCCCGATTGGAAAATAAAAAGCTTTGTTTTCAACGCACAATGATATGCCTACAATCCGCGTCTTTAAAGAGTCGAGTGTGGATCTTACGGTTTTTAATGCAAAAATTCCCGCTTGCTCTATTTTCTCTGCAACTTCAGCTGCCCTTTCTTGAGAATTTACTACTTCAAAAACCGGTTTGTCTGTCACAAAGCTACCGGATCCGGCTTCTTCATTGCGATGAGTTTCATTCAAAATAACAGGGAATTGAAGTTCATGCTCCTTAACGGAGTACTTAGCCAACAGACTTTTAAACTCGTATTTTTCAAAGAAAGAAACGGCTTTCCCAGCATCTATATCTTTACTTTCAAACTCTCCAAGTTTATAGTCCAAAGGGACCCGTCTGTTCAGTTCTATTAATTTCCTGCTAAGCAACGCCTGCTCTTTACCATGACTGAGCAGTTTTCCCATATTTCCTTTTACGGAATCCGCATTTTGCAAAACATTTTCTAGATTCCCGAATTTCTCTATGAGCTTTACCGCAGTTTTCTCGCCGATGCCTTTTATACCGGGAATATTGTCGGAGGCATCTCCCATTAAAGCAAAAATATCGGACAGCTGTTTAGGCGCAACACCGTATTTTTCTTCAACTTTCTTCGTATCGTACATAATGTCTTTAGAATAGTTCCAGATTAAAACGGTTTCATCTTCAGCCAGCTGTAAAATATCTTTATCGCCAGTTACGATAACAGTCTGTACCCCACTTCCTTTATTGTTCCCGGTTACCGTGGCGATTAAATCGTCGGCTTCATAACCCTTTATTTCTATTCCCACAACGTTTAAAGCTTTTACGGCTTCTCTTGCTATCGGCATCTGGCTTATAAGTGCTTTGTCAAGAGGTTTTCTGTTTGCTTTATAATCTTTAAAAATTTCATGCCTGAAATTTTTTGACGGATAATCAAAACAAACTGCCATATAGTCCGGCTTAAAACTATTTTTGATTTTAAGCAGAAGCTTTACAAAACCGTAAACTGCGTTGACCTGACGGTTATTTGAAGTAGAAAGCGGTGGCAAAGCATGATACGCTCTGTGGATATACGCATTTCCGTCTATAATAAAAAATTTTTTCATAGATTTTCTATGCAGCGTTGCGCACTTACAGCTGCCTGAGCACCGTCTGATGCAGCTGTCACAACTTGTCTCAGCTGTTTTTTCCTTATATCGCCGCAGGCAAAAATACCGGTAGAGGAAGTATTCATATCTTCATCCGTTATAATATATCCCGTTTTATCAAGTGCAACACCCGAAAGAAATAAAGTATTTGGAATCAACCCTGTAAAAACAAAAATGCCGTCGATTATCAAATCTTTACTTTCATTTGTCTTTACATTTGTTATCGTTACTTTCTCGACAGAATCACTACCGAAAATTTCTTTCGGCACAGAATCGTATATTACTGAAATATTTGGATGCAATTTCATTCTTTCCTGCAGAATTTTCGCAGCTCTTAACTTGTCTCTTCTATGGACAACAGTTACGTTTTTTGCAAATTTTGATATGTAAGCAGCTTCCTCGATTGCAGAATCACCTCCGCCGACAACTAATACGTTTTTATCTCTATAAAAAGGAGCGTCGCATACAGCACAGAAAGACACGCCCCTGCCCATAAACTCTGACTCGCCGGGTATATTCATTTTTTTTGCATACGTCCCCGCGGCAATAATAACAGTCTTAGTTTCATAAGCGGAATTTGTGGTAATCACCTTTTTCGACAGTCCCTGTTCAATAGCGCCGACTTCATCATAAATTATTTCCGCGCCGAAATCTCTTGCCTGTTTCTCAAGTTTTACGGCAAGCTCAAAACCATTAATTCCTCCGTTAAAACCCGGATAGTTTTCAAGCAAATCAGTTGTTGTCATCTGTCCACCGCAACCTGTTTTTTCTATAATAAGCGTTTTTAATCTCGCTCTTGAAGCGTAAATTGCCGCCGACAGTCCTGCAGGTCCGCCTCCAATAATAATAACATCGTATATCACATAATACCCCTTTTTATTATTGATTGGATAAAATATTATAATACGGAATTACACCTCGTTAATAAAATAGATGGAGAAACTGTTTATCATGAAAACTGCCTGGCTTATCTTTATCCATTTTTTAACTTTAAAATGAAACCGATTGCTTCATATCATAAGTCTATATTTTAAATAATTTCACAAGCAAGCAAGAATAGATTTCTCATTTAATTTTAGTGTGTTGGAGATAGGCATTTACAATGATGCAAATGAAAGCTATAAAAAATTATGTATTCTGAATATTTGATATACAGTACTTTTTATGACCATTATATAATCCCTGCAAATCCTCTTTCCCAATTTTTTTGTTCGTAGCAGGCCAACCCATACCCATGTGATACAAGTCAATCAAACATATATAAAAGCAATTGTCTATTTCTTTTAAAAAAATTCTCAAGGGGAGTCGTTTATCTTTTTTATATCTACATTTTCGTATTTTTGGTATGTTTCTGTCCTTACATTTTCCATAATGCTTTGAACAATTTGAATAACATTTTCTATTTCTATACCTTGACATTATACAGCATAAGCGTTTTAATTTGTATATATTGCTTCCCTTTGTATCTTCTATATAAAATATATCCAAAATACTTATACCTTTTTTAAAATATTATATTCTTTGCATTCATTACTGGATAAATAATTTGTAAAAGATAAATCCTTAAAATTCTTGACTTTAAAGATTTCAAAGCAATAATTTTAGCTGTCTTATCTTTGGGGAAATATGTAGACTCTTTTAAAATTAAGGATTCTTCTCTATCTAATTTTGATGGATCATCTGAAGTAAATACTTTAAATTTTGGATACGTATTCATCGATTATTTCTTCAAGAAGCATTTCAGTCTTATGATGCTTTTCCTGTTTGTCGAAATACTTTTTCCAAACTCTGTCAGAATGTGCTATATCAACCAGTCTAAAATCACTAATTTTAAACAATTGAAATAATAAATCGTTTACAAATTCTTTTACAAAATTTTCCTTAATAAATTGGGGATTGTAGTATTTATCAATATCTTGTTCTTTATAAACAATAGGAAGTACAGGGGTCATACATCCATGCTTCTATTTTTGAGTAATACAAATACTCTGAATAATCACTATAATAGCTGGATTCTTCATTATTATTACATTTCGCAGGTACTGTCTGTTGAATCTGTTTACTTTTTCTTATGAATCCTCCCCAATACGCAAATAAGAAATATAACGATTTTTGAAGTTTTAAAGGCGATATCGTATTCTTCTTTAAATCTAGACATTCATGTTTAATATACGCAGCTAAAGGCATAACATTTTCAATAACAGGTATTACTTCTTTTGAGTAACTCATTCTATTCATCCCCTACCATAAGTGCACTGTCAATAATCTTTTTTATATCGTTTTTAGATCTGAATCCAACTGTTTTATGTAGCGTTTTACCGTTTTTAAACAAAATCAGGCACGGAATTGAAACAATCTGAAATTTTGCTGATAAAGACATATTTTCATCTGTATTTACTTTACCTACTTTTACACTGTCTTCATATTCAGCGGCAAGTTCTTCAATAATCGGGGAAAGCATTTTACAAGGATTGCACCAAGGCGCCCAAAAATCAACCAACACCGGTTTATCTGACGATAATACTTCCTGTGCAAAATTGTTTTTATTGATTTCGACTGCCATAGCAAAATCCTCCTTATTTGATTTGTTTAACTGCGAAACAATTCGTGCTGTGAAAAAATTAGACCGCCGCTCCTGCCGGCATCATACCGAATGCCGAACCGGGCAACAAATTAAGGTTTTAGTCGTTGAGTACTGGCAGGTTTATAGGATTAAGCGTCAATTTTTACAACTATTTCATTATATCATAATAATTTAAAAACGGTCGCCCGCAGAAATCTGCCTGCCTTGAATAAAATCCCATGCGGACACGACAGGTTTATTTTCAGACTGCATTTTTACAACCAAAATACTGCCGACGGCGCATGATACCGTAAACCCCCTGTTTTTTTCTGCCGAGTACACAATTCCGGAATCTTTATTTATCGAATCGCTGTCAAATACTTCTATCTCCCTAAATTTGATTCTTTTACCCACGAGTTTGCCCTGCGAAATTGTTGAGTATATTCCCGGCCAAAGATATAAGCCTCTAAACTGGTTATATATTTCGCCCGCTCTCTTATTCCAGTTGACTAAACCGTCTATCTTTTTAAGGGGCGGGGCAAAGCTCGGATCACCTGTTTGAGATGCTGCATCGCATTTTCCACATCTAAAAAGTTCGAGAGTTTTATTCATAACGTCTATACCCAAAAGAATAAGCTTATTTAATAGAGTTTCCGCATTATCTTTTATACTTATATTAAGTTTTTCCTGAATTATTATGCCGCCGGTATCAAGTCCTTCTTCAATATAGAAAGAAGATATGCCCGTTTCTGTTTCTCCTCTGCATAAAGCATGCTGAACAGGAGCCGCCCCTTTATATTTGGGAAGAAGTGAAAAATGTATATTAAAAGTTTTGTATTTTGGAATGTCAAAAACAACTTTCGGAATGAGCTTGCCGTAAGCTACAGCAACACCTGTATCCGCGGCGAAATTCTTTATTGTTTCAATAACATCAAGTGTAAATTTTTCAGGCTGGATGAAACTGATATTGTTTTTTACGGCATAAACCTTTACTGCGGGATAAATAAGTTTTTGACCTCTCAAAGCAGGTTTATCCGGCATTGTTACGACAAAAATTTCATGGCATTTTTTATGCAATTCTTTAAGATAAGTTTCTGAAATGAAAGCTGTGCCAAAAAATAATATCCTCACCAATCGCCTGCTTTTTTCTTCCTTTTTATTTTTTTTTCAATAGACTCTCTTTTCCAGTCCGGGAGGTAATCTATAAAAAGTTTTGCATCTAAATGGTCTATTTCATGCTGTAGGGCTTTAGCAAGAAAATTCTGCGCTTTTATTTCTTGTCTATTGCCGTTTAAGTCAGTGTATCCGGCAATAATATTCTCAAAACGATTTACATTTCCGTAAAAACCCGGGAAAGACAGACATCCTTCCTCAGCGGTTATTTTGTTTTCGCCTGAAATAATCTCAGGATTTATCATAACAATGGGAGATTTTTTATTTGGATCCACGTCAATAACACAAAACCTGAGTAAAATGCCCACTTGCGGAGCAGCAAGACCTACTCCCGAAGCGGAATACATTGTTTCAAGCATATCGGAAGCGAGTTCTTTTATGATTTCGTTAATTTCTGAAACCGCTTCTGCTCTTTTTCTTAAAGCAGGATCGCCATATTTTTTTATTTTGAGTTTTGCCATAATAAAAAGTTATTTTATCATTTTATGCCGGATAGTTTCAACAAATGGATTGGTCATAAAACCTCAAAAATCACATTGCGGTTAGTCCTCTCTTCCAATCTTGCAGCTCGTAAAACATAAACTCTTATGTTAGCATTCCTCCGTTTCCCTTTCATCCTAAAAAGCGGTCATAAAACTAAATTCTTTTCACCTTTTTGTCTTGCCTGCCCGTGCGTTTTCTTTTTTTTCCTCAAAAAGGCGGAATAAAAAACAGGATATTACTAGACAATGTCCTGTCAAAACAATCTCTATCGTTGAAATGTAATCATAATATATTGAAAAAGGTTCATTGACATTTAAAGTTGCTTTCAATTGTTTAAAACGTAAGTTTCTACTCTACTCGTAAAGACAAGCAAAAATAACCGACAGCTTATTTAAAAGACCGGGTCGATACTTCGTTCTTTTTGTAAATAGAATGTCCATATTGAATTTACTCGTTTTATCCACGCATGAACTTGCTTAGTATTGGTATTGTTAAAAATAAAGCTGTTGAGCTATTGAAATCTGACAACTGAAAAACCATCATCAATTTTAAAATGCCGTATATTTATCTGATTAATATATAAACCTAATTAAAAATTTACCTTTAAAGTCGTTATCATTCTGAGAAAGCAGAGCCTTTGAAAAATCCTAAGAAGAAAATAGACAAGATGTTTCGTGAATTTTGTTCCATCAACAGGACAAATAAGAGAGAATAGTTCTTTAAGATGACAGGCAAAACTTAAGTTTATAAGATAAAAAATTATTCGTTAGTGAACAAACAGCTCTGGCCCAAATTCACAGCGACGGCGCTTAATGCCCAATGATATATAACATATAAGTAATAGCGGGATTGATTGGGAATATTCTGTTGCCGGTTGTTTTTTTAAAGACTTCTTTTGCAGAGAGATAAAGAAAGAGGAATAATCAATAGTGGGCAGTGCAGGAATTGAACCTGCGACCTCTTCCTTGTAAGGGAAATGCTCTTCCAGCTGAGCTAACTGCCCGATATACGCGTTATTTATTTACACACAATAAATCTTTTTTTTAGAGTATCAAATTTATTTTCTACCGTCAATTTTGTTTTACATTAGCTTTACTAAACAAATTAATTTTGATATTATAAAAGTGTTATTGCTGATATTTTACAAACCTACATAAATACATAAAAATGAATACATTTTATAAGCAGGGGAATCAATTAGAATACGAATTGGGCAGTGCAGGAATTGACATAGGTTCTACAACCGTTAAACTTTCAATACTCAATAAAAATAACGAACCTATTTACTGCAACTATAAAAGGCATCAGTCGGATTTATTAAATACGATTATCAGTTTAATTGATGAAACTCCGGAAAAACTGAAAACTACAAATCTTACAATTTGTACAACGGGATCAGGTGCAATAGATTTATCGCGTAAAGCAAATATATATTTCGAGCAGGAAGTTATAGCCTGCACAAAAGCCATAAAAACCTTTCTCCCAAAAGTCGATGTTGCAATAGAACTGGGCGGGGAAGACGCAAAAATTACATTTTTTGACAACGCTTTAACAGACCAGAGAATGAATGAAACGTGTGCCGGCGGCACTGGTGCTTTTATAGATCAAATGGCACAGACGCTTAAGACTGATGCTGCAGGCATAAACAAACTTTCAAAAAACCATAAAACAGTTTATCCAATAGCCGCAAGGTGCGGCGTTTTTGCAAAAACTGATATCATGCCGCTTTTGAACGATGGAGTATCAAAAGAAGATATAGCGGCAAGCATTTTACAGGCTGTCGTCAACCAAACTATAGGCGGTTTGGCAAGAGGACACACAATCAGAGGAAACGTATGTTTCCTCGGAGGACCGCTTTTCTTTTTATCAGAACTCCGCAACTTTTTTATTAAATCGTTAAAATTAAAACCTGAAAACGTATTTTCCCCTGACAATGCACACTTCTTCGTGTCTTTCGGAGCGGCTTTGTTAGGCAAAGGCGATAAAATTACGCTAAAAAGTTTAAAAGAAAAATTTAAAAATCTTAAGTACAAACCTTTGCGTAGCGCGTCGGAAGTTCTGCCTCCGCTGTTTGTAAACGAAAAAGATTATGAAATGTTTATTCGGCGCCATAACGAAACGCCTGCCGTTAAAGTTAAAGACGTCGAAGGGGATTTGTTTTTGGGAGTCGACGCGGGATCTACAACCACTAAGTCGGTTTTAATAAACAAAGATAAAGCGATAGCATATTCTTATTACGGTTCAAACGATGGAACTCCACTACAGTCTGCAATAAACGTTTTAAAAAACATTTATGAGGAACTTCCCCGCAAGGCACATATAGCGGGCGCATGTATTACCGGCTACGGCGAAGCATTGATAAAAGCTGCACTTAATTTTGATCATGGAGAAGTTGAAACAATAGCCCACTATAAGGCAGCATATTATTTTAATCCGAAAGTGTCTTTTATCCTGGATATCGGCGGACAGGATATGAAATGTATATACGTTAAAAATGGACTTATAGATAAAATAGCTTTAAACGAAGCCTGCTCTTCGGGATGCGGATCTTTCGTGCAGAGTTGCGCAAAGTCGATGAATTATGAGCTGCAGGATTTTGCACAGCTGGCGCTGTTTGCAAAAAAACCTGCGGATTTAGGCTCTAGATGCACGGTTTTTATGAACTCTAAAATAAAGCAGGTGCAGAAAGAGGGCACAAGCGCGGGCAATATTTCCGCAGGTCTAGATTACTCCATTATAAAAAACGCTTTGTATAAAGTCATAAAAATAAACAATCCCGAAGAACTCGGAGGGCATATCGTTGTTCAGGGTGGCACGTTTTTTAATAACGGTATCCTGCGAGCTACTGAAATTCTTTTAAAAACAGAAGTTATTCGTCCCAACATTGCAGGACTTATGGGAGCTTTCGGCTCTGCAATCATTGCCATGCAGAATAAAAAATATTCAACTTCGCTTATATCTAAGGAAAAACTCGCAGGATTTGTATGTAAAATGAGAACTACGCGTTGTAAAGGCTGCGAAAATAAATGTCTGCTTAATATAACTGTTTTCCCCAACGGCAAAACCTTTATCTCTGGCAACAGATGCGAAAATGTTTTGCAGAATAAAAAAGAGCAGAGTTTCGCTTTTAATATGTTTGATTACAAATACAAACGCCTTTTTAGTTATTACAAACCGCTCCCTTTGGAAAAAGCGCCGCGAGGCGAAATCGGCATACCGCGTGTTTTAAATATGTACGAAAATTATCCTTTCTGGTTTGCCTTTTTTACAAAACTCGACTTTAGAGTGGTTTTGTCGGATCAATCATCGAACGTTTTATTTAACAGCGGACTTGACACCATTTCGTCACAAACCGTATGTTTTCCTGCAAAAATGGTTCACGGGCATATAGAAAATCTTGTTGAAAAAGGCATTAAAATAATTTTTTATCCGTGCATACCGTATGAAGTGGAAGAATTTAAAGATGTTGCCAACCATTATAATTGTCCTATAGTGGGAAGCTATCCTGAAGTTATACGTTTAAATATGAGCGCTTTAGAAGAAAAAGGAATAAAATTTCTTCAGCCTTTTCTGCCTTTTGACAATATTAAAAGACTTATACACAGACTTGCTGAAGAACTCAAAGATTTCAATATAACAAAAAAGAATTTAGTCTTTGCAATACTTAGAGCGAGAGCTGCTCTTAACCTGTTTAAAAAAGATATAAGAAAACGAGGGACGGTGCTTATAAGGGAAATTAAAGAAACCAAAAAACCGGCAGTTATTCTTGCGGGAAGGCCGTATCATATTGACCCGGCGATAAATCACGGCATCGCAGATTTAATTGCCTCTTACAAAGTAATAGTTTTAAGCGAAGACTCTGTGGCAAATCTGTCGGGACCGCTTCCGAAAATTAGTTTTGTCGACCAGTGGATGTATCATTCTCGCCTCTACCGCGCCGCTAATCTCGCTACAAAAATAGACAGTCTAGAGCTTATACAACTCAATTCTTTCGGCTGCGGACTAGATGCGATTACAATGGAACAAACGGAAGAGATTCTTTCAAAATCAGGCAAAATTTATACAGTCCTAAAAATAGATGAAGGTTCTAATTTGGGCGCGGTGAAGATACGCATACGTTCGCTACTTGCCGCAATAAAAGAAAGAAAAGGATTAAAATTTAAAGATACTATTTTTGAAGGGACGAAGGTCTCGAAGTTTTCAGAATTTACAAAAGATATGAAAGATTCTCACACCATTTTATGCCCTCAGATGTCCCCCGTACATTTCCGCCTCGCAGGTTCTGTTATGCGCAATTATGGAATAAAATTAGAAGTCTTGCCTGAAGTTAATAAAGCCGATATTGAAGAAGGATTAAGATACGTAAATAACGATGCGTGTTACCCAACGATAGTTGTCGTTGGACAGCTTATAAACGCTTTAAAATCCGGCAGATACGATATAAATAAGACCGCAATGATAATTTCCCAGACAGGCGGCGGATGCAGAGCTACAAATTATGCAAGTTTTTTAAGAAAAGCCGCAGAGAAAGCAGGCTTTAAAAATGTACCGGTAATTTCTTTAAGCACTACGGATTCTTCACTCAATAAATCTCTGGGTGTTTCTTTTTCAATGTTAAAAGATACTCTGCTTATACTTCTCTACGGCGATTTGCTTATGAGACTGTCAAACCGCATGCGCCCTTATGAAGTTCATTCGGGACAGACGGATGCTTTAGTTGAAACATGGCTTATGAGGCTTTCCGACAGAATAGGAAAAACATTGTACTTTGATTTCAAAAACACCGTAAAAAAAATTGTCAAAGATTTTGACGGCATAGTCGCCCAAAAGGTAAAAAAACCGCGCGTCGGCATCGTTGGGGAAATTTTAGTTAAATTTCATCCTTACGCAAACAATAATTTGGTTTCAGTTTTAGAAAAAGAAGAAGCGGAAATAGTAGTTCCCGATATGACAGATTTTATAAATTATTGTATGCTTGATGATATATACAAACATAAATATCTCGCCGGAAGCTTTAAAAACAAAGTTATGTCACTTATTGCAAGCAGTTATATAGAAAGACTTCGTTCTGGTATAAGAAAAACCCTTAAAAAAAGCAAGCATTTTCATTCATATCAGACAACAAAAGATTTAGCACACAAAGCTTCCGATATTATTTCGGTATGTAATCAAACTGGCGAAGGCTGGCTGCTGACCGCTGAAATGTTAGAACTTATAGAAGACGGTGTAAAAAATATTGTCTGCGTACAGCCTTTCGGATGTCTGCCAAACCATATTACAGGCAAAGGCGTTATGAAAGAACTCAAACGACGCTACAATGACATAAATATCATCTCTGTTGACTATGATCCAGGTGTAAGCGAAGTTAATCAAATCAATAGAATTAAGCTTTTAATGAGCGTTGCCCGCCAAAATATTAATTAGATATTTTGTCTTATTTCCGTTAATCCGGGGTGTACAAAATTGGAAAGAACTTCTTAGCTAGGAGTTTTTTCAGCCTTTTTCTAAAGCTTCTTTCTTTTTATTTTCATAATTTTTATAAGCGTAGTAAAGATCTCGTTTGGCATTCTCTTTCAACATCAACAATTTATTTGCTACGTAAATCTAATTATTCTTTTTATTATTACTAATAACTCAGACTCTGGATAGTTATCTATATCCATCTCTTTTTTTGTAATACTATATTCAATATTTTTATCTACTATTTTATTTGCGGCATTTCTAAAAGCAATTGCCTTAGCCATTAGCATTACAGAAAATTTTGAGTCAATAGCCGTGACAGCTTTCAACTCAAAGTCTTTCGCTTGTCAGCGCAACTCAAAAATAGTATCACTGACAGCTCTGAAATTCATAGTTATTCTTAGTCTTTCTTTTTATCTTTAATTCTTTGGATTCTAGAAGTTCTTAAGCTGCTGCGTGTTTATCTTCTAGATTCTTTTTATATCCTGATAGTCGGTATTTTACAACTCCAGCTTTTTGAGATATTTTTGATATACGGATTACAACATAAGTAAAGTAGCTCCCATGAAATTAGATCTTCCATATCTTTCTATGCGGCTTTTAGAGCGTTTTCAAACTTTGCTTGTCTGACTTTTAGGTTTTTTTACACTACTCAGCTTTTCCATTCCACTAAGAAGTATTAACTATCCCTGATAAGACGTATTTGAAAGGGATGGCTTGCTATATTTACTATATTTAGCTTTTATAGTCATTCTATTTTCAGTTCGTCTTCCATAGTTTTCAGCTCTCTTGCATTGAAACCGAAGAGGATTTTCAGATATGACGATTTATAAGCGACTTGTCTTTTTTTATCATTCTCTCCGCTTTATTATCCGCTTCAATTATTTCTTTTGTCGCTAAATTCTCTTCTAGCTTTTCGCTCGCTTTTACCATCATGCTACACTTTTCCAGTGTCAATATGTTGACAAGCAAGGAATAGAAATAGCTTTATGCTATCATATAATTGATATAATAATAGTGTAGGGATAATGGTATCTCTCTCCTTCTCGGCTATGCCTGCCTCGATACGGCTGGCTTTATGTCTTTAAACCATACATTGTTGGGGAAAGTAATATAACATTCCGTCGTGCATCAGCGAGTTTAAGACAGGCCCCAGCCGCCGCTATGGCGATCTTAAAAGACTGGACAATGTCCGCGAGCTTATTAGAGGTCTTTTATAATAATAAGGAAGTCAAAAAGCTATCAGAAAAGGTGTACAACGATTATATCGAGAATAATAAAGACCTAAAAAGGACAATGAAATAAAGAGGACTTATGTTGTTGGGATGGAGCTGCTGTGTGTGCTTAAACAACGTCTGGCAGGCACTCCGGTATGATTTACTTGCTTGATAACCAGACCTTCCCAACATACTTATTGGGAAATAAAAAACAACGACGCTAAGCTTGTACTGTTCGGCCGCGATTGGTACAGATAGACAAATACCTAACAGTCCAGACGTTAAATACAAGATGTATAAAGAGACGGCTTGGAAGAAAGCATAGGGATTCCCCTTCAGGTGAATTGACCGACAATTCTTTGCTATACTATATATAAATATATAGTCTCTTCTTTCAAAATTAAAATTTTTTACTGGAGTCATTATGAAACAGCCTCAAGAAGGCAATTTGAAACGCAAACTTAAAAACCGTCACATTCAGTTTATTGTAATCGGCGGCGCCATAGGAACCGGTTTATTTCTAGGAACAGGAGAGGCAATTTTTAAGGCAGGTCCCGCGGTCATTTTGGGATACTTGATTGCTGGGATTTCAATTTTCTTAACTATGCGCCAGCTTGGCGAAATGGAAACAGAAGAGCCTATGACGGGATCTTTCAGCTATTTTGCTTATAAATATTGGGGAAAATTTCCGGGATTTTTATCAGGATGGAATTACTGGATTCAATATGTTCTTGTCGGTATAGCGGAACTGACCGCGGTAGCAGCATACGCGCAGTACTGGTTTCCGACATTGGCAACATGGAAAACAGCTTTACTATTTTTTATACTTATAAATGCAATAAATTTGACCGCGGTAAAGGCTTACGCCGAAATAGAATTTTGGTTTTCAATTATAAAAGTAACTGCAATCTGCGCTATGATTCTGGCAGGCGGATACATATTAATTATAAATCCTGGCTTAGTTGACGGTGCAACCATTAAAAACTTATGGATGGCGGCAACTATCGGCGAACATACAGGCGATCCTGCTTTAAGCGGATTTTTTCCTCACGGTATTATCGGACTTCTGGCAGCTATTCCAATGATAACTTTTGCTTTTGGTGGGCTGGAACTCATAGGAATTACAGCCGCGGAAACTGCCGATCCCCAAAAAACTATTCCTAAAGCCGTAAATCAGGTGGTATTTCGCATTTTGTTCTTTTATATCGGCTCTATTATTGTGCTTTTAGCACTCTATCACTGGAGCAATTTGCACACTACTGACAGTCCTTTTGTAATGATATTTGACAAAACAGGGTTTAAACATGCCGCATGGGCTCTTAATTTCGTAATTTTAAGCGCTGCATTATCAGTTTATAACAGCTGTATTTACAGCAACAGTCGCACGCTTTACGGACTTGCTCTACAAAATAATGCTCCGCAGATTTTTGCAAAAACAACTAAAAAAGGTGTGCCTGTCGCTGCACAGATGCTATCTGGCGTCTTAACTTTTTTAGTAGTTCCGTTAAACTATTTTATGCCAAATTGGGTTGATGCCTTTCAAACAGTTATAAGCTTTGTAGTTGTTTGTATTCTTATTAACTGGGGTCTGATTGCAATGTCTCACATAAAGTTTAAAAAACAAAAAAATCTTGAAAATCACAAAACTTTGTTTCCATCGCCTCTCTATCCTTATACAAATTATTTGATATTCGCATTTATCCTTTTCATCTTGATCGTTATGGCAAAATTTTGTGGATGTACTAGACAGACTATCGCAGTACCCCTTTGGATACTGATTGTTTATGCATTGTACAAAGTACAAAATATCCGAAATGAAAAAAGTTAAAAATAACAAATAAAATACCAGCTTTTCCACAAATTTTTATATTATATATCTACTATAATCCAAAACTGTAAGGACGGTTACTGAATAATATAAAAGGACACAGGCTCAGCAAATAATAAATGCAGAACGCAGGTGGATTAATATATTCGGGAAATGCTTACTGTTTCATCGGTCTATTCTAATTGTTTTAAATTCTTACAGCTTCATATCTTCAAATTCTTAGCATATAGCATACTAGTGATTTTACACTTTTTCTTTCTATTATATTTTTTCTCCATTCTTTATCCTGTTTTACCAACCCTCTTTTTCAACTTTCTTTACAGTACACTGCGGTTCTTCGCTGTTTTCATCTTTCACCACACAGGCGATTGCCGCCACTTTGTCCCCGGCATCAAGCCGCACCAGACGCACGCCTTGCGTATTCCTGCCTATAACAGAAATACTGTTTACTCTGAGTCTTATCGTTATGCCGTTTTGGGTTATTATCATTACCTCTTCGCCATCATTTGCTTTTTTAATGCCTATCATATTTCCATTTCTTTCTGACATCTGCATATTTATAACACCATGTCCCGCTCTTTTCTGCAAACGATACTTGCCTACTTTCGTTCTTTTGCCATAACCGTTTTCGGAGATCGAAAGGAAAACATCATCAGGGGAAAAAACTTCCATACCTATAACTTCGTCACCTTTTTTAAGCTCTATCCCCTTTACGCCCCGACCGGCTCTACCTATCACTCTTATATCACTCTCTTTAAACCTAATAGAACTGCCTTTTTTTGTAGCTATTACAACTTCAGGGTTCTTATTTATCGCTTTTACTTCCGTTAAAATATCACCGTCTTCAAGTTTAATCGCTATTATGCCGCGTTTTCTCGGATTTATAAACTTGTCAAGCGCAATTTTCTTGATTATGCCGTTTCTCGTACACATCAGCAGATATTCGTCTTTAGTATATTCAGGATTAAAAGATCTTATCGGAATCGCCGCGGTAATTTTCTCTTCCGTTCCCTGTAGCTGCAGGAGATTTACTATAGCTTTTCCTTTTGACGTTCTCGCTCCCTCAGGAATTTCGTAAATTCTCATCCAGTACAATCTTCCACGCGTTGTAAAGAACAGCATATATGAATGAGAACTTGTAATAAATAAATTCTCGACAAAATCTTCCTCTCTTGTGTTCATCGCAGCTATTCCGCGTCCGCCTCTGTGCTGTGCTTTGTAAGTGTCAAGTGGTATGCGTTTAATATACCCGGCATGCGACATTGTCACCGCAACTTCCTCTTCTTGAATTAAATCTTCAATATTGAAATCAGCTTCTGCAGCTTGAATTTGCGTTCTTCTTTTATCGCCGTACTTTCTCTTTATATCAAGGGCTTCGTTTTTAATTATATCCAAAACCTTCTTAGGGTCCGCTAGTACAGAGCGAAGTTTCTCGATAAGTCTTATTAGCTCTAAATATTCATCATCGATCTCCTTTCTCTTTAGTCCGGTCAGCTGACGGATTTTCATTTCTAAAATAGCTTCAGTCTGAATTTTAGTTAAGCGTAATTTTGACATCAAACTTACACGCGCATTATCCTCATCGGCAGATTCTTTTATAATTTTGATAACAGCATCAATATTGTCAATCGCTATTTTTAGTCCTTCTAAAATATGGAATCTTGCTTCGGCTTTCTGTAAGTCAAATTTTGTTCTTCTTATAATAATAACTTTTCTGTGTTCAATATGATGTATTAAAATTTCTTTAACATTCATTACTTTAGGTCTATTGTTTACAAGCGCAAGCATTATAACGCCGAAAGACAACTGCATCTGAGTGTGTTTGTACAACTGGTTTAAAACAACCTGCACATTTGCATCTCTTTTAATTTCAATGACTATTCTTATACCGTCGCGGTCAGACTCATCGCGTAAATCTGCAATACCGTCAATTTTTTTATCTTTTACCAAATCAGCAATAGAAGTTATAAGATTTGCTTTATTTACCTGATAAGGAATTTCATTTACTATAATGGCTTCTCTGCCGCTTTTAACTTCTTCTATTTCGGTTTTGGCTCTGATTTTTACTGAACCTCTGCCTTTTTCCATATAGTCTTTAATGCCGCTCTTTCCTAAAATTATTGCACCTGTCGGAAAGTCCGGACCCTTAATATATTTTACAATTTCTGAAACTGAAATCTCTTTATCGTCAATCAAAGTCACCAATGCATCGCTGACTTCTACTATATTATGGGCAGGAATATTTGTAGCCATACCTACGGCAATACCTGCAGAACCGTTAATCAAAAGACTGGGAAGCTTTGTGGGAAGTATCACAGGTTCTTTTAAAGAACCGTCATAATTAGGAATAAAATCAACAGTATTTTTATCTAAATCTACAAGCATTTCATCGGTAATCGCATCCATTCTCACTTCGGTATAACGCATAGCAGCGGCAAAATCGCCGTCTATACTTCCGAAGTTTCCCTGACCGTCAATCATCGGATACCTTAAAGAGAAATCCTGTACCATTCTGACCATGGCGCCGTAAACTGCAGAATCACCGTGAGGATGGTATTTACCTAGCACATCTCCGACGATTCTCGCTGACTTTTTATATGCAGTATTATGTTTTAATCCCATTTCTTTCATCGCATAAAGTATTCTTCTGTGAACCGGCTTTAAGCCGTCGCGCACGTCAGGCAACGCTCTTCCGACAATTACGCTCATAGCGTAATCTATATAAGAGTTTTTCATTTCATCTTCAATATTTCGCGGAATAATGCTTACCGGCAATATTTCCTGTTCATCTTTTATGTTCTTTTCTTTCGGCATTTCAAACCTCTTATTTGCATTCTTGCATTATAGAATCTGCTTTATTTGTTATACTTTCTTGTCTCTTCATACCCACCTTCAGCATATTTCTTTCTTATATTATTCCATTCAGTCAAATGGAACCCTTTAACTTCTGTAGAATTCTCAGCATCGCTTATCAAGTTTTATTATTATCTAAGATCCGAGACTTCGTACTTTTAAATAATGCTCCATCTATTTTTGATAATTTTATTAACCTAAAAAGCAAATATTTTAAATATTGTTCAGGATTAGTCTCTTTTACTTCTATTGCTCAAAAATATTTCTTACCCAGTCTTGATGATGGTTAGAACTTAAATTTTTATTTAAGCTATAAAAATGCCGCAAATAATTATCTAAGTTAAAATAATAATCTTTAGATTTTACAAAAATGAAAAAAGGTTCAGTTGCTTGTGTGAGTTTTCTTTTTTCCTATCTGGGTGTAGGATTAAGCTTTGACCATGTAATTTGATTGATTAAAAATACTTTCTTAGACTTAGAGTTACAGTTCGCACCTCTTAACAATCACAAATAATATATCTTATGCTTTTAACTCTCCTGATATTTTAACAATAAAATCAACATACTTTCATATTTCAGGGACTTCGTCTCTCAATATAACAGACAAAAAAAGTTAAATTTCCACTCTTTGAATATCTTTATATTTCTTCTTTACAATCTTTAAAATCATTTAGGGGAGGGGCACAAAATACTAAAATTGAAATAGAAATCATTTTACTTTTCTTTTTTATTTCCGACAGACACAGCATATCTCGCCACTATATATCCAAATTTCTCACGTCAAGAGCATGCGTCTGTATAAACAGTCTTCTCGGTTCAACCTGATCGCCCATTAAAGTAGTAAACACCCTGTCCGTTTCGATGGCATCCTCAAGAGTTATCTGTAAAAGTTTTCTGTTTTTTATATCCATTGTAGTCTCCCAAAGCTGCTCCGGGTTCATTTCTCCAAGCCCCTTATATCTCTGGATAGTGGCACCTTTATTACCTAACTCTCTTATAGTTTCAATAAGCTCTGTCGTAGAATATAGTTCGTAAATTTCTCCTTGAACTTTCTTTTCAGAGTCTTGAAGTCTGTAAACCGGTTTTGCGTGCGTTTCACTATAATGTTCCGGATGCAAACCCTCTTCTTCAAGTTGCTCTGCAAGATTATCTACGCGCGGAAGTTCCCATAAATCTTTATATTCCGGCATCACTTCATCAGTTTTAAGATTTTCGGTAATTTCGTCAAGCTCACCTTGCGAAGCAAGAAGTTCTCTCCGTTTTTCAAACAACGGATCCTTAAATTCTTTCCACTCTTTGTCGGAATAAATATACTTCACACTGCCATCTTTCATCGCCCTATAAAGTGGCAGTTTTCCCTCTTTTTTAAATCTGAGATATTCTTTCCAACTAACTCCTTTTTTCCACAGCTTTTTTAAGAGTATATCGAGTTCACTTATATTCGCAACTATCTTGTGCAACGATTTATAATCAATCTCTTTTACCTCTACGCCGTCTCGTATAAGCGACATCGACAATCCGTCGAGCGCCTGCTGGAATAAGAACTTGTCAAGTTCTTCTTCAGAGTCCAAATACATCTCCCTTTTATTCCTTCTAACTTTATAAAGAGGAGGCTGTGCTATGTATATATAACCTCTGTCCAAAAGCTGAGGCATCTGCCTGTAAAAAAACGTCAGCAGCAACGTTCTTATATGAGCGCCGTCAACATCAGCATCGGTCATAATAATAATTTTATGATAACGAACTTTATTAATATTAAAATCCTGTTCTTCCTTGCCTATACCCGCGCCTATTGCAGTAATCAGTGTTCTTATTTCATCGTTTGCAAGTATTTTAGTAAGGCGTGACTTTTCCACGTTTAAAATTTTACCTTTTAAAGGAAGTATAGCCTGAAATGATCTGTCTCTGCCCTGTTTTGCAGAACCACCCGCAGAATCTCCCTCAACAATAAACAGTTCTGTTTTTTGCGGATCTCTTTCGGAACAGTCCGCAAGTTTTCCAGGAAGAGATGCCGAATCAAGCGCCCCTTTTCTTCTTGTGAGTTCCCTTGCTTTCCTAGCGGCTTCCCTTGCCTCCGCAGCGTTAATCGCCTTATCTAAAATCTGGCTTGCAATGCCCGGATTTTCTTCCAAAAAAGTTGTAAGCGCATCGCCGACAACAGACTGCATTATGCCTTCGACTTCAGAATTTCCCAATCTTGTTTTAGTCTGACCTTCAAACTGAGGATCTTGAACTTTAATTGAGATAATGGCAGTGAGTCCCTCGCGGACATCTTCGCCGGAAAGTTTTAAATCCTTAATTTTTGAAACTTCATTTTTTTTGATATATTCATTGACTGATCTCGTCAAAGCGGAGCGAAATCCCGACAAATGAGTTCCGCCCTCTACAGTGTTTATATTATTTACGAAAGTAAAAATAAGTTCATTATAAGAATCATTGTACTGCATTGCAATTTCCACATACACATCGTCTTTTTCTTTTACAAAATAAATAGGATCTTTATTAATAACATTTTTATTTGTATTCAAATACTGCACAAAAGTCTTTATACCACCGTTATAATCAAAAATATGTTCCTTATCGTCGTCTCTTTCATCTGAAATTCTGATACGCGTACCCGCATTCAAAAACGCAAGCTCTCTTAACCTATTTGCAAGGGTATCAAATGAATACTTCATTACTGAAAAAATTTCCGGATCGGGATGAAATGTAACTTTAGTACCTCTCTCTTCCGTTACGCCGGATTCTTTAACGGGGCACAAAGGCTTGCCCTTTGAATAATTCTGTACATAAACTTTCCCATTGCGGTAGACTTCAGCTTTAAGCAAATCGCTTAAAGCATTCACACACGATACGCCTACGCCGTGAAGACCGCCTGAAACTTTATATGAATTTTTATCAAATTTACCGCCTGCGTGCAACTTAGTAAGCACTATTTCCAAAGCCGACACGCCCTTAAATTTTGGATCAGGATGCGGATCAACAGGAATTCCGCGCCCGTCATCAAGTACCGTTATAGAATTATCAGAGTGAACGGTAACGTCAATATTTTTGCAATATCCAGCAAGAACCTCATCTATTGAATTGTCGACAACTTCGTAAACAAGATGATGCAGTCCCTGACTGCCTGTAGAACCAATATACATAGCAGGCCTTTTACGCACTGCTTCCAATCCTTCAAGAATCTGAATATTAGACGCGCTATAACCGTCCTTTTCAGAACTTTCATTCTTCACTTCTTTATTTGCCATGAAAAACCCTCTTAATATTATTCAACTTTTCTACTTGAAATATAAAATATACTATTTTATCTCTACTTTTATATTCTTTATTTTTGAACTGCCGATATACTGATTTAACTTTTTTATTATTTCCTTTTTGCGAGCTGTAAGCTCGAAGCTCGCAGTTGAACTCTGCGTCTGTGCAAAAATCGTGCCGCTTTTATATCCACTTATCTCAATGCCGCTTATAGCTATTTCTTTCTCCCAGCTTTTCCTTACAATAAAAAAATCTTCGTCTAAACCCAGCTTTTTCTTTAATAAACTAATTATTTCCTCAGACCGCGTCCAAGACACTTCTATACTCTCATCGGCATCACGACACAAAGATAGTTTTCATCTGTTTCAGGATATATTACCGCAGGATTTAAAGAATTAGTAAATTCAAATATCGCTGAATATTCATCAATGCTTTGGAAAATTTCTTTTATAAAATCTGGGTTAAAATTAATCTCTGCCGGATCATTTTTATATTCAATTTCAAGGTCGGTTTCGCCTGAACCGATTCCAGCTGATGAAGCTGAGATTTTCAAAAGATCCTGGCTAAAATAAAACTTCACTGCTGACGATCTATCTGACGAAAGGTGGTTATCAGTCAAAAGAGCCATTTGTTTTACCGCAGTAAGTGTGTTTTTCACATTAAGTTTTATCTTTAAATCTGATTTTTTAGGTATAACTTGCTCATAGTTTGGAAACACTCCTTCTATAAGCGTTGAAAGTAGAGTTATATCATCGATTTCTGCAGAGATTCGATTGTCCGAGATGCCGATTCTCATGTCTTCAGAGTTTATATCTGAATAAAGAAGTCTTAATATATCATTTACTGCTTTTGTCGGAACGATAGCTTTTCCTTTTACCTCTGCTTGTGTTATATTAGTCTTAGCATAAGCAAGTCTTCTGCCGTCTGTGGCAACCATTGTAAGTTTGCTGTCTCCAAGTATAAAATAAATTCCGTTCAAAACGTATCTTTGTGAATCTCTTGACGCTGCAAAAACAATCTTTTTGAGCATTGAGGCAAATATTCCTCTTTTAATAGTAAAATTGTTGTTCTTAGGAGGTTCCGGTATTACAGGGTATTCTGTTTTTGAAATTCCCATAAGATTAAATTTTGATTTTCCGGATTTAATATTTATCTGATTTGTTTCATCGGCTTTAATTTCTATTTCGTCGTCAGTAGAAAGCTCTTTTATAATGTTTGCAAATCTCTTAGAGGGTATCGTAATTCCACCATCTTCTGTTATTTCTCCCTTAATATAACACTGTACAGCTATTTCAAGATCTGTGGATGAAAGTTTTATTTTATCTCTTTCGGCTTCGAATAGAATGTTTGACAAAGCAGGAAGTGTATTTTTAGATGGTGTTACTGGAGATACCATCTGAATTCCTCTCATTAATTCTTCTTTTTCACAAATTACTTTCATTCACTTTCTCCCAAATTTCTATAAAAGCACATTAGTTACTATAATGTCCTGTATATTGTTGATAAGTTTTTTTTGAATGCTAAAAAAGTATAATTATCAAATAGAATTTATAAAAATTTAATGAAGATAACTATGCTGATAAAGCAATGAAGTTATTAGAATTATTAGCCTGTTTTTATATTATATCAAATTTTTATATTTTATGCGCAGAGTTGTTCTTTTTATTGCTCGCTTCGTATTTTTTTGATAATTTTATTAATTTTAGCGTTAAAATATGGATCGGAGTCCATTTTTTCTTTTATCTTATTGCAGGCGTGCATGACGGTTGAGTAATCTCTTCCGCCGAACGCTTCGCCTAACTAATAGCATTGGTTGAAAATTCATCGGTTAGCGTTCTCGCAAGATACATTGCGATTTGCCTTGGAAATGCAACGGCGTCTGTCCTGCGTTTTGATTTCATATCTTTTATTTCTATGTTGAAATCGTCTGAAATAGCTTTTTGTATATTTTCTATTGTATATGTTCGGAGTTATTTATTCTAATGATTTTGAGCATTTTTTGTGCGGAATCCACAGTTAAAGGTGTTCCTGTAAATGCTGAAAAAAGCTGTTATTCTCAGAAGCGATCCCTCAAGTTGTCTTATGTTTGACTTGATCTGCGTTGCTATATGTAAAATAACATCATCAGGGATATATATTTTTTCCTCTTCGGATTTTTTGCGTAAAATTGCGATTCTTGTCTCTAAATCCGGTGGCTGTATATCAGCTATAATACCCCATTCAAATCTTGAAATGAGTCTTTCTTCAACGTCTTTGAGATCTTTAGGCGGTCTGTCAGACGAAATGACTATCTGCTTTTTTAGACTGTTAAACATGTGGAAAAATTCTTCCTGCGAGCCTTCCTTGCCTACTAGAAACTGTATGTCGTCTATCAATAGACAGTGCGCCGACAATTGGCACAGTTAAGAGCGCTAACCTTGAAGTTAATATGATTGGTGAACTAAGTGCGGTCGGCATAAAAGAAAAGAGATACAGAACTAATTCGCGGATTACAGAATTAGCAATGTCAAACCTTCAACCAGTATTAATTGCGTTAATGGCGGGCATAACAACGCCATTTTTTTGAGTTTGTCTTGAGACGTAGTCTTCTGGTGAAGTAGGAGCAGGCGTAGACGATGGAAATTACCAAAGCCAAGACCGAGTAGTAGGCGTAGTCCTCTGGAGCAGGAGTATTCGTTGAAGTTGAAACATCATTTTTATTTTTAGAAATACCTGTTATAACCTGCCTATGACAGCCAGACAAGAACACAGACAACATTAAAATCACAGCAAATATTTTTTTTAATTTCACTACAGTCATATCCTCATTTAATCTTTTTTAACAACTTTTTTATTAATTATTTTTAAAACCTTTTGGACAGTTCTAGAACCTCTAAACGGATTGTTAATAGGAAATGCATTTCCTATGGGTTTATATTTATCTTTAGTTTTTTTCATAAGAATATCTCTCATTTTAATTTATTTAAAATATTATACTGCTTGTAGTCATAGTTGTTCTGCTAGTTGTTGTTCTTGTTGCAATAATTGTTGTGTTAATCGATGTTGGTACCCTAAGTATTCTATTTGCAGAAATGGCATTGTTTGGTGTTGTAGAAAGACTTATTTGTAGTTGTAATAGTTGTTGCCGTTCTTGTGCTAAAAGCAGTCTTTGTTGTAATTGTCGTTGTAGTAGTAGTAGTTCTTGTAGTTGGTATAGTTGGGTTAGTTGTCTTTATAGGTCAGATAACATCACATCCAGCTCGGTCCTATCCGTGTCTAACAAGTCGTCTGGTACAAATAGTGCTTCTATTTCGTGCTGTTGCTGTTGGTATTGTTGTAAAGCTTGTTGTTGTCGTAGTTGTAAGACTTCTGGTTGTACGGGTAGCCCGTTTTTATAGGTCTTATCCCGAACCAGTAAACACCAGCTACTACTACCACAGCAAAAGCTATCTTCCCTTTATGTTCATACAAAAAGTGTCCAGCATCACCAGCATACTTTTTCGCCTTATCCTGCCACATCAGCTCTGGTTCTTTGCTGGAAGTTTTCTCCTTTTCATCTTCATCTTGAAATAAATCGCCATCATCGTCTAATCCAACTAATCCAATTACTTTATAGTCAAATTTTTTTATTTCCTCTTTTTCAATTATTCCACTATTATCGCTTTTTATAATATTGCCTGTCTGCTGGTCGGCAGAAAGCGTCAGTATTCTGATTACCTCTTATATGGCTTTTAAGATTTCCACAGCCTGTCAAAAACAGAACAAGCGTTAAATATACGCATAAAGTTTTTTTCAATTTCATTTTTTTCTTTAAACTGTCCAGATATTTTTTTTCGTGGATTTTAAGGTAAGTTTGTATAACAAAGCAGATAAGTTTTATTCGGGTCTATTTTTTGATATGTATATCAAGTATAATAGGTGTTCGCTTCGCTCACTTTTTTTAGTTTTTTTGCCGTCTACTTTAAGACGGCTTTTGACTATTTATATATCACAAGCATTATCCAAATGTTGTACGAGCCTATAAACATATAATACATTTTTTCGCCATATTTACAAACAGCGACTAAGCATTATCATAACGTCTTAGCTTTTTACGCTTTCATAAACTATCGCTGTTATTTTGAGGTACAATCGGTGTCTTTTTGAAACAAGTCAGCCAATTGCATATCAAGTATATCCAACTGGCATTTTTTTCCTGAAATTGGTACGCAATGGGCATTATATACATCAAGTAAGGTTTTTTTTCACATTTTTCCACAATAATCAAAAACAATGTGGACAGCGTGCTAATACAATTTTAAGGCTTTAGACTATGTGATAATTCCTTATTATGACACAATACTGACATATTTTGACATTTTATGACGTTCTTAATGTAATTTTTGCGTTATTTGAGGCGCCAGCGCGCCTTTAACACAGTTTTTACGATTTTTAATAGTTTTTTTACGTTTTAAAAGTAAACAGAATAGATTTTAAAGACAAGATTTTAGACAACGTTTGATATGACTATCTTTACTTTTAGATTTGAGTTTTTTAAAGGCAGGCTTTTAAGTAAGAGAGGGAAGACAAGCACGGAGCTTCGCTCCTCTTATGCTTCGCATTCTATGTCAGTTCTGCAGTTCACTTTTAATGATTGTTGTTTTTTCTTTTAAGATACGTTCAGCAACGACAATCCATTCCCTTTCTTCTTTAACTAATTCTACATACAAGCGATACCTATCGTTAAGTTCGTATCCGTTTAACTCCTGAAACGCATTTCCCAAATGTTCGGCAACTATTGATTTTTGCTCTGTTAGAATTTCCAAATCATTTGCGACTTCAGATATATTTAGTTTTAAACCATTTCCTTTAACTATTCTTTTGTCATAACATAACAGAAATTTAATAGCAGTAGGATTTTTGATTTTATAGCATTGAGGATTTCTTAAGAAAACCTTTCTATCGTAAAATTGTTTTGAAATAAAAGGATTAATAGTTAATCTCAACATAGTCCTATTGCTTCTGCTCTTTTTAAAAGTGCGGGCAACAACGTCAAACAAGAATGTAAAAGTATAAGCCGTATATCCATCAGAAAGTATCATAGGGAAATCGACAAGGTCGTTAGTCAATACAGTCAATCGCTTTACGTCGGCTCCGCTTAATTTTTGATAGCCTAACCGTTTAGCAAGCTCCCGCATTGAAATATCAACAACTGCATAAAAGCCCTTATTATCCGCAAACTTACAACCCTGCTCTTGCCAAATATGAATAATGGCAAGGAATATCTTTGCGTGCGTTGTTGTCAACTGTCCACGACCAACATCATTAAACGTAATTTGACCTCGATATAAATCAAACGTTTTAAGAGTGCCATTACTAAACCTTACATCCATACTAACTTTAACTTTTTTTCTTTTATCATTTGGATAAGTAAACATTTTGCTATTAAAGAGGCAAAAAGATACGACATCTTTTATGCCGTATTTACTCGGCATTGAAGTTAACTCGGCATTTTGAGTATCTATATTTTTTACTTGAATTGCGTCTCTTGCAACCAATGCAAGCTCCGCAGAATTTTTAAAATAGGGCTTGCCGTTAAACTTCGTTTTTTTCATTAATTGCGTTTTTGGCTTTTCGTCTTTTATAACAGGCTCTGCCAGTAATTTAGAAGCAACAATTTGAAATTGCAAGCCGACGGCTTTGCCTGTTTTTGCTTTTAGTATATTTTGAATTAATGGTTTATAATCAGTTTCATACTTTTGAGCATAATATGTATCAGGAACAGCAAGCGTTAACATATCGTCTTTAAAGCTTTCCTCTTTTATTGGTTCAAGCCATTCAGTCGGTATTTTTTCTTTTAATTCTGTAATGATTTCATTCCACATTTTTTATCCTTTATTTCTTTGGTTTTTTGTCTTTTTTTTCTTTTAAAATTTCAAAAGGAAATTGTCTGCCAGACTTTAGGCAGACATAGTCTTTAATAGTAGTAATAGAGATAGAGAGTAAGCCAAATCCTTATTTATAGCCACTTTTTGCCATAAAAACCAAACCGAAAACACATAAAAACCAAACCGAAAACACATAAAAACCAAACTACTAACACATAAAAACCAAACTACTAACACATAAAAACCAAACTACCAACACATAAAAACCAAACTACTAACACATAAAAACCAAACTACCAACGCATAAAAACCAAACTACCAACGCATAAAAACCAAACTAGGAACACATATTATAACAAACTACTAACACATAACACAACACAAAAAAAGAGCCTGCATTTCTGCAGGCTTTTTCATAATTTATAATTTAATAATTAATCGAGTTTTTAACGTAGAATTCTAAATAAGCGTACACTTCCAATGCAGAGAGCTAGCAAACTCAAATTAAGCACATTAGACAGGGTCGATACTTCGTTTCTATAAGAGAATAGTGCGAACCACATTCCGCAGACAGTTGGCACAGCTAAGAGCGCTGCTCTTGAAATTGATATGATTGGGGAAACAAGTGCGGGCGACATAAAAGAAAATTGTGTTAATGGCGGGCATAACAACGCCATTTTTTTGAGTTTGCCTTGAGACGCAGGCTCTGGTGAAGTAGGAGTAAGCGATGGAGTAGGCGCAGACAACTAATCATCCCAAGGCCGTAACAAGTTCTTAGTAGCTTCGGTAAACTTATGACCATCCCACCATGTATCATTATCCCATGGAGCAGGAGTATTCGTTAAAGTTGAAACATCATTTTTATTTTTAGAAACGCCTGTTATAACCTTCCTCTGACAGCCAGACAAGAACACAGACAACATTAAAATCACAGCAAATATTTTTTTAAATTTAATTACAATCATATCCTCATTTAATCTTTTTTAACAACCTTTTTATTAATTATTTTTAAAGCTTTTTGAACAGTTCTAGAACTTCTAAACGGATTGTTAATAGGAAATGCATTTTCTATGGGTTTATATTTATCTTTATTATATTTATTATTAGTTTTTTTCATAAGAATATCTCTGCTTACAGATTAAGAGAATTATCACTATTTGGCTGGACTAAATATATTTTTGAAGGGTCTAAACGTGGGTGGAAGTCAGTCATTTTTGACCCTCAAATCTATTTACAGTGGGCAATTATATACATCAAGTAGAGTTATAATGCCTATATCCTTGCTGATACGGATACTATTTGAACAAATATTTTTCAAGTTTTAGAGCGTCAGCAATATGACGCATATCGTTTTCATAATAGTCAGTTTCTTTTTTATATTCCACTTAATATTTTATCATAGCTTTTTTTTCAAAGACAGAATGTTAGACAATGTTTGATATGACTATATTTACCTTTAGATTTGAGCTTTTTGAGGGCAGTATTTTAAGATAGGAAAGACAAGCACGGAGCTTCGCTCCTCTTATGCTTCGCATTCTATGTCAGTTCTGCAGTTCACTTCTAATGATTGTTGTTTCTCTTTTAAGATACGGTCGGCAACGACAATCCATTCCTTTTCCTCTTTAACTAATTCTACATACAAGCGATAACTATCGTTAAGTTCGTAGCCGTTTAATTCTTTTAATGCATTGTTTAGTACTTCAATTATCATTGATTTATTAGTAGATATATTTATTTCCAAATCATTTGCTACTTCGGATATATTCATTCTTAAGCTGTTTCCCGCAACTATTCTTTTGTCATAACATAACAGGAATTTAATAGCCGTAGGATTTTTAATCTTATAGCATTGAGGTTTTCTCATAATAATTTTTCTGTCGTATAATTGTTTTGAAACGAATGGACTTATAGAAATTCTTATCGTTGATTTGTAATTGTTCTCTTTGCGGTCTTCTTTATCCCATACGATAATATTGTTTAAAAGTGAAAATCCGCAATCTCGTACCCCGTCTGAAACCATCATATAAAAATATACCATCTCTTTTATCTTTTGCAGTATTCTGCTTCGGTCGGCTCCGCTTACTTTTTTATAACCTAACTTCTTTGCGATTTCTGTTAATGAAGTATCAACAACGGCACAATAGCTGTCGTTAGCGAATCTGCTTTTCTGCTCTTGCCAAATATGTGTGATGGCAAGGAATATCTTTGCGTGCGTTGTTGTTAATTGCCCTGTTCCCGTATCGTTATGACGTGCAATCTGTCCTCTGTACAATTCATACTCTTTGCTGGTGCCATCGTTAAATCTTATTTTCATACTTACTTTCGCTTTTTTTCTTTTGTCGTTTGGATAAGTAAACATCTTGCTATTGAATAGATTGAAAGTTGCTACATTCTCTATGCCGTATTTAGTCGGCATTGAAGTTAACTCGACTTTCTTAATATTGTTCTCTTTTATTTTTATTTGCTTTGCTTCTTTTGCGACTAATACAATCTCTTTGTAATTTTTATAATAAGGCTTGCCGTTAAATTCTTTGCTTTTTATCTTTTTAAAATCTCAAAAATTGTCTGCCAGACTTAGTAGCAATAGAGTAGTTAGAGATAGAGAGTAAGCCAAATCCTTATTTATAGCCACTTTTTGCCAAAAAAACCAAACCGAAAACACATAACACAACGCAAAAAAAGAGCCTGCATTTCTGCAGGCTTTTTCATAATTTATAATTTAATAATTAATCAAGTCTTTTGCCTCAAATTAATACTCGATGTCCAGAGAAATACAGACATTCTCCAAGCACAAGTAAAGTCGGAAAACTCCAATTAAGCACATTAGACAGGGTCGATACTTCGTTCCTACTAAACTTCTGTATTTGCTTTTGAAAAACGATATTTTATCAAATCGTATTAACTCTATAAATTCCGTGACGAACTTCTCACAGGTGACGTAAAGAGCTTTTAGTTTTGGCGTTGACTGTTTTATGTGATTGCCTATTGCGTTTAACAAATGCGTTTTACCTAGTCCTACTCCGCTGTAAAGAAATAAAGGATTAAACTGTTTGCCGGGATTTTTTGCAACCGCTTCGGAACATCCGTGCGCAAATCTGTTTGAAGCGCCGATAACAAAGCCGGAAAAAACGTATTTAGGATTTATCTGATCTTTCTGCATTATCAGCACTCGAACATCTTCATGATCAGGCATATCTTCAACTTTTTTTATTATGTCGGATATATTTTGATGTGGTTTTAACTCTAAAGCTATCTGTTGTCCACATAAATCGGATAAAATTTGCTCAATATTTTTTTTGTTGTTTGTTATCCACTGTGAAAAATAGATATTTGGCACTTCTAAAGTAAATATATTGTTTTCAAGGGTTAGAGGTTTTATAGGTGAAATCCACAGATTATAAGTTTCAGGTGTTACGGACAATTTAATATTGTTTATGACCTTTTGCCATAAATCAGGTACGGAAATTCTCAT